>NZ_CP015381.1:3817532-4136465 GCF_001854245.1 Desulfococcus multivorans | reverse complement strand
GCTGGCGGTTGCGGTGGAAAGCGGCCGGAACCTGCCCGTCGAGTTCGCCCCCCGGGAGATGACGCTGGCCCCGGGAGCGTCCGGGGAGGTGCGGGTGACCGTCGGGACCGATGAAAAGTCTCGGGAAGGGTTCAAGCACATTCTCGACGTGACGCTCCATTCCATCGGGGATGAAGAGACGACGGCCCGGGCCTCCTGTGCGGTGGACGTCATCCCGAGAATGACCGGCGCGGCGGACCGGTTTCACCGGATACCCGCCCGGATCGCTCTCAGATACCTGGGCGTGAAAGAGGAGATCGGCGGCAGCGGGTTCCAGGGGGAATTTTCGGGCGGGGGCGCGTTGAGCGATGACGGGGACGACGAGATCGCCTTTGTCTTCCAGGGACCCGACACCCTGGAGGAGAACAGCCTCTTCGGCGAGCGCCCCCGGTATTTCGCCGGATACCGTAGCCGGGCCGGCGACCTGATGCTGGGGGACGGGTACTACGCCCTTTCCCGGCTCACCGAGCAGGGTCTCGAGGGCCGCGGCGCGTCCTCCCGGATCACCCTGGGCGATTTCGATCTGCGGGGCTACTACATGAACACGCTGCGGCAGGATCCGGCGGAAACCCAGGGCGCCCTCGGCATGGAATACCGTTTCGGGGAGAGATACCGGATCGGCGTGAATCTGCTCGATAGACGGACCGACGACGCCGGCGCCCGGCTTGCCGGCATTCAGGGGCTTCTGGCCCCCATGGACGCCGTCAACCTCGAGTTCGAGGCGGCATACGGCCGGGAGGAGAATGCCCGGGATCCTGCCTTTTGGCTCAGCCTGTACGGTTCCCTCGACCGGGCCCATTATCGTATCGAATATATCCGCGCGGCGCCCGATTTTCCCGGAAATTACCGGGACAGGGAATATGCCTCGGGCAATTTTTTTTTCCGGCTGACCGACCGCTTTTCCCTGAACGCCGCCGTCAGGCAGGAAAAGGAGAACCTCCGCCTCGACGTGGGCGACGAGACCGCCGGGTTGACCCGGTTCGGGTCCCTGGGGCTCGGGTACCAGTGGCGCACGGGAACCAGCCTGGCGCTGGAGTCCCTTTTCAGCACCCGGGAAGACCGGCTTTCCGTCCCCGGCTACGACACCCGTGAACAGACCCTGAGGGCCCGCCTGGGACAGCGCTTCCGCAAGGCCTTTTTCAATCTCTCCGCCGAATGGGGCGACAGCCGGGACCGGCTCGAAGCCCGGAACACGAGGGTGGGGGTTTACGAAGCCTCGGGTTACGTCATGCCCACCCCCAACCAGACCTACGGCGCCTATGTGCGCTACAGCAACCGCGACGATCCGGAAAATCCCGGCGGGGACTTCCTGAATGCCGGCCTCACCGGTTCGCTCCGGCTGGGGACCGGAACGGACATCGACGCGCGGCTTGAAACCTACAGGCCCCTGGACCTCGGCTACGGGGAGCGGTACACCGCGGACGCGGGAATCCGGCATGCGTTTTCCAGCGGGTGGACCGTCTCGGCCCGGGGCCGGCACACCTTCCACGACCGGCGGAACGAAAGCGCCGTCGTCGTGGAGCTGTCCATTCCCTTCGGCCTGCCCACGGCACGAAAAAAGGGCATCGGCACGCTCAAGGGCCTGGTCCGGCATCAGGAGACCGGCGCGCCCCTTGCCAATGCCGTCCTGCGGTTGAACGGAGCTGCCGCGGTGACGGACGGCGGCGGTGAATTCCGCTTTCCCGCTCTGAAGCCCGGGACCGTCCATCTGGACGTGGATGCGGGCAGCATCGGGCTGGATCGGGTTCCCATGGAGAAAACCCCCATGGCCGTCACCATCGAGGGCGGGGAAGAAGCCTTTGTCGAGATCGGGGTGGCCAGAAGCGCGGCCCTCTATGGCCGGATCACGATTTACGAATTCGCGGAAACGGAAGGGCCGGGCCAAGGCTTCCGGATCGCCGGGGAAAAAACAGCCGTGCCGGAAACCTCGGGCGGAGACGAAGTGGCGGCCTCCCGGGGCCTTGCCAACGCCCTCGTGGTGCTCACCCGTGAAACGGAGACGCTGCGGGTGCTCACCGACGGCAGGGGGCGATTCAGCCTCGAGGGTTTGCGGCCCGGCGCCTGGACGCTCGCCGTCCATGCGGAAAACCTGCCGCCGCACCACTATGTGGAAAAGGAGCGGTTCGAGATCCTGCTGACCGGCGGAGAGAAACGGGAGGTATCTATCCGGGTGCTGCCCAGGAAGCGTACGATCCGGATCATCCAGGAAGCAGCAGGCGTGATCGAGGGATAGGCGACGCCGGTATCGGCGCCTCTCGAATCACGCCGCCGGCGGGCGGCCGCCTTCAAAGGCGGGGTATTCCGCAAAACGAAAGCCCATGGCCGAGAGGGCGGCCTTGCCCCGAAGGGTGAGGTCGGTGGTGAAGTTGAACTGCTCCAGGGGGTCGATGGGGTAGGCCTTGAGGCGGTAGTGGGTTCCCCAGGGCTTCTCGGCCACGATGACGTTCACGGGGCGTTGGAACTGCAGAAACGGGCTGGTTAATGCCACGTCCATGAGGATTTCGCGGGCCGCAGCCGCATCGTGCAGAGGGTGGAGATAGAAGTCGGCAATGCACATCAGGTTCTGGCTGCCGTCGTTGGCGTTGAAGATGAGCTCGTCCCACAGCTTCAGATGGGGAATGACCACCATGGTGTCGTCGGGGGTCAGAATTTTTACGGCCCGCATGCCGATGGATTTCACCTCGCCGTAGGCCCCTTCGATTTCGACCCAGTCTCCCGGCCGATAGGGTATTTCGTAAAGGGTGACGACGCCGGCCGCCAGGCTGCTGACATAATCCTTGAGGGCGAAGCCAAGGGCAATGCCGAAGCCGGCGAAGAGTGCCAGGAGGTTTTCGACGGTGGGTTCGATGACCTGGGGTATGATGAAACCTATCCCCGCGGCGATGATCAGAAGCCGCATCACCGGCACCAGGGCCAGCACGTGATAGCGGTATCGGCTCGGAAGTTTCCCGGCCAGCCACGGCAGCATGCGCTGGATCAGGACGGCCAGGATATAGGCGGCGATGATGATGAAGCCGATCATGAAGAGATTGGAGTGCTTCAGCTTCAGGGCGATGTCGGAAACCTTTTCCATGCCGTCCATGGCAACCTCCCATGCCTAAAAGTGATCCGTGAGGTATCCCTCGCTCTGGAGAAACTGTCGCACCGCCGGGTAGCCCGAAGCGGTGACGCGCCAGACCCCATCGTCCTCCGCCGCGGTTTCCGTTTCCCGCAGCACCGAAAGGATCTGCCGGACCCGGCTGACGGATAGGGGCAGAATCTCCGCCAGAACCTCCGCGTCCAAGCCGCCGTGGAGCAGAAGGGTATGGGCCGTGAAGGCGAGATCCCGATCCTTTTCAGACGGGAGACCGGGCCTCCGGAGCGCGTCCCATTCCGTTATCCAGACAGTGGTCGGATCCACCGGGGGTGACGATTCGGTCTCGTTGTCCCCGTCATCGTCGTTCTCCGGGCCGAGCCTCAAGGCCCGCCGCCAGAGCGCCAGAGCGACGCCGGGAATGCCGCGGGAACAGGCGGCCAGGTGTTTGAGGAAACTGCTGGTCTTTGGCGTCTCGCGGCTCTCTTCATCGACGTCGCCGACGGGCGTCAAAACGTATTTCCCGTCGATGGCCTGGCGAAAATTGCGCCGGCGGGGGCCATCGCCGGCCGCGAGCTCCTCGAGCCATCGGGCCAGGCGCTCGCGGTCAAAGGCCTGGAGGCTCAGCAATCCGGACTGCCGGCCGTTCCAGATTTTCATCAGGTAGGCCCATGCCCAACTGTCACATCCCACGACGCCCGTACCTGGAATGCCTGCGCAGAAGATGTCCAGAAGGTGGCGGATGCTTTTCAGGGATCGGGGATGGCGCAGATAGCAGTTTTCAAGGTGGGGAAGCACCCAGGGCGAACGGCTGTCGAATCGGTCCCGCATCCATTCGCCGCTCCCGGAGAGAAGGGTTCGGGCATCGGGGCCCTCCAGAAGACGCCATTGAGCCCGGCGGGCCCACTCCGACATGATCTCCCTCCGCCAGGCATGAGGCGGCGAGATAACGAAGACGACCGAACCGTCGGACAGTCTCGAAGACAGGGCCGTGTCAAGCGCCTCCACGGCCGCGTCCAGACCGGGGTCGGGGGCCACGTCGCTGATCTCCGACCAGGACAGCTTTTCGAGCTTTTCCTTTGGCTTGACAGGTGATTCCGAAGCGGCGTCTTCGGTTCCGAAGGTTTTCAAGAGGGCGCCGATGCCCGAACGAATCTTCTGCTCCACCGTGTCCGAAGGCAGTGCGTATCGGTCGGGGGAGGTGTATTCCCAGATGGCCGGGGCGTCGTCGTCGCCGCCTGAATGCGATGATGCCATGATCGTCAAGCCTTGCCGGATCGGGTTATGGAAAACATGACGGCATGGACCCGTCCATCCAGACCCCTTCGCCCGGACGGATGTGAAGGTCGATCCCCTTGATGACCTCCAGGTTCCCGAATCGCTTGTGCAGGTTTCGGACCTGAATCATGGCGTCCCCTTATCGTGTCGTGCGGTTTTCAAGGTGCTCTTCGGTCATCCTGAGCACCTTTGCGATGGAGAGGGTCATCATCAGATAGACGATGCCCACCGTCAGCCAGACCTCGAAGGCCCTGAAATTGACGGCGATGATCTCCTGTCCCACCCGGGTGAGCTCCGCGACGCCGATGACCACCAGCAGGGAGGTGTCCTTGAGGCTGATGATGAACTGGTTTCCCAGGGGCGGAATCATCCGGCGGAAGGCCTGGGGCCAGATGATGTAGCGCATGGTCTGAAGCTGGGTCAGCCCGATGGAGCGTCCCGCCTCCGTCTGGCCCGCTTCAATGGACTTCACGGCCCCCCGGACGATCTCGGCGATGTAGGCGCCCGAATTGACCGCAATGGCGATGATGCCGGCGGTGACCGGCGCGATCCGCAGGCCCGTGGCCATGGGGATGCCGAAATAGAGGAACATGACCTGGACGATGAGGGGGGTTCCCCGGATCGCCTCGACGTACGCGCCGCCGAGTTTGCGGAGAAGCAGGCGCCTGGAGAGCTTCATCAGGCCGGTCACGGCGCCGATGATGAAACCGAAGAAGAGGCCGGCCAGGGTGATGACAACGGTCAGCTTCACGCCGGAGAGAAGCAGCGGAAAGGTCTCGAGCATCACCTCCCATTTAAATGTAAATCCCATGCGCGGTTCCTTTTTTATTTTTCGGCCTTCATGAGCCGGTGTCGGGAGGGGACGGCCCGGGCCCGACGCGGTTTCGTTCAAGTGTCGCTAAAGCTTGCTCCGGGCGGCCCGGAAACTCGCTGCGCTCAAACAGTCCAGGCCGCTGATTCTCCGCGGCGCTCAAGCGACACTAAAACTCACCGCTGAAAGGTCCCGCGCCGTCCCCTCCCGACACCTCCGTCCGGAAAGACTGAAGGCTGAAGGCATACGCCTGTAACCACATAGTCACATAACCGAAAACCGCAGGCTAAAGGAGATCTAAAGGAGATAAAGGCACCGTTCGCGGCTGACGCACCCCTTCAGTCTCCAGCCTTCAGTCTGCCCTTCTACTTCGGCTCCGTACCGAACCACTTCATGTAGAGAGCGTCGTAGGCGCCGCTTTCCCTGAGCTTTTTGAGGGCTTCGTTGACCTTCGCCGTGAGGGGGCTGCCCTTGGGGAAGCCGATGCCGTAGGACTGGCCCATGTAGAGGGGGCCCACCACCTTCACCTTCCCTTTGCCGGCATCGCTTCGCATGAAGTTGGCGAGCACCGGGGAATCGAAGACGACGGCGTCGGCGCCGCCCGACATCAGCTCGAGGATCATGGCGTCATTGTTGGGGAAGAGCTTGACCTCTTCGGCATTGGCGTTTTTCTTAACAAAGTCCTCGCTGGTGGTGCCCAGCTTGGTGGAAACGACCTTGCCCTTCAGATCCTCGATGCCGTTCACGTCGGTATTGTCGGCCTTGACCATGATCAGCAGACCGGCATTGTAGTAAGGATCGGAAAAATCGATCACCTCGGCCCGCTCGGGCTTGATGGTCATACCGGCGATGCCCGCATCCAGTTGTCCGGTCTGGAGCCCCGGGATGATGCCGTTGAAATCCATGGGCTGAAGCTTGTAGTCCATGCCGAGCTGCCTGGCGATGGCATCCCAGAGCTCCACGTCGAAGCCCGTATGCTTGCCCGAGGCATCCTTGAACTCGAAGGGCGGAAAGTTGGTGTCGGTGGCCACCGTGAGGGTCTTGGCCGCGGCCGGGGTGCATAGGACCGCCATGACGCAGACGGCGGCGAGAATCGTCCGGAAACGTTTCATGAGATCTTCTCCTTTGGTTGGGGTTGACAGGTTTCTTTAAAGCCTATTTTGAAGGGTTTATCAAGCGGTGATTTTGAGAGGTCGGGTTGTCGGGGGTGTGGGGCGTCCCTGAACCGGAGGCTTTCCCGGTAAGGGAAGATATGAATGACCGCACCGGTTTTCAGGCGCTCCTGGACGCCGTGCCAGAAGTCCGCGTCAAAGAGGTCGGCATGGGCGTTTTCAAAAACCGCCTTGAGGTGATCTGGAAACCGCAGAAAGGTTCGGAACTCCTCAGGGAAGATGTCCTTGTCGTCGACAAAGAACCACGGCTCCGAAGACATCTCGTCGTCATACCCCCTGGCAGGGGGGAGCTTCCGGAAATTGCAGTCGGTGAGAAGGCAGAGTTCGTCGTAGTCGTAAAACACGACCCGGCCGTGGCTCGTGACGCCGAAATTTTTCAGGAACAGGTCCCCGGGGAAAATATTGGTGGCCGCCAGCTCCTTGATGGACCGGCCGTAGTCGAGTACGGCTTCCCGGGACTCGCTCTCGGGTGCCTCCTCGATAAAAATGTCGAGGGGGGTCAGCCGCCTTTCGGTGTAGAGATGCCGGATTCTCAGTCGGTCTCCTTCAATGGTCACGGTTTCGGCCGCGTTTTCCCGGAACGCCTTCAGCAGGGCCGGAGAGAAACGGGCCGTGTCGAAGGTCAACTCCTGAAATTCCTGAGCGTCCACCAGGCGCCCGGCCCGGTCGTGCCGGAACACCAGCTTGTAGCGGTTGCGGACGTCCCGGGGATTGGTGGTTTTGGGATAGTCGAACCGATCCTTGATGATCTTGAACACCACATCGAAGGAGGGCAGGGTGAAGACCAGCATGACCATGCCTTTTTCACCCCGGGCGATGTCGAAACGGTCGGCGGCGGTCTCGAGGTTGCGGGTCAGCTCGCGATACAGCTCCGATTTGCCGTGTTTGTGGAATCCAATGGCGGTATACAGTTCGGACACCCGTTTCAGCGGGGTGAGGGTTTTCAGGAAATTGACGAGCTCCATGGGCCTGTCCACGACGACATGGAAATAGGAGCGGGTGAAGCTGAAGAGGATGCTGACGTCGCTTTCATCCATGAGCACCGCGTCTGCCGCAGCCCCCTCGGGCCGGCTCAAAAAGGCGACGGCTATGGGTTGGATGCGGTTTCCGATGCGCATCCGGCCGATGATGTAGGCGGCCTTGTCCCGGTAGAATACCGATGTGATCATTTCCACCATATCGGGCCGGGCGCCGCCGGCGACATCGCGAAGGGTCGATGCCGTCCGCTCGGCGATTCTGCGGGCGTCGGCATCGGGGTCCTGAAATTGGAGCTCCGCGCCGTAGAATCCCAGAATGTCCCGGAACATGCGGACGAGTCCGTCCGACCCGGCATCGGGTCGGTAGACGTCGCAGACCGGGCAGGTCCGGTCCTCGATCCGCGGGATCTTGAATTCGGATGCGATAAATTCGAGGCGGGGGGCGACGCCCACGACGGCGTAAATCTTCCGCACCACTGAATTGAAGAAGGTCTCCGCCAGTTCGACGTCGTCCCTCCGGCGGATGAGTCCGGTGTAGGCGGCTTTCATCTCTGGACCCGCAGCCGGGGTGTTCAGACGGTCCCCCAGACGATGTCGAAGGGCGTTCACCGTTCGTTTCACCACGCGGGTGTAGAGGTCGAGCCGTTCCAGGGCATCCTGGTAGGCGCCGCTCCAGTCCCGCCGGTTGAACCGGTCCGGCGACCGCTTCGTGATGTGCAGAAATTGCGCCTGGTATGCCTCGTAGGCCTCGCGGATGAAGGCCGCGGCATCGGCTGCGGTTTCTTTCGGGCAATCTTCGCTGGTCATGGCCTGATCTCCTCGCTCCGAATGCGTCGTGCGGCATGCCGTCGTTTCGGCGGGGCCGATGGGTCTGCATTGACATCTCGTCATTATATTATTAAATTTCCCGGATAATTCAATCTCAAAAGATTCAATTCGAATCATGTGTCGCGCATTGACCACAAGACCTGCCCGGAAAGGAGGAACGCCCCATGAACAGCCGCAATCCATCCAACGGTATTCGCATCACGGCGCCGGTCCCGCCGGAGTTCGATCGTATCCTCACCCCAGAAGCCCTCGCGTTCGTCGCGGCCCTCGCCCGTGAATTCGACGAGACCCGGAGGGCGCTGCTCGAGCGTCGCCGCAAGGTTCAGGCGGAGATCGACGCCGGGAATCTGCCGGATTTCCCGCCGGAAACCCGATCCGTCCGGGAGGGCGGCTGGCGGATCGCGCCCGTGCCGCGGGATCTTCTGGATCGCCGGGTCGAGATCACCGGGCCGGTGGAGCGCAAGATGATCATCAACGCCCTCAATTCAGGCGCCAGAACCTTCATGGCCGATTTCGAGGATTCCCACGCGCCCACCTGGACAGGGACCCTTCAGGGACAGGTCAACCTCTGGGATGCGGTTCGGCGGGCCATCTCCTTCGAGAGCCCGGAGGGCAAGTCCTACCGGCTGAACGACAGGACCGCCGTCCTGATCGTCCGACCCAGGGGCTGGCATCTCGTGGAAAAGCATCTCGAGATCGACGGCCGGCCCGTCTCCGCAAGTCTCTTCGACTTCGCCCTCTATTTTTTCCATAACGCCCGCGAACTCACGGCCCGGGGAACCGGTCCCTATTTCTATCTTCCCAAGATGGAGAGTTATCTGGAGGCCCGCCTCTGGAACGATGTCTTCGTCCGCGCCCAGGAACTTCTGGGCATTCCCCGGGGGACCATCAAGGCCACGGTCCTCATCGAGACCATCCTCGCGGCCTTTCAGATGGATGAAATCCTCTACGAACTGCGGGAGCACAGCGCCGGCCTCAACTGCGGGCGATGGGACTATATCTTCAGCTTCATCAAGCGGTTCAGAAAGGTTCCCGGCTACATCTTCCCGGATCGGTCCCAGATCACCATGACGCGACACTGCATGCGCTCCTATTCGCTGCTGGCGATCAAGACCTGCCACCGGCGGGGGGCCCACGCCATCGGGGGCATGGCCGCCCAGATCCCCATCAAAGGCGATGCGGAAGCCAACGCGGCAGCGCTCCAGAAGGTGCGGGAGGACAAAATCCGTGAGGCCGAAGACGGCCACGACGGCACATGGGTCGCCCATCCGGGGTTGGTGGCGATCGCAACGGAGGAGTTTGACCGACGCTTGTCCGGCCCCAACCAGATCGATCGGCTGCGGGAGGATGTGACCGTGACCCGGGAAGACCTTCTCAAGCTGCCCGTGGGAACGATCACTGAACAGGGGCTGCGCACCAACATCCGTGTGGGCGTCGAGTACATGGCGGCATGGCTGTCGGGCAACGGGTGCGTGCCGCTTTACAACCTGATGGAGGACGCGGCTACGGCCGAGATCTCCCGAACCCAGGTATGGCAGTGGGTGCATCATCCCCAGGGGATCCTGAGCGACGGCGGGGACGTGACCCTGGATCTCTTCAGGCGGATCATGGACGAGGAGACCGCGGCCATTCGCCGGGATGTGGGGGACGAGGCCTTTGCCGCCGGGAATTACCAGCGGGCGGCCGAGATGTTCGATGCCATTGTCGCCAACCCCGAACTCGAGGACTTTTTGACGCTCCGCGCTTATGAGGCGTTGGATTAGCGTTTCGGATAACAGGCTGAAGGCAATATGTTAGGCTGAAGGGGTGCGGTTGTCACGGACGGTGGCTTTATCCGCTTCAGCTTTTTACTCGACTTTGGGTGGTTGTGAGGGTGGTTAAGTGATTATGTGATTATGTGGGCACAGGCTTCAGCCTTTAGCCTTCAGCCTTTATTTGCAGAAAGGAATTTGCGATGCGGACCATCGAAGAGAAAGCCATGGAACTGGAAAAACGACACACCTGTCACGAGATCGATTTTGCCGAAATCGAGGCGCTTGAAAACCGATGGAAAAACGATCCCCGATGGGCGGGCATCGTCCGTCCCTACAAGGCGGCGGAGGTCCTCAACCTGCGGGGCACCCTCGGGATCGAGCACACCTTCGCCCGGATCGGGGCCGAACGGCTGTGGCATCTCCTCCAGACCGAACCTTTCGTCGCCGCTCTGGGGGCGTTGACCGGCAACCAGGCGGTCCAGCAGGTGGAGGCCGGTCTCAAGGCCATTTATCTGAGCGGGTGGCAGGTGGCGGCCGACAACAACCTGGCCGGGGAGATGTACCCCGATCAGAGCCTCTATCCCGCCAACAGCGTGCCGACGGTGGTGCGGCGCATCAACAACGCCCTCCGGCGGGCGGACCAGATTCAGGTGCTTGACTGCCGCAAGGATGGGCCATACTGGTTCGCCCCCATCGTGGCCGACGCCGAGGCCGGCTTTGGCGGCCCCCTCAACGCCTATGAGCTGATGAAGGATATGATCGATGCCGGAGCCGCCGGGGTTCACTTCGAGGATCAACTCTCCTCGGCCAAGAAATGCGGCCACATGGGCGGCAAGGTCTTGGTGCCCACCCGGGAGTTCATCATCAAGCTGATCGCCGCCCGACTGGCGGCGGATGTCTGCGACGTGCCAACGGTGCTCATCGCCCGGACCGACGCCGACGCGGCCAAACTTCTCACCAGCGACATCGACGAACGGGATCGGCCGTTCATTATCGGGAACGAACGTTCCAGCGAGGGGTTCTACTGGGTCAAGGGCGGCGTGGAAGCAGCCATTGCCCGGGGTCTCAGCTACGCGCCCTACGCCGACATGATCTGGTGCGAAACCTCGCGGCCCGACCTGGAACAGGCCCGTCGGTTTGCCGAGGGGATCCACGCCGAATTTCCCGGAAAGCTTCTCTGTTACAACTGTTCACCGTCCTTCAACTGGAAGGCCAACCTCGACGAGGGCGTCATCGCCGGATTCCAGCGGGAGCTGGCGGCCATGGGCTACAAATTTCAGTTCGTCACCCTGGCGGGGTTTCACACCCTCAACCTGGGCATGTTCGACCTGGCCCAGAGCTATAAACGGGAGGGCATGGCCGCCTATTCCCGTTTTCAGCAGGAGGAGTTCCGCCACGAGCGGAGCGAGGGCTACATGGCCGTCAGCCACCAGCGGTTCGTGGGCGCCGGCTATTTCGACCGCCTCATGGACAGCGTCACCCAGGGGGAGAGCTCCGTGGCGGCCCTGAAGGGATCCACCGAGGAGGAGCAGTTCTGATTTGAACGGATCGGTTGGTGCGCCGACGGCCGTCGTGTTGCGCAGCCGACGTTTGGCGGCGTGTCCGGTACGGGAGAGGCCCGGGATGTCGAATGCCGGGCCTTATTTAACCTCAACTTTCGACTTTCATAGGCCGGCACCTCTATTTGGTCACCATCATGAAAGTCGAAAGTTGAGATTTGACGATATGGCTCCGGAATCCCGGTTTATGAGGGCTTTTTACTGGATATTCTCGAGAACATCCAGCAGCACCTTTTTATTCCGGACGGGATTTCCCTGCAGGAAAGGGAGATAGTTGAATTCCAGATGCGCCAGAGCCCTTTCAGCCGCCGTGCGGGTTTCGTATTTGCCCATGACAACGCGAAACACCGGATCATCGCCTTGAACAGACTTGACAACCATGGCGTTCTCGTTCCGTTGCATCAATTCCTCAACCAGCTTCGCTGCCGGTTCGATGCGATAAAAGCTCGCGTAGTGAATGGTACAGGTTCCGTCTGAATCCTCCCGGATCAGATCCGCTTTTTCGATTTCCGGATAGACGAGTTCCCGCCCCGTACAATCGTCTTTGACACTCCGGAGGGTCGGGTTCGCCATATGGATCAAATCAACGATGGTGTCGTTCCCGATGCCGTATCGATCCCGAGCTGTTTCCGACAGGCACGGGTTCGGAGATACGGCGTGTCCTTCCTGGTCCAACGTTGCGGCCGGTTTTTCTTCAACCGGTTTCGGCGGGACCGGTTTTCCGACGGGGAGGGTGCCGGCGTGAATGGGCGGGCCGCTGTTTTCCATCAGGGTTGGAGAGGGAATCTCCGCCGTTTCGCTTTGATGGAGTGTCATCCCGTCAACAGCGAGTTCTCCTGTATCCTTGACGGGCTTGGATTTCGAAAAATGACCCGTCAGGAGTATCAGGATGAACAATGAAATCACGCCCGCCGAAACGGCTGCCTTTGTTATTTTTTTCTTGTTCCCGGGAGTCGGCACGGATGCGGCCTGGGGAGTCGCCATCTCCTCGATGATGTCTTTGACGATCCTGGTTCCGATTTTCCGGGTTTGAAAGGTATACCCCCTCATCAGGGCGTTGTCACAGATGCGGTTGATGATTCTCGGAACCCCGCGGCTCTTCTCCCCGATCAGAAGGAGTGCTTTCCGGTCAAAAAGGGGGGTTTCTCTTCCTGCGACGCGGAGCCGATGCCGGATATATTTGGGGACACTGTGCATATCCAGGGCGTTGAGCTCGCGGTTGATCACGATGCGCTGTCGGAGCGATTTCAGGGAATCCTTCTGAAGCATATCATAGATCCCGTTCTGACCGACCAGAACGATTTGAATCAGCTTCCGGTTTTCGGTTTCATGATTGGAGAGCAACCGGATCTCTTCCAGGCATTTCTCCGAAAGAAGATGGGCTTCATCAATGATCAGGACAACCCGTTTTCCCGCTTTATCCATCTGTTCGAGTTTCGATTTGACGTCGTGATATGAATCAAATGTATTGTTTTGATCGTTGAAGGGAAGGTCGAGATTTTTCGAAAGATGACGAATGATTTCCGTAAAACCGAATTGCGGATTCCTGACGTGGGTAACGACGGCATTTGCGCCGAGTTCTTTTATGAGGGCCTGAATCAGGATCGTCTTGCCGGTTCCCGCATCACCGGTGACCAGAACGAAGCCTTTGGCAAAATTGATGGCGTATAACAACGATGCCAGGACCTCTCCGTGGTTTCTGGATAGATAAAGAAATTCCGGGTTGGGGGTGTTTTCGAACGGCTTTTTTTTGAGCAGGTAAAAGTTCTCGTACATTTTTGATCCACCTCTGTTTGACGGCTGGGTGAAACGAACAAAAAAAGCCGAATTACCTGATGATCAGGCAACCCGGCTGTCTATCTCGAGACCCGTGGCTTTCCGTCCCTGCTTCGCAGCAGGTTTGGCGTATTTAATGTATTGTCAGGGCTTCAGCATCTCCTTGACGGCGTCCAGAACCGGATTCGGCTCGGCAGATTCCGGGGGCGTCGTCTTCATGACGCTTTGCAGGCGTTTGCGCACACAGTCGTATTGTTCCCATCCCTTGAGGGGATAATCGAGATCGACGGAGCGCCACTTGGGATGGCCGTTGGTCTTGAGCCATTCCATATTGTCCGCCAGGATCCGGCCAAATCTGCCGACGGATTCGCAATTCGACTGACGGAAGTCGTAGGATACCAACACCGCCTTGACCGCCACGGTCGGCACGGTATCCGGCTGCCCTGCATACGTGTCGGCGGGAATTTCCGCAGAGGGATAATATTCGACGATGTTTTTGCCGCGGATTGGAATGAAGGCCAGCCCGTCCTCCGCGGATACCTTTTCAGTAAACAGTTTGACGGGGAGCCCGGCAACATAGAACATGGCGTCGATCGTCCCCGCCTTCAACCGTTCCAGGGCTTCGTCGGTGCCGATGGTCAACATCTCACCCGGCTTGATCCCGGAGATTTCAAAGAGGAGCCTGGCGGTCAGGTAGGTGCCGCTGCCTTCCCGGTCTATGGCGACACGCTTGCCCGTCAGGCCGTCAAAATCTTCGATATCCCGACGGCCGAGCAGATGGACCTCCTCATTGTAAAGGGGGAACACCATCTTGATTTTTCTGGCGATCCGGACCAATGTCGGATGGGTATCCACCTTGGAGACGAATGCCAGAACATCGGACTGGACGATGCCCATCTGGGTGCGGGGCCGTTTGAAAACCGCGTAAATGTTCTCGATGGATCCTTTCGAATTGTAGACGTTCAGGCGGATGCCTTTGTCCCGGGTCAGTTTCTGGAGATCCAGGCCGAACTGATAGTAGGTGCCTTTTTCTCCGCCGGTAATGATACCCAGATCCGCAGCGAACGCATTCCAACCGGATGCGCACATGAAAAACAGCGTGCCGACGATGGTCATGAGTGTTTTTTTCATGATACCGGTCTCCTTGTGTAACGGATGAAATATACTCTGCCGGCGGTCGATGATGTGACCGAGGGGCATTATTGGAAACACGATCAAAGTGGGTCCCGGCAGATGCATCCGCCGGGCTGTCGACGCATCATCGGGACGGAACGCCATATGGGCGGACGCGTTGCTTTTCGTGACGGAACCTGATAAAAATTCAATCATTGGGCACTTGACTTTTTATCTCAACTTTCGACTTTCATAGGCCGCATCTATCCGGTCACCATCATGAAAGTCGAACATTGAGTTTTTATTATTTCGCGACGGGATTTCAATGTCAACGGCATAATTCTGATGACGGGAAAATATATGTCTTCAAATGTCATAAAGCGAACCAACACCATCCTCTACTGCCGGCGATGGGCCGCTGCCGTCGCGTTCTATCGGGACGTCCTGGGGCTTGTCGTTCACCTTGAAACCGATTGGTTTGTGGAATTTCACCTTGCCGGGGATGCTTATCTGAGTGTCGCGGATGATCGCCGGGCTTCGGTGAAAAGCGCCGGAGGTGCAGGCATCACCCTCTCTTTCCAGGTGGACGATGCGGCCGCCTGGCGCGGCCGTCTCGAGTGTCGCGGGGTCGCGGCCGGAAAGATTCGCCGCCACTGGGGAGCGTCCGTCTTTTTTTTCCGCGATCCCGAAGGCCATCGGATTGAAATCTGGTCTCCGGTGCCGCCGTCGGCGGATGACGACATTGGCCATTGAACTCCGGCCGAAGACGGGTGTATGCTCATAATATTGGCCGATGTTCGCCGCATCGCCGCGTATCAATCCCCAACCTTGAAAGGAGAATACGCCCGTGCCCATTCCCGGAAATCTCTTGACCACCGCCATGGCCGTCATGCCCCACACCGATGTCGATCGCGCGTTGACAACGGCGCTCTCCCTCGACGTCCCGTTCTGGCCCCAACTCCCCAACTACAGCTACTACGAAGACATGTACGTCCAGGCCGCGGAGCACTTCCCCGGCATCCTGCTCGACCTGGATAAGCGGACCCTCCGGTTTTCCCAGGAGAAGTTCATCGAGGAACTCGAGGCCGTCATGGCCCGTTTCGACGATCCGTCCTATTTCGACATCAGCGAAACCTACTCGGCGGTCTACCACCGCTTTCTGGCCATGGACCTGTCGGACCGGCCGGCCATCCGCGGGCAGCTGGAGGGCCCTGTCAGTTTCGGGTTCAACATCCTCGACGAGAACGACCGACCCATTCTTTTCGACGACACCGTCCGACCGTTCATGTTCGAGTTCATGGCCAAAAGGATCAATGTCCAGCTGGCGCGCCTCCTGAAGCTGAACCCCAACGCCTTCATGTTCGTGGACGAGCCGGGGCTGCAGTTCATATTCTCCGCCATGTCCGGCTACGGCGATATCAAGGCCAAGGGCGACATGGACGACTTTTTCGCCATGATCGATCGCCCCCGGGGCATCCACCTCTGCGGGAATCCCGACTGGGACTTCCTCCTGAATCTGGACCTGGACGTCCTTTCCATGGATCTCTACACCAACCGGGAGATCTTCGCATCTTACGGACCCTCGATCCGCCGGTTTCTGGATCGGGGCGGGGTGATCGTCTGGGGCATCGTCCCCACGGGATTCGAAAACTTCGAGAAGGAGGACCTGCCGTCCTTGACGGCCCAATTGGAATCGGTCTGGGAGATCCTCGGAAAGAAGGGGATCGACCGGGACTTCATGATTTCCCGGAGTATGCTGTCTCCCGCCACCTGCTGCCTCGTCAATCCGGACAAGGAGAAGACCGTGGAACGGGCCTTCGGGGTGGTGAAGGAGATGTCCCGGCGGTTGCGCGACAAATATCGTCCGGCATGATCCCGGCCGGCATCAATCGGGGATTTTCCGGTCGTGGGGGTCCCGTGTCGGCCGGCCGGCCGCGCGGTGCAGGGCCGCCTGCATTTCCGGGTCGGTGACATGCTCGAGCCGGTGGGCCGAGGCATGGACCGAGGTCATGCAGTAGCCCATCCGTTCGCAGAGATAGGATTCCCAGAGCCGGTGGGATCGAATGATCCCGGCGCTATCCCCCAGGCCCTTGTCGGTGAGCGTGAAGCCCGATGCATCCCGGCGAATCCGCCGGGTCCGCAACAGGTCCCAGACCGCCATGCGAACGGCGGCCCCCTGCTTCAGGGCCTCCTTCAGTTCCCGGAGGCCCAGAGGCGCCGCATCGCGGGGCGCCACCTCCCGGTACCGGTACAGGAGGCCCATAACGTCCTCCCTGACGATCCCCAGGGAAAGCATCCCCCGGCGAAGGATGCGGCCCAGCAGTCCGTAGCGGGGCGCCAGGAAAAAGACGGCCAGAAAGATCAGGCCGGCGACCGTCGCCATCATGCCGGCGGTGCTCGTGTCCCGGAACCCGAACCAGACGGGCACCGTGATGGCCGCGATATGCCCTGATACGGCGCACAGGGCCGCGATGACCAGACTCAACACCAGAAGGACGGACAAGCGGTCGGTCAGAAGATGGGCCGTGGCGCCGGGAATGATCAGCATGGCGATGACGAGAATGCTCCCGACGCTCTCGAATGCGGCGATGGTGGTGACGGCCACCAGGGTCATGAGGGCGTAGTGCATGACGCCCGCGTTGATCCCCATGGTGGTGGCCAGGGCCGGGTCGAATGCGGTGATCTTCAATTCCTTGTAGAACAGCAGAACGAAGACGAGATTGACGGCGAGCACGGCGGCGTTGGTGACGGCGGCCTGGGGAATCTCCATGCCCAGCAGCGTCGCAACGTCCAGGGGCGTCAACTCGATGGCGCCGTAAAGCACGCAGCCGGGGTCCAGGTCCACGTGGTCGGCGGCCCGGCGGATAAGGATGAGGCCCAGGGCGAAGAGGGTGGTGAAGATGACGCCCATGGAGGCGCCCTTGTCGAGGCCGCTCAGTTTCACCACGGCCTGAACCAGGAAGGTGGTCAGCAGGCCCACCACCGTGGCACCCGCCAGCATGGGGAGGCTTTCACGGCTTCCGGTGAGGATGAAGGCGACGGCCAGGCCGGGCAGCACCGCGTGGCTGATGGCGTCTCCCATCATGCTCATGCGGCGAAGGACAAGATAGGCGCCTGGAAGGGCGCACGACATGGCGCTCAGCATCGCGGTCACGACGATCCACGTATCGAGAAAGGTCCATTCCATATCAAACGTCTCCCCGGTGCGGCCCGATGGGGTGGGGACTCTCGGGAAAGGCGCCGCCGGGTCCTTGGGGCAGCATTTTTTCGAGGCTTTCAATCATCTCCGGGTCCAGAATGTGTTCGATCTCGTCCGCCCCCCAATCCACCTGTCCCGGTGCGATATCCGCCCGGGCGATGAGATAGGCCTCCCAGAGCCGATGGTTGCGCACCACGCGTCGGGCCGCTTCCCATCCTTCCGTTGTCGGGGCATAGGCGTCCGGGGGGGTCGGACGGACGAGTCCGTCGGCGGCGAGATGCCTGAAGGTGCGCCGGACTTCGGCGGACGTCCACGACCGGCGCGCCAGCATCGCCTCGAAGGGGATGGCCCGGCGGACGCAGGCTGCCGCGTCCCGGTCGGTGCTGCAGCTTTCGATCCATTCGTACATGGCGCGGAGAAGGTTTTCCCGGGCGATCTTGCGCTTGAGCCGATACCGCTCCAGACTCGTCTTCAGGAGCCCCCGGGCCGACCCCAGGATCATGCTGACGAGAAAGACCGCGGATGCGGTGAGCACGATGATCGCGCCGGCGGGCAGATTGGCCGTCAGGGCGCTCAGACCGGAGCCGGCGAACCCGGCCGCGGCCCCGAAGAGGCCTGAGAGCCATAGCATGCGCCGGAGGTCGTGGGTCCAGAAACGGGCGGCGGCCGGCGGGATGATGAGCAGGGCCACCACCAGGATCAGCCCGACGGCCTGAAGGCCGATGACGGTCACGACAACGGCGAGGGACATCATGAGGAAGTCCAGACGGGTCACCGGCCACCCCTGGGCCGCGGCATACTCTCCGTCGAAACAGATCAGGGTGAACTCCTTGAAGAAGAGGATGCAGAACACGGCCGCCGTCAGGGCCGTTGCGGCGATGAGGACCGCGTCCATGAAGAGCATGGAGGCGGTCTTGCCATAGATGAAGGCGGTGAGCCCCGCTGCGTTTCCCGCCTCCATTCGGGTGGCGATGCCCAGAAGGGCGATGCCCAGACCGAAATAGGCGCTCAGGACGATGCCCAGGGCGGCGTCGTCCTTGAGGCGGGAGTGGCGCTGGATCAGGATGACCGAGGCGGTGCCCAGAACGGAGAATATCGCCGCTCCCGTTATGAGGCCGAGAAAGTTTTTCCCCTCTCCCCCCCGGAGCGTCATCAGGATAAAGGCGATGGCGATGCCCGGGAGGGTGGCGTGGCTGAGGGCGTCGCTCAGCAGGGCCCGCTTCCTGAGGAGCAGAAACGTGCCCACGAGCCCGGCCGCCGCCCCCAGGAGCGTGGCGCCGATGACGACGACCCGGGTGTTGTAGTCGCGGAGGGTGATCACCCGGAAGATCTCGGGCCAGGTCGGCCATTCCGTAAGGACGGTCGACGGCCCGGCAACCGCGGCTTCCGGCAGCGCCGGCACCAGCGTCAGCATCAGCGTCAGAACGCCCGCCCGCCATGCGGTGCCGCCCAAAGGCAGGTGTCCTGTCGATCCGGTCATTCCGAGGTGCCTTTCGTGCCCCGGGGCAGCCGGGGATCCTTGGAGAGTTCGTAGAACGCCTGGGAAAGGAGGGTGAGGCGGCCGCCGTAGGTCTTTTTCAGATTCTCTTCGGTGAAGACCGCTTCGGTGGGCCCGTAGGCCACCACCCGCATGTTGAGCAGCACCACGTGGTCGAAGTAGGTGGGCACGGTCTGCAGATCGTGATGCACCACCACGCAGGTTTTGCCCGAGGCCTTGAGGTCCTTCAGCAGCGCGATGATGGCCCGTTCGGTGGCGGTGTCGACACCTGCGAAGGGTTCGTCCATCAGGTAGATTCGGGCATCCTGGGCCAAGGCCCGGGCCAGAAAGACGCGCTGCTGCTGCCCCCCCGACAACTGGCTGATCTGCCGGTGGGCAAAGGTGGCCATTCCGACCTTCTCCAGCTCCTTCAGGGCGGCGCGACGATGGGCCCGGGTGACGGGCCTGAGCCAGCCGATCTTCCGGTAGAACCCCATGGCCACGACATCCAGGGCGTTGACGGGAAAATCCCAGTCCACGCTCTCCCGCTGGGGGACGTAGCCCACGAGATGTCGCTGGGTTTCGTAAGGCTTCCCGTATATGGAAATCTGCCCCGACGCCCGCGGCACCAGCCCCAGCACCGCCTTGATGAGGGTGCTCTTACCGGCGCCGTTGGGGCCGACAACGGCGATGAGCCGGCCCTCGGGCAGGGTCAGCGCAACGTCCCACAGCACCGGTTTTCGCTGGTAGGCGACGGTCAGGTCCTTGATGGAAAGGGGAACGGCTTCGTCGGATGCGGGTTCGGCATCGGCGTCGATACGACCATGATGTGTCGTGTCGGCCGCATCGGATTCACCTTCCATCGAACGGCGACCGGCATCTCGGGCGGATGTCTCGGGTGTTTGCATGTCGTCAACCTCAGTGTTGCGTTGGCGGGTGTCCGTCAGGAGCGATAACATCATGAACCGGACGAAGGGTTTGCCGGATTCGGGTCCGCTTTCAATTCTGACTCAACTTGCGACTTTGATGGGCCGTATCCTCCCGGCACCTCTATCCGGTCATCATCATGAAAATCGAAAGTCGAATTCTTATTTGAAAATTACACACTTTGCATGCATCGGCAAGAGATAATTAACCGTCTCGACTTTCGACTTTGATAGGCCGGTGCCGGCTTTCATGGAGGCTCATATGAGGACAATTGCCAGGCATCTTCCGGCGGATCAACGACGGGCGGGGCTTCGAATGAACCCACCGCTGTGATGCAACTCGCGAAATCCAGCCCGGATAGCGGCGGCAAAATCCTCGACTCTCCAAAACGGTTGCCTTGTCTTTGATGATCACTCCAGAACCCCACCACCACATAAAAACGGTGCCGGCATTTCGGTTTCACGAATGGTCCGGCACCGGAAGGCGTCTCATTTCATTCTGGATCGAGAAACTTTTTCGAATTCATCCTTTGCGGGTGCGAGCGCTTCTATTCGGCTTATGCCCTGGAAGGGTTCAGTTCCCGGCCATCATGGCCGCGATGTCGTCATCGACCGTGCCGATGGGTTTGATGTTGAACTTATCCACCAGGACCTGGGCTACGTTGGGGGACAGGAAGCCGGGAAGCGTCGGCCCCAGTCGAATGCCCTTGACGCCGAGTGCCAGGAGGGCCAGGAGCACCGCCACCGCCTTTTGCTCGTACCAGGCGATGTCATAGGAGATCGGCAGCTCGTTGATGTCGGAAAGGCCGAAGACCTCCTTCAATTTCAGGGCGATCACGGCCAGGGAATAGGAGTCGTTGCACTGGCCGGCATCCAGGACCCGGGGAATGCCGCCGATGTCGCCCAGGGCCAGTTTGTTGTAGCGGTACTTGGCGCACCCGGCCGTCAGGATGACCGTGTCCTTGGGCAAGTTTTCCGCCACCTCGGTGTAGTAGGCCCGCGATTTCTGTCGTCCGTCACACCCGGCCATGACCACGAAGCGCTTGATGGCGCCCGATTTGACCGCATCGACGACCTTGTCGGCCAGGGCCAGCACCTGGTTGTGGGCGAAACCGCCGACGATGGCGCCGCTTTCGATCTCCGTGGGGGGAGCGCAGCGCTTGGCGCGGGCGATGAGGGCGGAGAAGTCCTTGGCGCCGCCTTCGGGACGGTCGGGAATGTGGGCGGCGCCGACATAGTTGACCACGCCGGTGGTAAAGAGCCGGTCCAGATAGGTGTTGTCCTTCTTCAGGGGGACGAGACAGTTGGTGGTCAGAAGAATTGCGCCGTTGAAGGATTCGAACTCGGGGTTCTGGCGCCACCAGGAGCCCCCGTAGTTGCCCACGAAGTGCTTGTACTTCTTGAAGGCCGGGTAGTAATTGGCGGGCAGCATCTCGCCGTGGGTGTAAACATCCACGCCGGTCCCTTCGGTCTGGGCGAGCAGCTCCGCCATGTCCTTGAGGTCATGGCCGGAGATCAGGATCCCAGGGTTCTTTCCGGCGCCGATGTTGACCTGGGAGATTTCAGGATGTCCGTAGGTGGCGGTGTTGGCCTCGTCGAGCAGGGCCATGGTGGTCACGGCGATATCGCCGGCCTTCAGGACCAGGCCCACCATCTCGTCAACCGAAAGGTCTTTGGTGGTGGAGGCCAGGGCCTCCATGAGGAATCCGTGGATCTCGTCCTTCTCATAGCCGAGGATCGCGGCATGATCGGCATAGGCCGCGATGCCCTTGCAGCCGATGATGAGCAGCTCCCTCAGGGAACGCACATCCTCGTTCCGGGTGGCCGTGATGCGAACCTCGTCGGACAGGGCCTTGTCGATGACGGCCTGTTTGTCCGCGGCGCTCCATGCGGCGCAGTCCGGAACCGGACCGGAGAGGGCCCCCGCCCTGGCCTTGACCGCATCCCGGATCTTCAGGCCTTCCTTGATCCGTTCAATGAGGACATCGTCGTCCCAGGCCACATTGGTGATGGTGGTGAAGAGGGCTTTGGCGATGAAATGGGCGGCGTTCCGGTCCACCGTGCCCGCTTCCTTCAATTTCTCGCCGTAGACGCCGATGCCCTTGCAGACATGGATCAGCAGATCCTGCAGGTCGGCGGTCTCCTCCGGCTTTCCACAGACTCCCTTGACGGTGCATCCGGTGTTCTTGGCTGTTTCCTGACATTGAAAGCAAAACATGGTGTTCCTCCTTGTGTGGGTGGATGATTAAAGCCAGAATTCAGGGTAGCGACGGTTGGGCGCGATGTTGTTGACCAGAAGGGCGATGATCAGCATGACGAGGGCGCCCAGACCGGCGGGTATGACCGCGTAGAGATAACCCAGCTGGTGTACGGTGTCGCCGCCGATCACCGCGATCAGGGCTGTTGCGCCGCCCGGCGGGTGCAGGGTTTTGGTGAGGTGCATGACGGCGATGGCCGTGGAAACGGCCGCGGCCGATGCCAGCCACGGGATCCCGCCCAGGAACTGGAAGGCCGCCACCCCGATCACCGCCGAGAGCACATGACCGCCGATCAGATTGCGGGGCTGGGCCAGGGGACTGCGGACGGCGCCGTAAATGAGCACGGCCGAGGCCCCGAACGAGCCGATGATCATGGTGAGAGCGGTCCGGTCCAGCACGTTGTAATGGATCAGCGCCACCACGGCGATGCCCAGAAAGCTCCCGACCCAGGACCACAGGGTTTCAACGACGCTCACCCGGGGCGGGCTCTGGGTGTGCCCCTTCATCTTCTTGAAATAGTTCATGTGTGCCCCCGTCTATCCCAGCATGCAAAAGGCGTTGACAAGGTCCGATCGGGTGACGATGCCGGCGGGCTTGCCGTCGGCGTCCACGATGGGGAGCCGGTTGATGTTCTTTCCCATCAGCAGCGCCGAGATGCCGCCGATGGAAATGTCGGGCCCGGCCGTCACGGCCGGCGCGGTCATGATGTCGGCGGCGGTGTGGTTGAGCATCGGTGCCGCCACACAGCCCTTGTTTTTGAGGCAGTGGGCGATGACCTGCATGAACGATCCGTTTTTGCCGGCCCCCATTCTCCGCAGAAAATCCTTTTCGGAGATGACGCCGACCACCTCTCCGCTTCGGTCCGTCACCGGGGCCCCGGAGATGCCTTTTTCAGCCAGGAGCGATGCGGTTGCGATCAAATCGCTGTCGGCGGCGATCACATGCACCGGCGCGGTCATGATGTCGGCGGCCTTCAGGGCGTTCATCATCCGGTCTTTGGCCAGGGCGTAGGCCACGCGATAGACCTCCCTGAAATCGGCGGGGGTGATGTCGATATAGCCCTGCATGGCTTTCATGGCCGCCATCACGTCGTCATCGGTAATGTCGACGGGCGAGCATTCTCGAAGGCTTGCTGAACTCACGGGTCACTCTCCATTGGGTATGGGTTGTCGGTTGTCTTCAGACGCTTGCGAAAGGCCAATGCTGCGTCATTTCAAATAGACGTCCTGAAGTTCATCCAGAAGGGCGTGAAACGCCTCGTGTTTCCCGACGCCGATGCGTTCACGTTCGAGCCGTTCGAAGGCCTCGAAAAGCGCTGCGTCCGTCTTTGCATCGAGCCTGGCGTCGGCCATTGGAAAAAGAACGGTATTCTCCTTGGCGATATGTCCGTTCAGAAGGTCCACATACGCCTTGATGGTGTCTTGAATACCGACGGCCGCCCGTGGGTCTCCGGATTGATGCGCCGACACGAATTGTTTGAGCCGGGCCACCTGTTTCCGGCCTTGTTCGTGTTCATCCAGCAGGACGCCGATCGGCCCCCCCTCCCGCGGCACACCGGCGGATTCCAGGGCTGGAAACAGAAATTCCTCCTCCTTGCCGTGATGGCACGTGTCGACGAAAACCGACAGGAATTCCAGGATGCCGTCAATATGGGCGGTGTTCAATGCTTCGCCGTGGGCCAATTTTCCGGATATGGCGCTCATGACCCGCAACATCAATTCTATGCCGTCGTGTTCCTTTTTCAGTTCTTCAGTCGCTTTCATAGCACTCTCCTTATGGTATGGCAAGGTTATTAAATATGTCCCGTTTTCGGCGATCACGGCCAGATCCGCCGTGGAGCGCCGTATCTCATCCAGCATGGTATATCAGACCCGGGTGCTATGTCGATGCCTTTGGCCTTCTCAGGCCTGCCGCTATTTCGTACACCATCCCGACGAAGGTGACGGCCCATGCCGCCAGGGCCACATAAATGAATCCCCTGGGAATGAAAATGATCAAGGGCGCACCGGTCACCATCGCCAGTCGGTGGGTGCAGGCGGTGTACATGCCCAGCGGGAAGACCGCCCCCCAGAACAGCGGGCTGTAGCGCAGGGGGAAGCGGCGATATCCATGACGCCAGACGCCCAGAATGAGCAGCATCGGGATCCACCATGTCGCCGTGGCCCAGAAGAAAAAGGTGAACCCCGTCAGAAAAGGCGTCAGTCCGGTCAAAAACGGCGACGCGGCGGCATTGGCGATCAGCCCGGTGCCGCCCAGGGTGGTGATGGCGACGGCGCCCATGTTGATCCAGTAAGGCGGTGTCAGGTCCCGGGGGGAGAAGGAAAAGAACAGATAACGATAGAAGATCAACGCGATCACCCAGATATAGAGCATGCCGCCGAACAGCCAGGTGATGAAGGCCAGAAACAGCATCGGCTCGCGATAGAGCTGAAAAAAAGGTGCGACGGCCGTGCTGATCACGGTGACGGCCTGGGTCGCCACGATGGCCAGGAGCCAGCCGCCGTTGATGCCATGGGCGATGTCGGGCTTGGTCTCCCGGGTGATCAATCCGGTGAAGAGGCCGTAGATCAGGCAGATCCAGAGTGCGATGGTGACGCACCACAATGCCGCCGCGATGGTGAAGCCGCCGGTAAGCAGGAGCGACTGGCTGCCCAGAACGCCGGATGCGGCCACGGCGGTGAAGAATCCCATGCCCTGGGTGTGGTCGCGGAAGTCGTCCCGGAAACGCTGTGTAAAAAAGCAGATCCGGGCGATGTACATGATCCACAGGATCGGATAAACAACCACGTTGAATCCGAAAAGCCCCATGGCGATCCGAAAGAATCCCTGATCGTGGGCCGCGATCGAGACGATGCCGGTGGACATCACCAGGGCGAAATAGGCCGGGTTGAGGTTTTCGAGGGCGCCGGCCCACAGACCGGGGGAACGGCCCTTTCCCGCCGGCACCGAGGTGTTTTTTTTGCTGGATCCCATGGGCAAGGCCCCCGTAAGCGTTATCCCCTGTTGCGTTTTGGGAAAAAGATCGTCGTCAGGGCGACGGCAATGATGATCACCAGCAGACCGACGCCCGGCAGCATCACGTCCCGGAAAAACCGGTCGGCATCCGATTCGGGAACGTCATGCCCGGCAGGGGGTCCGGTTCGGGCATCCGGCTCCGGAGCGTGCTCTGAAACTTTCGATACGATGGCCCGCCCGTCCGGATCGCCCCCCGCCGGAAGGCGCTCCCCCGTCCATGCGGGTACCGCCGAAGCCAGGACAGCCGTCCAGATGCATGTGCAGAGGATGTTGAACATCCGTCTCCGAATGCGGCGTCGGCCGCCTCCCTTGCCGGCGTGTGCCCGTCTCGCGGCAACAGTCGCCGTCATAGCGCGGCCCGGCGCCGGGACAGAATGTATGGCCGGAAAAGGTAAAAGATCGGTGCGCTCCAGATATGCACCAGCCGACTGAACGGCGAGAAGGCGAGGAGCGCCCAGGCCGCGATCACATGGAGCTTGTAGCTCAGGGGCACCGCCCGCATCAGCCCGGCGTCGGGGGTGAAGGTCACGATGCCGCGGATCCAGGGGGCCAGGGTGTAGAGCACGTTGTAGTGTCCGAAAACCACGTTGAAGAGCCCGAGGCCGATCACCACGGCCAGACCCGCCAGCGTGATCCTGTCGTTTCGGGTCGTCACGGCAGTCAGGCGCGGCTGGATCAGACGCCGCCGCCACAGGAGCAGCGCGCCCACGAAGGCCGCAATGCCCACGGCCAGGCCGCTCCAGTAGGCGACGGCCATGTGGCCCCGGGCGTCGATGCCGAAAAAGTCGAACACCCGCTGGGGAATCAGCAGTCCTCCGGCATGTCCGAAGAAGGTCAGGATGATCCCCCAATGAAATATGACCGATCCGGCAAAGAGGCTTTCTTTCTCCAGAAACTCGCTGGATCGGGCGTTCCATCCGAACCGGTCGGTCACGTAGCGATACCCGTGCCCCACCACGAAGATGGTCAGGCACACGTACGGGAAAACGGTGAAGATGAGCATATACCAAAGGTCCATGTGGATCCTCCTCGTGCGCCGGGTCAGACCGGCCCGGACGTCCGGCCGTCATCCATCCCGGCGATTTCGGCGGCGGCACGGGCCAGGGGCCGCAGCAGCGCGGCATAGGCCGGCGCCGTCTTTTCCAGAGCTGCGACCAGGGAGGTCGCCGCCCTGAGACATTCCCACACCGGCGCCGCAGTCTGGGGTCGGGGGTGGATGGCGAGAAATTCCAGCAGCAGGGGCAGGTAATCGGGAAGTTCCCCGGTGATGCGCTCCCATCCCGCCTCGTCGTATAAACGCTGCAGCCGGGCCATGGCTGCGGCCCGCTTCTCGGTGTCGCCGAACATATGATAGGTCAGGTTGAGGGTCGTGGCGGGAGACATGTCGAATGCAGTCGTGAAGTTCTCCTGAAGTCGGATGGGCGCGTGGGCGTCGAGATAGTCCAGAAAGGCCGCGCCGGCGGCTCGGATCTCTCCGGGCGGCAGCCGGTCAACCGCGGCCGCGATGTCGTCCAGGCGGCACAGCAGGTCGTCGTCCGGATATTGCAGCAGCACCGACAGCAGCCTCAGTTCATCGGCGAAAGGCGGGGTCATGGGTGCGTCTCCCTCGGGTTTCCGTTCACAGGGCGTCGCCGAAGCCGCAGGCGCCCTGTTGGATGAATAGGTCGTCTTTGCCGGCCGGTCTGGTGGGCAGGACAAACCGCTCCGCCAGGGGTGCTATGGCCAGCAGGCGATAGAGCCTTTCCACGGCGGTCGTATCGAGCCCCACGGCATCCAGGACCTGGGGGTCGTCGCGTTTTTCCACCCGTCGTGTCCGCATGAACCGGCGCACGGCCGACAGACGCTTCAGGGCCAGCCGCACCGGGGCTTCGTCGCCCGCGGTAAGCAGGTTGGCCAGGTAGGTGACCGGAATGCGCATGCGGTCGATCAGGCTTCCGGCTTCGGACGGGTCGTCCATCTGACGGGTGATGGGGCTCAGGGGCGGCACATACCAGACCATGGGCAGCGTGCGGAATTCCGGGTGCAGCGGCAGGGCCAGACGCCACTCCCGGATCAGGGCATGGACCGGCGAGCGGCGGGCCGCGGCCATCACGTTGGGGGCGATGCCCTGGAACCTCGCGGCCCGCGCGATCTCCGGGTCGTTCGGGTCCAGCAGGATGTCCAGATGGGCGGGGTAGACATCTTTATCCTGCGGGGCCCGGGCGGCCTCGGCGATGCGGTCGGCGTCGTAGAGCAGCACACCCACATAACGGATGCGGCCTACGCAGCTGTGGGCGCAGAGGGTGGTGAGGCCGGCTTCCAGGCGGGGATAGCAGAAGATGCATTTCTCGGCCCGGCCGGTTTTCCAGTTGAAATAGACCTTTTTGTAGGGGCAGCCTGAAACGCAGTAGCGCCAACCCCGGCAGCGCTCCTGGTCCACCAGGACGATGCCGTCCTCGTCGCGCTTGTAAAGCGCCCCGGACGGGCATGATGCCACGCAGGCCGGGTTGAGGCAGTGCTCGCAGAGTCGCGGCAGCCAGAACATGAACACGTTGCGGAACTGCAGGTAGGTCCGGTAATCGAGATCCTTGAAGTTGGGGTCGCCGGGGCCGGTTTCCGACAGGCCGGCCAGGTCGTCCTCCCAGTTGGGGCCCCACTGAAGCGTCATGGGTTCGCCGGTGATCCGCGATCGGGGGCGCAGCGAGGGCTGGTGAGTGCGCCGGGGGCTGTCGATCAGACGCCCATATTCGTAATCCCAGGGTTCGTAATATTCGTCGATGGTCGGCAGATCGGGGTTGTGAAAGATGTTGAGGCTCTTTTTCATCCGGCCGCCGGCCGCAAGCCGCAAACTTCCGCCGTCCAGGGTCCATCCGCCCCGGTGGATCTCCTGGTTCTCCCATTTCCTGGGGTAGCCGATGCCGGGCTTGCATTCGACGTTGTTGAACCACATGTATTCGGCGCCTTCCCGGTTGGTCCACACGTTTTTGCATGGGATGCTGCAGGTGTGGCAACCGATGCACTTGTCCAGGTTCAGCACCATGGCGGTTTGAACTTTAATATTCATACCAGTCCACCTTTCCGGCCTTGCGGACGATGATCGACTCGTCGCGCTGGGCGCCGACGGGTCCGTAATAGTTGAAACCGTAACTCAACTGGGCATAGCCGCCGATCATGTGGGTGGGCTTGACCAGGATGCGGGTCACGCTGTTGTGGGTCCCCCCGCGCTTTTCGGTGATCTTCGATCCCGGCGTGTTGATCAGCCGCTCCTGGGCATGGTACATGAACGCCTTGCCCGGGGGGATGCGCGGGCTGACCACGGCCTTGGCCATCACCACCCCGTTGGCGTTGAAACACTCCAGCCAGTCGTTGTCCCTGACGTCGATCCCGCGGGCGTCCTCGTCGTTGATCCAGATGGCCTCGCCCCCGCGGAACAGGGTCAGCATGATCAGGGTGTCGGAATAGGTGCTGTGGATCGACCATTTGGAATGGGGCGTCAGATAGTTGAGCACCATCTCTCGCTCCGGTTCGCGCTTGACCCCTTCGGGGGCGCGGCCCGTCATCTCCAGGGGCGGCCGGTAAACCGGCAGCTGCTCGCCGAAATCGCGCATCCAGGGGTGGTCCTGGTAGAACTGGGCCCGGCCGGTGAGGGTGCGGAACGGGACCTTTTCTTCGATGTTGATCACGAAGGGCGAATACCGCCGCTCCTCGGATTCGATTCCGCTCCAGATCGGCGAGGTGATGATCTTCCGGGGCTGTGCGGTCAGGTCGTCGAACCGGAAGCGCTCACCCCGGCGGGAGAGGCTCAGGTGCCGCAGCGAAAGCCCGGTGCGTTTTTCCAGGGCCGCCCACGCCTTCACCGCCGTCTCGCCGTTGGTCTCCGGTGCCAGCATCAGGATGGTTTCAGCCGCCTGTTTGCCCGTATCCATGGCCGGCCGGCCCCGGCTCACGCCATGGGCGGCCGCCGTTCCCAGGGCGGCTTTCAGGGCCGGCACCTCCTGAACGGCTTTCCAAACGACGCCCTTGGCGCCGACGCCGGCCGTCTCGGCCAGAGGGCCCAGGGCCGTCATCATGCGATAGGTGTCGGCGTAATTTCGGGTCACCACGGTCAGGTTGGGCAGGGTCTTGCCCGGCACGGGTTCGCATTCCCCCCGGCGCCAGTCCAGCACCTCCGCCTGGGCGATTTCATCCGGCGTGTCGTGCATCAGGGGGGTGGCCACCAGGTCCCTGATCGTGCCCAGGTGATCTTCGGCCAGCGCCGAGAATTTTTCGGCGATGATCTTGAACTGTTCCCAGTTGGTGCGGGTCTCCCAGGGGGGATCGATGGCCGGGTTGAAGGGATGGATGAACGGGTGCATGTCGGTGGTGTTCAGATCGTGCATTTCGTACCAGCCGGCGGCCGGCAGGGCGATGTCGGCGTACATGGCGCTGGTGGACATGCGCTGCTCCAGGGTGACCAGAAGGTCCAGCTTCCCCTCCGGGGCCGGTTCGCGCCACCGGATCTCTTCGGGCCGCAGCTCCCCGTCCGTGTTGAGCACGGCATGATCGGCGCCCAGCAGGTGTTTGAGAAAATACTCGTGGCCCTTGCCGCTGGCGCCCAGCAGGTTGGCCCGCCACAAAAAAAGCACCCGCGGAAAGTTGGCCGGATGGTCCGGATCCTCAACGGCAAAGCCCAGCGCCCCTTTTTTGAGTTTTTCGACGACATGGGCCGTGATTTCCGCGTCCGTGACGGCGCCTCCGGCCACGGCCTCCCGCACCAGTTCGATGGGATTTTGGTCGAACTGGGGATACGAGGGCAGCCAGCCCAGGCGGGCGGCCACGGCGTTGTAGTCGGCCATGTGGGTCGCCGCCGGCCGCCCGGATAGGGGGGAAAGAACGGTTTCGGGCCGCAGGGTGTCGTAGCGCCACTGGTCGGTGGCGAAATAATAGAACGAGGTGCCGTTCTGCTGGCGGGGCGGCCGCTGCCAGTCCAGGCCGAAGGCCACCTGGGACCAGGCCGCCTGGGGCCGCACCTTTTCCTGCCCCACGTAATGGGCCCAGCCGCCGCCGTTGACCCCCTGGCAGCCGCAGAGGGTGGTCAGGTTGATGATGGTGCGGTAGATCATGTCGCTGTGAAACCAGTGGTTGGTGCCGGCCCCCAGGAAGATCATGGATTTGCCGCGGGTTTTTTCGGCGTTTTCGGCGAACTCGCGCGCCGTCCGGACGGCGTCGGCGGCCGGTACGCCGGTGACGGCCTCCTGCCAGGTGGGAGTGAAGGGTTTGGGGTCGTCGTAGCCGGCGGGGTAGTCCTCCGACACCGTCGGTGCGTTTTTATGCGTTACGCCGAGATGGGCGGCCATCAGGTCGAAGACCGTGGTCACCCGCAGCTCGCCCTTCGGGCCGGCCACCGTCTTGTACGGCACCAGCCCTTTTTTGACGCCCGCCCCGGTTTCCGCGAAGACCGGAAAAGCGACCGTCCGCCATCCGTCCGCCTGGTCCGCGAAACTGAGCAGGGGGTCGATGCCGTGATCATCTTCTTCCAGCCTGAGGTTCCATCGGCCCTCCTCGTTCCAGCGAAACCCGATGCTGCCGTTGGGCACGGCGAAGCATTTCCCGGCCGCGTCATAGACCACGGTTTTCCATTGGGCGTTGTTGACGTCCAGACCCAGGTCCGCGGCGCGCAGGAAGCGGCCTGCCGTCTCGAAGTCCGCGCCGGGTTCGAGCACCACGGCGAAGGGGAGGTCGGTGAACTGCCGGGCGTAATCCATGAAGTAGGGCACCTGGCGGTCGATGTAGAATTCCTTGACGATGACGTGGGTCATGGCCATGGCGAGGGCCGCGTCCGTGCCGGCTTTGGCCGGCAACCAGGTGTCGGCGAACTTGACGTACTCGGCATAGTCGGGGGCCACGGCCGCCACCCGGGCCCCCCGGTAGCGCGCCTCGGTATAGAAATGGGCATCGGGGGTCCGGGTCATGGGGAGGTTGGTGCCCCAGACGATGAAATAGGTCGCTTCGTACCAGTCGGCGCTTTCGGGCACGTCGGTCTGTTCGCCCCAGATCTGGGGCGAGGCCGGGGGCAGGTCGCAGTACCAGTCGTAGAAGCTGATCATGGCGGCGCCGATGAGGGAGAGGAAGCGTGCTCCCGAGGCGTAGCAGACCATGGACATGGCCGGGATCGGGGAAAAGCCGAAAATGCGGTCCGGGCCGTGCTTTTTGATGGTGTGAATCAGGGCCGCGGCGATGATGACGGCGGCCTGATCCCAGTCCACGCGGACAAAGCCGCCCTTGCCGCGCGCCTTGTGGAAGTCGGCTCGTTTGGCCTCGTCCTCGACGATGCTCGCCCAGGCGGAGACCGGGTCGTCGTGGATTGCGATGGCCTTGCGCCACATCTGAAGCAGGCACGAACGGATCAGGGGGTGTTTGAGGCGCACCGGGCTGTAGGTGTACCACGAATAAGTGGCGCCGCGGGGGCAGCCTCGCGGTTCGTGGTTGGGGAACCCTTCCCCGCAGTCCGGATAGTCGACGGCCTGGGTTTCCCACACCAGGATGCCGTCCTTGACATACACATCCCATGAGCACGAACCGGTGCAGTTGACCCCGTGGGTGGAACGGACCTTCTTGTCGTACTGCCAGCGGCGGCGGTACAGGTCCTCCCACTCCCGCCGGCCGCATTGGGTCTCGGTCCATTGATCGGCGGAGCGCTCCTCGCGGCAGCCGGTCGCGGATGCTTTCCGTCGGAAAAATCGCAGCCGATTCAGGAATTTATCCATGATGGCACACCTCCTGTCGTATCGGCCGGCCCTGACTGGCGGCGGACCGATGATGGTTTAGGGGGTCAGGCTGAAGGCTGAAGGGGTGCGTGCGCGACAAACGGGGCTGTCGCACCCTTTCTGCTGACAGCCTTCAGTAAAGCGACGTGAGTTTTCCCTGCATTCCGGTTTGAGGGGCATCGCCCCCCAGGGCCCGGGCGATGACCGTGGCGTTGTGATCGATCATGCCGATGTAGGTGCCCTCGTAGGTCCCGGCCTTTCCCATGGCGTCCGAAAAGAGCGTCCCGCCGATGCGAACCGAATGGCCCCGGGACCTTGCCCCCTCGATGAGCGCCTTGACGTTCTTGTCCGAAACGCTGGTCTCCACGAAGACGGCGGGGATCCTTCGCCGGACCAGCTCGTCCACGATGCGGTTGATGTCCTTGAGACCGGCCTCGGATTCGGTGGAAAGACCCTGGATCCCCATCACTTCGATATCGTATGCGCGTCCGAAATAGCTGAAGGCGTCGTGAGCCGTGATCATGACCCGCTGATTCTCGGGAATGGAGGCGATGACCTTGCGGACATAGTCGTCCAGGGTTTTGAGATTCGACAGATAGGCTTCGGCTCTGGCCCCGTATTCGGGGGCGTTTTGGGGGTCGAAGGCCGAGAGCGCGTCCCGGACCACCGCCACGGCCTTCATCCATCCCTGAACGTCCATCCAGACGTGGGGATCGTAGTGTCGGGTCTGGGGGGTGTGTATCAGATCTGTCCGTTCCAGGCGCTCGGTCACCGGAATCACCGGCCGGCGCCGCCCCACCTTGGCCAGGATCTCCGTCATCTGACCCTCCAGGAGCAATCCCGAGTAGAAGACGATGTCGGATCGCAGGAGCACCGCGACGTCGCCCCGGGTGGGGTTGTAAAGATGCGGGTCGACGCCGGCGCCGATGATGTCCGTGACCTCGGCCCGGTCCCCCGCGACCTCGCGAACGATGTCGGCCACCATCCCCACCGTCGCTCCCGCGCGAAAGGGATATTTTCCGTCATAGGCCCCGGCACTGGGGGGGCAAAAAGCGCCGACCGCCAGAAAGGCGAGGGTCAGGAGGGCAACAGCGGTTCGGTACCGGGATGGGTGTGTCGGGGGCATCCATACCTCCTCTTGAGCGCCGGATGTCGGTCGTTCAGCCGTCGACGGCATCAGCTTCCGGCTTTCGTCATGGTGACCGGACAGGGGCTGAAGACCGAAGGCTGAAGGCTGAAAACTAAAAAATTCAACTGTCGATTTTCATAGGCCGGTGCCGGGAGGATACGGCCCGCGCCCCACGCGGTTTCGTTCAAGTGCCGCTAAAGCTTGCTCCGGGCGGCCCGGAAACTCGCTTGCGCTCAAACAGTCCGGGCCGCTGATCCGCCGCGGCGCTTAAGCGGCACTAAAACTCACCGCTGAAGGAGCGCGGACCGTATCCTCCCGGCACCTCTATCCCGTCACCACATGAAAGTCGAAAGTTGAGTGAATAGGCCACCAGCCTGTGAATACCGAAAGTTGAATGTCAAACTATCACACATTCATCGGCTTGACAAATTTCATTCTCGACTTTCGACTGTCATGATGGTGACCGGACAGCGGCTGAAGGAGATGAAGGCACCGTCTGAGGCGGCCGCACCCCTTCAGTCTTCAACCTTCAACCTCAACGTGCGGGCCTTATTCTTCCGGCACCGGCCTATGAAAGTCGAAAGTCGAGTTAACGGCAACGGCCCCATGCGGCGCGGCCGCGCTGCTGTCGACGGGAAGGGAATTCCCCGTTTGACAGTGTCGGCAGTTGTGATATCGAAGGAACGGACGGCGAAGCCGATGGGAATGACCGATTTGCGGGGATCCCCATCGGGCTGTATGAAGAGAGGAGTTAAATGTCGGGATTTCAAGAACTCATTGTTATCGCGCTGGTGGTGTTCCTGATCATCTTCATGCCCCGGGTGATGCCCCGGAAACCGGAGCCTCGTGCCGGCGGGACGGGTTTCCGCAAACGGCTTTCAGGGAAAATGCGCCTGGGAATCGCCGTGTCGGCGGTCTACCTCGCGGGCGCCGCGGCATGGTTCAAACCCTGGGAGGAGGAGCCGATCCGGTTCCTTTATATCGGGGTGGGGCCGGTCCTGGCCGGGTGGTTGGCCTGCTGGGTTGTCGCCGGGTTCCGGGGACGATGACCACCCAGAACGCCCCCAGGGGCATTCTGCTCTTTCTCCTTGCCACAGGGTGCATCGTTCTGATGAACACCTGCGCCAAGATGTGCAGCTCGGTTTACGGTCCCGTGGAGATGGTGTTTTATCGCGGCATTGTCGCCCTGGCCCTCCTGGTCCCCTATATGCGCATGACCCGACCGTCGTCCATATTCAGGACGCGACGGATTCGGGCCCACCTCTACCGCGCCATGCTCGGGAACATCGGTGTCGGTCTGATTTTCTGGGCCTACGCCCTCCTGCCCATGGCCGATGCCACATCCCTGCTGTTTGCAGCGCCCCTGTTCGTTACGGCCCTGTCGCCCATGCTTCTGGGGGAGCGCATCGACCGGCACCGGTGGGCCGCCGTCATCGTCGGTTTCGGCGGTATTCTGATGGTAGCCCGACCGTCCATGGGGATGTTCGCCAATCCCGCCTCTCTCATCGCTCTGGGCGGAGCGTTTTTCGGAGCCCTGGTCGACATCACCCTCCGTCGCCTGGGTCGGACCGAAGATCCCCTGACCACCGTATTCTACTTCATTCTCATCGGCGTCATCCTCTCCGCGCCGTACACCCTTTTTTCCGGGGCCTTCCCCACCCCGGACCTGTTGCCGTGGCTGGTCGGGATCGGCGTTTTCTCGGCTGTTCAGCAGGTCGCCAAGACCACGGCGTTCCAGTTGGCCGAGGCGTCCCTCCTGGCGCCCTGCACTTACAGCGCCATCCTATGGGCCACGCTGACGGGCTGGATATTCTGGCGGGATCTGCCGACCCCCGCCGTCATCGGGGGCACCGCGGTGGTGGTGGCCAGCAATCTGACTATTGCGTGGCGCGAACGACAGCGCCGACCCGGGGAGGTCTGAATTCACTTTTTACGAATGCATCAAAATATGATATCGGCGAAGAGGGAGACGCTTATCGCCGCCTCCCTTCTTTTTCACCCGACACTGAGGAGGAGCGTTATGGGCAAATCGCGGGATACCAAGAAAGAAGAAAAGAAGAAGCCTGCCAAGAGTATCAAGGAAAAGCGGAAGGAAAAGCAGGAGAAACAGAAGGAGAAATAGCCGGGTGTGCGTCGTCTTCGGACTGGAGACGCCGGCGGACCGAGCGGCGATATCGCCGCTCGGCCGGTCATCGGTCCGGCGGCGATGCGGTCATGCCAGGTGCTCGATCAGGATCCGCAGCATCCGGCGCAGCGGCTCCGCCGCGCCCCATAGCAGCTGGTCACCCACCGAGAAGGCCGTGAGATAGGTCGGCCCCATGTTGAGCTTCCGAATCCGGCCCACCGGGACCGACAGTGTGCCGGTGACCTTGGCGGGCGTCAACTCCTGCAGGCTCGCCTCCTTTTCGTTGGGGATCACCTTCACCCAGGCGTTGTGTCCGCCGATGATCTCCTCGATCTCGGCGAGCGACAGATCACGGGTCATTTTGATGGTGAAAGCCTGGCTGTGGCAGCGCATGGCGCCGATGCGAACGCACTGGCCGTCGATGGGCAGGGGGTGGTCCTCGCGTCCGAGAATCTTGTTGGTTTCCGCCTGCCCCTTCCATTCCTCCCGGGTCTGCCCGTTCGGCATGGGGCGGTCGATCCAGGGGATCAGGCCGGCGGCCAGGGGCGCCCCGAAATTTTCCGTCGGAAAGGATTTCTCGCGGAGGGTCTCCGTGACCCGACGGTCCAGATCCAGAATGGCCGAGGCAGGGTCGGACAGGAGCGAATTCGCGCTGTCCCCGATAGCCTTCATCTGGGACACCAGCTCGCGCATGTTCTTGGCGCCGGCCCCCGAGGCCGCCTGATAGGTCATGGAGGTCATCCACTCGATCAGTTTATTTTCAAACAGACCGCCCAGCGCCATGAGCATCAGGGAGACGGTGCAGTTGCCGCCGACGTAATCCCGGACCCCCCGGGAAAGGGCTTCGTCGATCACCCGGCGGTTCACCGGATCGAGGACGATGACGCTTTTCTTCTCCATCCGGAGGGTCGAGGCGGCATCGATCCAATAGCCGTTCCAGCCGTTGTCGCGCAGCCGGGGGTGGCAGTCCTTTGTATAGTCGCCGCCCTGGCAGGAGACGATGATGTCCATTTCCGCCAGACGGTTCAGGTCGAGGGCGTCCGCCACCTCGGATGCCCCCCGGCCGATATCGGGCCCCTTCAGCCCGGCCTGGGACGTCGAGAAAAAGAAGGGATCGCATGCATTGAAATCGTTTTCCGCCAGCATCCGGTTCATCAGAACCGAACCGACCATGCCGCGCCATCCGATAAAGCCTACCGTTTTCATGAACATCTCCCATATATTCTGCAAAAAATTGGTTGATACGGTTTATATGCCCTCAGGGCATCCCTGCTTACTTTGATGCAATCGGCGGCAAAAATCAAGTCTTGAGGATTCACGGGGATCTTTCCGTCGAATTTTTTTCGATTTTCCGATAATACCCATCCCTGCCTATGTACAACATCCGAAGTTTACTTTATACATACAGGAAACGGGAGGTGACGCCGTCCCCAAACCCGAAGGGCGGCGTGAAGACAATACCGATAAGGAGGCAGACGGTTTCAATCATGACACATTCGATTATCACTGGAACGGGCAGCTACATTCCCACGGCGAGGATTCCGAACAGCCATTTTCTGAACCGCGAATTTTACAGTGCCGACGGCGTACGGCTGACAAAGCCCAACACCGAGATCATCCAGACGCTCCAGAACATCACGGGTATCCGTGAACGCCGATATGTCACCGATGATTTCAAAACCTCCGACATCGCCTTTTTCGCTGCGGAAAAAGCCATGGAAGGGGTCGATCCGGAGAGCCTGGACGTGATCATCGTGGCACAGAATCTGGGGGATGTGCCGCAGGACAACGTTCGGGTCGATATGGTCCCTACCATCGCCTCGCGGGTCAAACACAAGCTGGGGATTCAAAATCCATACACCGTCGCCTACGATGTTCCCTTCGGCTGTCCTGGATGGCTGCATGGAATGACGCTGGCGGACTACCATATCCGGTCGGGGGACGCCAAAAAGATCCTGGTGATCGGCGCGGAAACCCTGTCGCGGATTTCGGACCCCCACGACATCGACTCCATGATCTTTGCCGACGGGGCCGGCGCGGCCCTGGTGGAAGCCACGGAGAAGGAGGCCGGCATCCTGGCCCACGTCACGAGAACCGATGCCGCCGACCATGTCTATCTGCTGCGGATGGGGAAATCGTACAATCCGAACCGTACCGGCGGTGAGCTTTACATCAAGATGGACGGCCACGACATTTACCGATACGCCCTTAAAATCGTGCCCGAAGTCGTGAAGAAATGCCTGGAGAAGGTCGGGTACACCCTCACCGATGTCAGGAAGGTCCTGATCCATCAGGCCAATGAGAAGATGGACCATGCGATTCTGACGCGGTTGTTCCGTCTTTACGGGATCAAGGATATCCCCGAGGGCGTCATGCCGATGACGATCAACCGCCTCGGCAACAGCTCCGTCGCCACCCTGCCGACGCTGCTGGATCTCCTCTGTCGGGAGGAGTTGGAAGGGCATCGTGTCGGTTCCGGAGACATCCTCGTCTTCGCTTCCGTGGGGGCCGGCATGAACATCAACGCCATGGTCTACAAGGTGCCCTGACCTTTCCGACGCCGCGGGGAACGCCGTTTCGGCCGTTCGGACCGAGCCGGGGTGACGGCGGCCTTCTGGCGTTCCCTGGCCGCGCGGTCTCTTTCCACGAAGATCGTCTCTTCCGTAAAGGGATCTCGTCCGGTGTGGTACATGAGGGTGGACCAGGTGGCGGGCGTGGGGGTGAAGATCTGGGTCTGTTCGGGCAACAGGTGCAGCTTTTTTTCGGCAAAGGCTCTGAGGCCGGCCATGTCCGCCTGGGTGCACCCGGGATGGGCCGCCATGAAATAATAGGTCAGGAAGCCGTCGAGGGCCTTCTTTCGCTTCAGATGCGTAAACAGACGGATGAACGCCTCCAGGACCTCCTGTCCGGGCTTTCCCATGCGGTTCAGGACCCCGGCATCCACGTGCTCCGGGGCGATCTTGAGTTGTCCTGATACGTGGTGTCGGAGGATCTCCTCGAGGTAGCGTTCGCCGTGTTTCCGGTCTTTCAGAATCAGGTCGTACCGGATCCCGCTGGCGATGAAGACCCGCCGGACCCCCGGAAGGGTTCTGAGACGTTCCAGGAGCCGCAGTTGGCGGTCGTGGCGAACCGGCATCCCGGGGCAGACGTCGGGAAACAGGCATCCCCTGTCGACGCAGGCCCCGTCCCTCTGTTTTTTCCGGCATTCCATCCCGTACATGTTGGCCGTAGGGCCCCCCACGTCCGAAATGATCCCCTTGAACAAGGGGTGGGCCGTGAAGGCAGCGGCTTCCCGAACGATGGAATCCTCGCTCCGGGAAACCACGTGCCGTCCCTGATGGACCGTAATGGCGCAGAATCGGCACTCGCCGTAACACCCCCGGTGGGCGACAAGGGCGAATCGGATGGTGTCGAGGGCCCTGACGGGGCCGTCGTTTCGATGGCAGGGGTGGACTTCCCGGGCGTAGGGCAACTCGTGAATTCGATCCAACTCCGCCGAAGAGAGGGGGCTTTGCGGAGGATTCTGGACGAGGTATCGCGTATCCTGCCGCTGGCAGAGGCGGCGGGCCGTCATTGGATCGGCATTGGCGTAGAAAAGTCGGAACATGCGGGTGAACTCGCCTTTGTCGCGGGCGGCGGCCGAGTGGTCCGGGAGGACCCCGTCGGGCTCCGGAAATTCGGGAACGGGCTCGGGGAGATCGCGGCTGACGTAGCAGATCCCACGAACGGTCCGGAGGGCGCTGATATCGCCGTCGGCCCGGAGGATCGAGGCGATCTTCAGGACGGTCTTCTCGGCCATGCCGTAGGCCAGAAGGTCTGCTTTGGCATCGAAGAGGATGGATCTTCTGACGCTGTCGGATACGGCGTCGTAGTGGGAGATGCGTCGGAGGCTGGCCTCGATGCCGCCCAGTACAATGGGCGCCGTGGACTTGAAATAGCGTCGGATGAGATTGGCGTAGACGATGACGGCACGGTCGGGTCGCCGGTTGTTGATGCCGCCGGGGGTGAGATCGTCCTGTCGCCGTCTTTTCCCCGAGGCGGTGATGTTGGCCACCATGGCGTCGAGGCATCCCCCGCTGACGCCCCAGAAAAGCAGGGGTTCGCCCAGCCGGGTGATGTCCCGGCCGCTTGCGGTGTCGGGTTGGGGGATGACGCCCACCCGGTATCCGGCATCCAGGAGAACGCGGGCGATGACGGCCGTGCCGATGAACGGCGAGTCGATGTAGGCGTCCCCCGTGACCAGGATCACGTCGAGGCGGTCCCACCCCAGGCGGAGCATCTCTTCCCGGGTGGCGGGCGGAAATGTGGGGGAAAATGCGGATGTCGTCATGTCGTCATTCGGGTTCGGTCGTCACTGAAAAGATGATGACGGCCCGGCCCGCCGTCAAGCCCCGGGCTTAACCGCCGGAGGGCTGCCGGAACGTCCTCCCTCGGCGGTCCGTCATCTCGGTCAGCGGGCGCGGCGGGTATGGGATCCGGACCGGGTGCCCGCGCCGGCGGCGTATGCGGGAACTCGGCCGCCGCTGTTTCGACGGCGCGCCGGGAAGGTTCTGCCGGCGCCGGAAAGGCCCGCCGATCCTTCGTTGTTTCGCCTGGCGCTGTTTCGCGTGGCGGTATGTTGTCGGGGACGCGGGTTCCCACCGGCCTTTTCCGGTTCGGGGACGCCGTAATCGAAGTCCGCGACCGTACGGCGTTCGATGGGCGCGCCCAGGACCCGGGTGATGGCCCGGACGATGGGGGCGTCCGCCGTGGTGGTCAGGGTGAAGGCGTCGCCCGTGCATGTCGCGCGGCCGGTCCGGCCGATGCGATGAATATAGGCATCGGGGGTATCGGGGATATCGTAGTTGATGACATGGGAGACCCCCGAGACGTCGATGCCCCGGGCCGCGATGTCGGTGGCCACCAGGATCTGAAATTTGCCCGAGCGGAATCCGTCAAGGGCCGCCTGACGTCGGTTCTGGCTGAGGTTCCCCTGGAGGGAGGCGGAGGGATAGCCCGCCTTTGCCAGCTTGTCCCCCAGCTGCCGGGCCCGATGCTTGGTCCGGGTGAAGACCAGGACGGCGCCGGTGTCTGTGCCCTTCAGGATGGCCATCAAAAGGGGCGTTTTCAGGTGTTGGGCCACCGGGTAGAGGGCATGGCTCACGGTGTCCGCCGGCGCGGTCACACCGATCTGGACCGTGGCCGGCCGATTCAGGACTTCGTTCGCCAGGACCCGGATCTCGTCAGGCATGGTCGCCGAAAAGAGAAGGGTCTGTCGTTTTCCGGGAAGCCGCCCGATGATCCGTCGGATGTCGGGCAGAAATCCCATGTCGAACATATGGTCCGCTTCGTCCAGGACCAGGACCTCCAGGTTGGGAAAGGCTACGGTCCTCCGGTTGAGGTGGTCGAGGAGACGGCCGGGGCAGGCCACGATGATGTCCACGCCGCGCCTGAGTTTCTGGATCTGCGGATTGATGTTGACGCCGCCGTATAGCGCGATGCTCGAAAGCCGGGTTTTCCGCCCGAGGAGTTCGATGGACTGGTGGATCTGTTCCGCCAGCTCGCGGGTGGGGGCGAGGATCAGGGCGCGGGGGCAATCGTGTTTGTCGCTGCCGCGGCCGATCGAACGGCGATCGTTGGTGCGGTCGTGGGATCGGTTCGGGTCGGCATCGCCGGTAACCAGGCGGTGCAGTATGGGAAGGGCGAAGGCGGCGGTTTTGCCGGTGCCGGTCTGGGCGAGCCCCATGAGGTCGCCGCCGGCCATCACCTTCGGGACGGCCTGGGTCTGAATGGGGGTCGGCCGGGTGTAGCCCGCGGCTGTGATGCCCGCCATAACGGCGGAATTCAACTGAAATGCTTGAAAGGTCATAAATTCCTTTGTGTTGTAGTTTGGATGGATATGGAATATGGAGAAAGGACCAAAAAGAAGAGCCCCGGAAATATCCCGGGGCTGACGATGGATCGTTTTCATCCTGGAAAATCAATTAGACGATAATATATCAATCCTCTGGCCGCCTGTCAAATAAAATCGAGGGTTTCATACTCTCCCACGGCGAAGGTCAACCGGTGGGGAGCCGCCGGCCGGATTTCTGTTGACGGCGTGCGCGAGGCTTCCTATAGTCTCCAGTCTCTTGTCGGCCCGCCCCGCCTGCGGGACGACCGTGACGACATCTTCAACCCAGGACACGCTGCCATGACGGGACATGCCAAGGCCAACATCCGGATCCTTTTCGCCCTCACCCTCGTACATTTCACGGGGGATTTCTACAGCTCCTTCACCAACCCCCTCTTTCCCCTCTTTGTCGAGAAGATGGGGCTCTCCCTGACCCAGATCGGCGTGATCGCAGGCGTCAACCGCTTCCTGGCCTTCATCATCCAGCCCATGGCCGGCTATTATTCCGACCGTTACCAGACGCGTCTGTTCATCATGGTCGGTCTGCTTCTGCCGGTTGTTTTCATCCCCATCTCCGGGATCGCCGTCGGGTTCTGGACCCTCTTGGCGGCCGTAGCCCTGGGGTCGGTGGGATCGTCCATGTTCCATCCCTCGGTGACGGGGATGGTGCCCCTCTATGCGGGGCGGAACGCCGGGTTTTCCATGTCGATTTTCAACACGGGCGGCACCCTGGCCTTCGGCGTCGGTCCCCTTTTCATCACCTGGTATGCGGCCCGGTACGGGCTCTCGGCCCTGCCGGCGACCATGGTTTTCGGGCTGGCGGCCCTTGTCTACCTTTATTTCACCGTGCCGTCGCCCGAGAGTGAGGGCATGCGGCACCTGGGGTTTATCGGGGCCGTCCGGGAAAGCCTGGGCGGCGCATGGAAAAGCATCATCCTCATCTGGGCCGTCATGTTCCTGAGGGCTCTGGTGGGTCAGTCATTCATGACCTTCATGCCGGTTCTCTATGTCCAGAAGGGGTTCTCCATTGTGTCCGCCGGGATGATCTTTTCTCTTTTCACGATAGCCGGGACGGCCGGCGGCCTGCTGGCCGGCCATATATCGGACCGCATCGGGTTCAAGCCCGTGTTTCTGTTTACCCACGCCGTCATGGCACCGATTCTGTTTCTTTTTCTCAAATTGGAGGGCGGGTGGGTCTATCTGGGCGCAATCCTGGCAGGGGCTGCGGTACTGGCCTCTCTGCCCATCGGCGTGGTCATGGCCCAGACCTTGGCGCCCAAGGGAAGGTCCATGGTGGCGAGCCTCATGATGGGGTTTGCCTTCGGCCTGGGGGGGATGCTTTCCCCGCTGGTGGGCAAGCTTGCCGATCTTACCTCCATCCAGTCGGTTTTGACCGGGATTACCGTGATCCCCCTTGTCACGCTGCCGATCATCGCCTGTTTTCCCTCCGCCGGAAGCCGATGACGCCGGGGATGCCCGTCCTGGAGGCGTGAAAAAGGCTATCCATGAATGGATAGCCTTGTTGCGGTCATCGATGTTCTCGGCGAAATCCGGACGACATCAGGTCGCGTCGTGATAGACAGGGTCGCCGAGTTCCTTCAGGGAAAAGTTGTTGAAGATATGATGGCCGTCATAATCGAGAATCCGAAGATCGTCCTCCTGCTTCAGATCTCCCATGATGACATTGTAATGATTTCCGTATTTCGCTTTGACTGCATCCTCGGGCACCGAGTATGCGATAAACTTTTTGATGCCCTTGGTTTTCAGTTTGTCGACAAGATTGGGGTTGTCGAGAGATGCGTATGATGTCAGAAGCAGGATGGGTCCCGAGCCGGTAAAAAAAATGCCTGCATTCATGGCACCCTCCTTTCTTCACGGCAATGACATGGATTCACTGAACACCCACCGGCCTCCGGGAATCCGGAAACGGATTACCGGAGGCGATGTCGGGGCAATTTCAAAATTATCTCTCTCATATCCAAATCGCTTTGTTTGCGGGAACGTATTTATCTATTCACCTTTCGATATTCATGGGCCGGTGCCGGCTTCTCTTTCCGCTCACCCGTATGAAAGCCGACACTTGCCTTCATTTAACATAATCATTGACGGCATCGTGTAAACGGACAGGGCTTCAACGGGACCGGCTGTGGAGGGTGCCTCTGGCCAGGGAAAAATAGATGCCTCCGGCGCACATGACGGAGAAGGCCGCGAAGCAGAGGGTCACGGCCTCCAGAAACCGGGGGTATACCGGCGGTGCGATCTGGGCGCTGCCGATGAAGAAGGAAAAGGCCAGGGTCGCCAGGGTCATGCTCAGCATCTGGCCCACGAGCCGCATGGTCGCCACCGTCCCCGAGGCGACGCCGTAATGCCGCTTTTCGACGCTGCCCATGATGGCGTTCATGTTGGGAGAGGAAAAGAGCGCGAACCCAAGCCCCAGAACCACAAGGCTGACGATGATATAAGGAATGTCCGTATCGGCGGAGAGAAAGGCGAGGGCGGCGAGGCCCGCGGCCGTCAACGCCATGCCGGCGGAGGCGATGGCGGCGGGCTCGATCCGATCCGACAGCCTTCCGGCCGCCGGGGAGAAGAGGGCCATGACCCCGGGTTGGCAGATGAGGACGGTGCCGGCGGCCTCGGGGGACATGCCCTTGATGTACTGCAGGTAGAGGCTCATCAGAAACGCCACGGCAAAGGTGGCCGCGTAGTTGATCAGGGCCGCCAGGCTCGAGTAGGTGAAGGTTCGGTTCTGGCGGAAGAGCCGAACCTCGAAGACGGGAAAGGCCGTCCTGAGCTCGTGGCGGATGAAAAGCCCCATTGCCAGAGCCCCGCCGCCCAGCAGCCCGAGGCCCAGGCGCGCCGGGAGGATCGACAGTCCATACATGAGGCAGACCAGGGCCACGCCGTAGAAAAGGCTGCCCGCGACATCGAAACGTTCTCCCGCAGCGTCGGCCCACTCCTCTCGGATCTTTAGGGCGGCCAGCAGCAGCGCCGCCGCACCGATAGGGGCGTTGATGAGGAAGATGGCGCGCCATCCAAAGGCGCCGGTCAACAGACCGCCTGCAAACGGCCCCACCGACAGACCGATGTAGACGCTCGACACGGTGATGCCGATGGCCTTCCCGCGTTCGCTGGGCGGGAAGACCGCTGAAATGATGGCGATGCCGGTGGTCATGGTCATGGCAGCGCCCATCCCCTGGAGGATCCGAAGCAGAATGATCCAGGATATCGAGGGCATGACGGCAGTGGCCGTTGTCGCGACGGTGAAGACGAGGATGCCGGTGATGAAGATCTTCCGCCGGCCGTAAATGTCGGCGATCTTTCCCGCGGGCACCAGGGCTACGCCGGTGGCCAGCAGATAGGCGTTGGCCAGCCACCCCAGCACCACGGCATCCACGGCGAACTCCGCCTGGATGGCCGGAAGGGCGATATTGACCGCCGAAATCATGAACGGGGCCATGAAGGTCGTGAGGGCGGCCACGGCCAGGGCCGCTTTGGGGGATGTTTTTTCCGGTGATCGCGCCATGACGCTGTCTCCTCTGGAGGGAAAGTCCCGATGCCGCCCTTAGTTAAAGCCGGCGCCGCCGTCGTCCTCCGGGATCGCCATGACCGCTTCGGGATCGAGGATCTCATGGGCGACGCCCAGCTTTCGGACGAGGTTCATGAAAAACCTGGGCAGAGGAATATCCCGGTCCATCATCAGGATACCGAGTTCGTTGGCCCGGACCAGGATCGATTCACTGTCGATGCCGTCCCGGCTGTCGCAGAGGAACTGGACGCGAAGGGCGTCGGTCAGCGGGATTCTAAGGTTTTCGAACCGGTCCGGGAGGGCGCGGAGTTCCGCCGTGATCAGGGCCTGGTGCTCCCGTTTGAATCCGGCGAAGGGTTCCATCAGGTTTTCGATGCCGAAGAGATCGTTCAGGATCGCGCCGGCGAGCCGTTGGGCGAATTGGGTGCCCCGGTCCGAGTACCTGGCGGAAAGATAGGATTTGAGCTCCTTGTAAAGGACCATCTTGACGATGTCCACCCCCTCCCGCAGGATCGGCACCAGTTTGCTCTGGATCCGGGGCGGTTTTTTCGTTTCGTTTTCCGTGTTCATGAAACTACTCCTTGTTGAACGGCTGAAGGGATTGCGTTTGAAGACAGCGTCTTCAGCCTTCGATCTTTTCCCCGGCGCGGATGCCCCGGGGCGCTGTCTCGAGCCCGGTCCGCCACCGCATCGCCGTCGCCCATGACGGCAGGGGCTGCCGGGCTGGTTTCGAGGAACATAAAGCACAAAACCGTCAACGGGTCCACCGGAAATATACCCGAAGCGGGCCGTGAACGGCATCCCCCGGGTCGGCCGGGTCCGATTTTCCATGTTGACTTTGGCCGCGTTTCGATGGAGGGTAAAGCATTCAACTTTCGACTTCCATGGCGGTGATCGGAAAGAGGTGCCGGGAGGATACGGTCCGGAGCAAGCGGCACTTGAACGAAACCGCGTTGGGCGCGGGTCGTATCCTCCCGGCACCGGCCTATGAAAGTCGAACGTTGAGTAAGGGATAGAAAATCGGCAACGGATCTCCCCCGGGCGGGTGCCGGGGAACGTTCTCCATGAACGCACAACGGACTTGGGCACGGATTTCAACGATTAATGGACTGCAGGCAGCTACCCCTGAAAATCCTTATCGGTCTTGCGGCGACGGTGCTTGGAATCATTCTCGTCGTGGGGCTCAACCCCCGCCATTCCCTTTTTACCAACAAGGTAAACCGGCTGACCGACGGGCCGGGTCTTCGGTTCCGGAAATACGGCATCGCCTGCACGAAGCCTTTCGATGTCCCTCTTGATGCCGCTTCCGTGATGCCGGACGGGCCGCCGGGATTTTCCATGGAGATCGCCTTCACGTCCCATCACCAGGGGAACAGCAGATTCGGTATCCTGTTCATGTTCCATGACGGGGATGACGACGCCCAGTTGCTGATGGGACAATGGCGGAACCATATCGTCGTCATGAACGGGGACGACTTTGATTACAGCAGAAAAGCCCCGCGGGTCTCGACCGACCTTTCCGAGCTGCCGCAGGCGCCCGTCGTCGTGACGGTAACGACGGACGGGGAGGGGACCCGACTCTATCTGAACGGAAGGCGCGTCGACGAAAACAGGCGGCTGACCCTGAGTTTTCCGGGCGGCGGACGATCCTCCGCGTTGGTGATGGGAAACTCCGTCTACGGCAACATTGTCTGGGAAGGCGAAATTCACGGTTTTGCGGTATATCCCCACGCCCTCGCCGCTGCCGACGTCTCGAAACATTATGCCGAATGGCTGGAAAACCGTGATTTTTCCCATGCCCTCACGGCGGCGCCGTCCATGCTTTACCTGTTCGACGGCCGACCCGGCGCTCCTGTTCTCGACCGATCGGGCCGGGGGCGTCACCTCGAGGTCCCGACAAGAATGACCGTACTCAAGCGGCAGTTTTTGATTTTTTCCCCGACGGATTTCAGCTTGAGAAGCGCTTTCATCCAGGACGTCGTCGTCAACTTCGTCGGTTTCGTGCCCTTCGGACTCGTTTTCACCTTGCTTTTTCGCCGGGGTCCGCTGCGAATTCAACGGCACGCCATTGCCTTCGCCGTCATTCTGGGTTTTGCCGTGAGCCTGGCCATCGAGATCGGCCAGGCATGGATTCCCTCCCGGAGCTCCAGTCTTCTCGATCTCATCATGAATACTGCGGGCACCGGGACCGGCGCTATGATCCACGGCTTCTTCTGCCGGGAAACCCCCTTTGTTTCGGATGCCCCTCTGTAACGGATCCGCTGCGGGGGATGCAGGGTTCCCCCGGATCCCCTTTTGTCCGGGAGGTGCGAGATGAAAGTCAACTGTCCGGAATGCCTGGCAGCGCATTTCTTCGAGGATGCCGAGGTACCGGAAGGCGGCATGAGCGTGAAGTGCAAGATATGCGGCACCCCGTTCAGGGTGGAAAAGGTGCGTTCGCCTCGACCGGGACATGAGCCCGATGAAGCGGAGATGACATGCCCGCGGTGCTTCATCACCCAGAAGAAGAGCGACACCTGCATGTGCTGCGGCATGACCCTTTCACAATCCCATGAACAACCGTCAATGCCGGAGTCGCGGCAAGACCGGCACACGGCGGCCGCCCGCACCGAGGACCCCGTCGTCTGGAACGGCCCGACACCTCAGGGACCAGACGCGATCGGCGAACTCTTTCGCGGGCTGTTCGACCTGTCGTTCGACCACTTGATCACGCCGGGCATGATCAAGGTGCTCTATGCCCTTCTTCTGATTTTCGGAGGGGCCGTTACCTTGATTCTCGTCAACTATTTTCTCTTTTCCGTCGGTAATTACGGGGCTGCGGCGGCGGCCGTCATGATCTATCTCCTGGCCGTCGTTGTCGTTCGGATTCAGGCGGAGTTTCTGCTGGTTTTCTTCATGCTGGGAAAGCATGCGGGAAACCGCGATGCCCGGACGGTCCGGGAAGACGGCGCAGCGTCGCGAGAGCGCATAGGCGCATGCCGAAGAAGCAAGGAGACTTGATATGCGGATAGACGCAACGGAGATTGAGGATTTCAAGGATATCATCCGGGATGCCGGGCTCGACCCTTCGGATTTCGAACTGCTGGAGGAGGAGGTCCACCTCCCCCGGCCGGCCAGGGCGTCGGAGACGTTCCGGGCGGTGGTCAGAAACCGCCGGACCGGCGTGACGCGAACTTACAACGTCCTCCACTGGGTTGTCGATTTTGCCGACGACCTGCGGGACCGGGCTTTCGATTGAGCCCGGACGCCGGCGGATCCTGCGGTTTACGGCTCCGCCTTCATCAGCGGCCGGGCCTTGCGCAGATAATCGGCGAAGACATCGTTGTAAAGCGCGCCCGGTTGTCGGGACTGCAAAAATGGAACGTCGAACGTGACAGGACCGCTGCTGCTAAATCAGGATGCCGACGGCCATCAGCAGATCAGTTCCCAGAACGATCAGGACGTTTTTTCCCATGGCGTGGACAATCCTGTTTCTGTCTCCATGATGCCGGATGGCGGTAAAACCGGTATCGAAAGCCAGCGGCAGCGGGATCAGCGCCAACAATATCCATTTGGAAGCCGCACCGAGAAACGGCAGTGCCGTGATGGTTGCAAAGGTGAGCCCTAATCCGATCGCGTATATATAGGCGGCCTTCTGCCTGCCGAAGCGGGTCACCAGGTGTCTGCGCCCGCCCTTCCGATCCGCCTCGATATCGGGAAATTCATTGATGAGCAGGAGCAGAAATGTCAGAATTCCCGGCGGGACGGAGATCAACAGCACCCCGGGGGGCAATACCTGCGCCAGGGCCGTGCCGGGACGGGCCGTCATGGCGATATAGGTGCCGACAACCACAAGAGACCCCAACGTGAGACCGGCAAAAAATTCACCCACCATCATCCGCTGGAAAAGCGGCGTGTATAGAACGATCGACAATGCCCCCGTGAGAGCGACAATCAGGATGCTCCAGTGGGAAACCACGGCAAAATAGCAGCCGATGCCCAGAGCCGATGCCAGCGTCGTTACGGCCGCAAGCATCACAGCCCGGGGGGTGGTGTTTCCCGACACCATCATCTTGGTTCCCCCGCTGAAAGGGGTCCAGACTGTATCGAAATCTATCCTTGTGGTAAAGTCGGCATGCTCGTTGAACAGGTTGACCGAGATATGAGCCAGAACAGTTCCGATCATGATCAGGATCGCATGGAAAAAATCAAATTCAGCTGCTGTGCCGGCCGTTCGCCGGTAAGCCGCCGCCAGCCCGACGGCGACCAGAAAAACAGCCAGAAGCAGGAAATTGAGCCTGATCTGCGCCATCCAGACTGAAAAAAGAGATGTTTTGGGTTGCATGATCCGTCCATGGGTTATGCGAAGCGGATTTCGCCGGGTCGTTCCCTCCCGGCCATGAATATCGATAGCTGAATTAAGAATTATCATAACGATTTATCACGATCAAGAGGAGAATCGCGAATGGCGGCTTTTGGACCGGTCCCGGAAAGGGTTTCGGCCTCCTTGCCGATCGTGTCGGCCCCGGAACGGTTGAGCGCGGGCTTAAAGGTGACGATCCCGGCCTCGGGTGATGTCAAGGTGGCCGAATAGCGGACCGTCGATCCCTTACTGCTTCAATTTGCTGTTTTTTCTATTGACTTTTGGGGGGGTGTTCGTCCAAGGTTTCTGAACAGTCAACGTTCGGTATTCAGAGGCCGATGCCGGAAGCGTCCGGCCCGCGGCCGGAGTCAAGCGCCTTGAAAGTCAACGAAGGTTTAACAGCCATGAAACATATGTATCGGATGCTTTTCGGAGCGACAGTCGTCATATGGATATTGTTTCATCCTCACCCCGCGTGGGCATTGAGGTGCTTCACCATGTCGTCCGACACGACCTTATACGGCACCGCACGTCATCTGAAGGTGAATGAAGGGGACACGCTTCTCGATATCGCACGCGATATGGGGCTTGGATACAATCAGATCACCGCCGCGAACCCGGACATCGATCCCTGGGTGCCGCCCAAAGGAAGCCTTGTGCTGATCCCGTCGGCCTTCGTGCTTCCCGAGGATCGCATCGCATCCGGCATCGTGGTGAATCTGGCGGAGATGCGGCTTTACTACTTCTTCAGCAACGGCGGTCACGACTATTTCATCACTGCGCCCATCGGCATCGGCGCGGAAGGTTTTCTGACCAAACTGGGCACTTATACTGTAAAAAGCAAGACCCCCAATCCCACCTGGGTCGTACCGGAATCCATCCGGAAGCTGGAACCGGATCTACCGGCCAAGGTGCCGCCGGGGCCGGACAACCCGCTGGGGGATTATGTGTTCCGTCTCTCTCAAATGCTGTACGCAATCCATGGGACCAACAAGCCGTGGGGGATTGGAAGGCGGGTGAGCCACGGCTGCATGCGCATGTATCCGGAAGACGTAGCGGCGCTGTTCCCGTTGGTGTCCGTGGGGACGACGGTTCGTGTAATCTATGAACCGATCAAGTTCGGATGGGGGGATGGAAAGTGCTGGATACAGGTATTCGATGACTTTGACGACCGCCTCGGCAATCCGCTGCCGACGGTGATGGGCGAACTTTCCGATTACGAAAAGGCCAAGGGCGCTCTTGACATCGACTTCAAGGCCCTTTTCAGGGCCTTGAAGGAAAAAAACGGTGTACCTGCGGCTGTCGCACGGCTCCGCAAATCCTGATCAGGAGAGCTACTTCCTGAGGGATTTGTCGAAGATGCGTTCAGCCTTCTGGGCGGCGGCCTCGGCGCGTTCAGCGGCCATTTCGGCCCGGCTTGAAGCATCCTCCGCAGCGGAAGCCGCGCTTTCAAGACGTGTGCCCATCCCCTCGAGTTCATTGGCGGCGGCCTCGGCGCGTTCGGCAGCGGCCTTGGCGTCCTGGGCGGACTGGCGCGTGCTCTCCAGAAGGGCCCTGTCGTCCTGGTTGAGGGAGGCGCAGCCACTCAACCCCATGAAGGATATAACGGCAACAAAAACAAGGATTGCGGACAACGTTAGATTCATTTTTTTCATAAACATCTTTCAACCTCCTTTTGTGTAACCGTTTAAAATTTTAACCCAATAATTTATGTTAACTTGCTTTTGTTCAAAAAGTCAATGGATTTTAAAAAACCTGTTGACAATATTTTCAGCTTCGATCCTTTCGGTGTCAAACGCCTTACCGGCAGGAGCCGCGGCGGAAAGAATCCTGGTCATCGACAAGGCCGGACAGAACGTGGTGCTTTTCACGGGCGGGAAGCGGATCGCGGAATTCCCCGCCACGTTCGGTATCGACCCGGTTTCGGACAAATACAGGGTGCTGGATTACGCAACCCCGGAAGGCGGCTATTTCATAGCGTATAAAAAGATGAAAACCCGTTTTCACCGGACGTTGGGCCTCTCGTACCCCAACCTTGTCGATGCCGAGAAGGGCCTGGCCGGCGGGGTGATATCCTCAGGGGAATACCGGCGGATATATTCGGCGGTTCGGAGATCGAGACCGGCACCCCACGATACCGGTCTGGGCGGCGGCATCGCCATACACGGCGGCGGCGTGTTCAGATATTTCGCCGAGAGCCGGGAAAGAGACTGGACCGAGGGATGCATTGCATTGAACGACAACGATATCGAAACGCTGTTCAATACCTGTCAGGTCGGGGACCCCGTCATCATATTCGACAGCCGCAAAACCCTCTACGGCATCATCAGACCCTTCACCCGGGGGGAAGCGACGGACGAAAACGGGATGCCGGTATGTCCGGAAGGGGTGTGCCCCTATCGGATCGAATTTCCCACTTTCCTTGGGCGAACGACGGTCACCGTCAAGGAGGGAAAAGCGTTCGGCAGATCTGTAAAGGTCGTGATTCACGACGGTGACGACAAAACGCCGCGTCTCGTCCTCATCGACCGCAACGCAGACGGCCGCATCTCTCCGTTGGACGAAGTCAGGGGAACTCTCGTTCAGGGCCGCTCTTTCGATGCAGTATACGACATAGTGAGAAAGGCGGTGGTTGCCGTGCTTTCCAGGGGCGAGATCCCCGAATCGGCCCTCATGGACCATACCGGCCCGGAACCGGGGACGTCCCAATCGCGGGATGCATGAAAATGATGGAGAACCGTCGGACCCTGATCTAACGGTCACGTTTCCAGATCGGCTTGCCGTTGCGGTACACCGCCTTGATGCGATGAAGCGGCACCATATGTGATACGCCTTCATCATCAATGATCCGAACCGAGAAATGGTCACCTTTCTCCTGTAAAACCTGTTTCGGCGACACAAAAAATATCGCATCCTCGAGACGGTCGTAATACCCGATCCGGAAATCGGCTTTCGAAAATACCGGGTCCCATTGGATACGGTTGAGCAAGTCTTGAATCGGTGTCATGTTCATCCCCTCCTGTAGCCATAATGTCTAAATCAACTTTCGGCTTTTGTCATGGGGATCGGATAGGGATTAGGGATTAAGTGATTATGTGATTATGTGATTATGTGGCACCCCTTCAGTCTTCAGCCTTCAGCCTCCATTTTACGGGAATATGATCTTTTGACTTTATTTTTCCTTTTGTTTGGGGTTTACTCTTTTTGGAATGGAGAGATCATTTGCGCGCGTGTATGTCATTAACAGCGACGAAAAATAGAATAAGAGGCAGGGCGGATGTGGCGTAAAGAGCTGGAGGAGCTGGCCGAAAGAAAAAGGATCGCCCACGGCCTGGGGGGCGAGGAAAATATCGCCAGGCAGCATGCAAAAGGGAAGATGACCGTTCGGGAGCGCATCGCGGTTCTTTGCGATCCGGAAACCTTTCTGGAAAGGGGAATCCTGGCCGGCGCGCCCGTCTACGATGAAGCGGATCCGAACGAACTCGAGGCGCTGGTCCCTTGTCCTTTTGTCATGGGCATCGGGAAAATCGCCGGCAGAAGGGTTGCCGTTCACGGCGATGATTTTACCGTCAAAGGGGCCTCCGTGGGCAGGTTGTATAAAAGCAAGGGGGCCTATTTCGTGAAAATGGCCCGATCCTTGAAACTGCCCATGGTGCGATTGATCGAGGGGGCCGGCGGCTCCATCAGGGAAATCCTCGAAATCGGCTACACCGAGCTGCCCAGCTCCGGGGATGAATGCACTCAGAACCGGGTGGCGGTCATGTCCGAGATACCGGTGGTCTCCGCCGGGTTCGGTTCCGTGGCGGGTCTGGGGGCGCTTTACATGGTCCAAAGTCACTTTTCGGTGATGGTCAGAAACATGTGCCATGTGTTTGTCGGCGGTCCACCCCTGGTCAAGGCGGCTTTCGGGGAGGATCTGACCAAGGAGGCGTTGGGGGGCTATGAACGCCACACCCGGATTTCGGGTGTCGTGGACAATGACGCGGTTGACGAAAGGGACGCCCTGGATCAGGTGAAGCGATTCCTCTCCTATATGCCTGCCAATGTATGGGAAATGCCCCGGCGGAGCGACACGACCCGGGACGATCCCAACCGTCGGGAGGCGGCCCTGGCGTCAATCATCCCCCGGAACCAACGAAAACCCTACGACATGCGAAAACTGTTGAATCTGGTGCTGGACCGGGATTCCATTTTTGAAATCGGCCCCTTTCAGGGCCGCTCCCAGATCACCGCCCTGGCGCGTCTGAACGGATATCCGGTGGGCGTTCTGGCCAATGACCCCTGTTTCCTGGGCGGCTCCTTCAATTATGACGTGGCCGAAAAATTTCAGCGGTTTGTCGACATGTGCGATACCTTCCATCTCCCCATTGTCAACTTTTCGGATCAGCCCGGATTCACCATCGGCAGCCAGAGCGAAATCCACGGCACCATTCGAAAGGGGGTTCGGGCCAGCTTCGCCCTCATTCAAGCCACCGTTCCCGTTGCCGTCATCTATGTCCGCAAATGCTTCGGGGTGGCCGGCGGAGCGCAAAAGAGCGGTCTGAGATTGAGTTGGCGATATGCGTGGCCTTCCGCTGTATGGGGCAACATCCCGGTGGAAGGGGGGGTCTATGCGGCCCATCGAAGAGAGATCGAGGCGGCCGGGGACCCCGCCTGTCTCGAGAAACTCCAGGAAACATACAGGGCCGTGGCTTCTCCCTTCAGAACCGCGGAGGCTTTCGGCATCGAGGATATTATCGATCCGAGGGATACCCGGCCCCTGCTGTCCGAGTGGGTGGAAATGGCCTACCCGGTGGAGCAGAACCATCTCGGGCCCAAAACGCGCGGCATGCGATGCTGAACAACCCTCTGACGCGATTCCCGTTTCAACCTTCGGTATTCACGGCCCGAACGGTTTTCTGAAAGGCTGAAGACTGAGGGGGGCGTCGGCCACGCCATAACCCCATAACCCCTACTTTCGATCTTCGTAGGTCGGCTGCGGCAGGGTACGGCCCGCGCCCCACGCGGTTTCGTTCAAGTGCCGCTAAAGCGTGCTCCGGGCGGCCCGGAAACTCGCTGGCGCTCAAACAGTCCGGGCCGCTGATCCGCCGCTGCGCTCAAGCGGCACTAAAACTCACCGCTGAAGGGTCGCCGGCCGTACCCTGCCGCAGCCTCTATCCGGAAAGGCCAAGGGATATAGGCGTGCGTGTAACACGCTTTCCGTTTTTTTTCTTCAACCATCGATATTCATAGGCCGGTGCCGGGAGGCCCCGTTCGGGTTTTTGAGACTGAAGGCTATTGGGGCCTGCGACGAACGGAGCGCTTATCCTTCTTCAGGCTTCAGTCTTCAGGCTTCAGTCTTCAGGCTTCGGTCTTCAGTCTCTAAGTCGAAAGCGGCGTTCTTGAAGACCAGGTTTTCCCGTCCAACTTCATAATGTGCACCAGCGTAATAAAAGGCGGCAGGTGATCGGATTTTTCCGTGATATCGATTATGGCTTTACGCGTCGCCGTTACCAATCCGGCTTTTTTGGCGACATCGCCCTGGGTTTTCTTGTGGGTATGCGCAGCCGCGCCGCCGGTCCTGTTCAGGGCGGCGGCGGTTGACGTACTGCGAATGAATCTATCCCGAAGATCCGGGGTATTATGGGTTCCGTCGCACAAGGCCCATCCCGGCGGAGGCATAATCTCCGCATTCTCGCCTTCGCCTCTGACGGCCTCTTTCGGCGGATGCCACGCGATGATGGTGCCGGCCGGAATGCCGAAAATGCTCGACGGCGCATAGATATCGACATCTTGATGCGGATTCAGCATCGCTCTGCAGCGTGGGAATTTTCCGGGGTCCAGCAGATTCCAATACGAGAACAGGGTCAGGGCCACCGGTGCCAGCCGGAATTTGACGGCGCCTTTGGCAATGTCGGCCAGAAATCCGGCGATCTGATCGAACCCCTGCAGGACCAGCGGACGGGCAGGATCGATGCCGCCGCAATTGATTTCACAGTTGATCTGAAGGCCGGCGTCGTGCAATTTCTTCTGGACCGCCGCGTCAACCGATCCCCCGGCCCGGACGGCGCCGAAACCGGATGACATCGTCGCTGCAATTTCCTGGCGCCGGGCGGTATCGCGGGTGCTCATGCGGCCGCGAATGGCGATGTTCAAGCCGTAGGTCACGGTCTCGATGAAGTGGGTCCCGAAGTCCCGTCTGAACTGGGTGAATGCCGTTGTGTCGTCTTCCAGGTGTTCCGCGAGGGGATCGAGATCCTCGTTCACCGACATGGCGGCATCGCTCAAGGAGCGGGTCTCGCCGACATGACTCAGGAGAATATAGGCCGAAACGCTGGAGCGGCTCTCTTCGCGCGCCATGTCGGCGGCGGCATCGATGCTGCTGATGCCGTAGGAGGCGCGGAAATGGGTATTGAGAACGGCGGCTTCCTGAGCGACGGTTTCCGTTCGCAGTATCGAGAACGCATCCTTGACGGCATCGCTCGAGATCTCATACCGCTTTTCGTCATCAGCCTCCTTCAGTAGACGGGATGGCTTGAAAAAGGGCGTCCTTTCAGGGACCAAGACCGGCTTGTCGGGGTCAAACATGTCGATTCCCCGACCAAACCGGATTCCGCCCGCGCCGCTGATGATTTGCGCGGGTAGGGTATAGGTGTCCTTGACGGCGTAATAACGGCTCGCGGTCATGGCATGCCTCCTTCCTTATTCTAAGTTATGCCTTGGGGAAATTCGACTGCCGCCTTGCTTGAGCCCAATCCGGAAAACGGGCATCGGCAGCTCCGACGAGGACCTGCGTCGATTGAAGATCCGTACAATTATCCGATGTGCGTCAGCGACTTCTTTTTCAGAACGCCCCATGCACCGGCCGCAAGCTCTTCCGTTTTGGTCCAGGTCCGGGCTTTCAGGATGAAGAGCGAACCGAAGAGAACCACCAGACTATAGAGCAGGATCGGCGAGCGGCGCAGAACCCTGATCCAGGGTGCGGCGAGGTCCGGCAGCATTTTCATCGCTATTTCAAGCAGGGGATCGAAAAAGCCGTTCACCGCAAGGCACTGAGAAGCATCCATACAACCCAGGAGGAAGGGAGAGACCAGGTATCCCAGGGTGGTCGTCAGCAGGGCGAAATAGAGCCATCGGCGTCCGGTGATGAGATGCTGAACCGATTGCATCGCGGCCTTTCGTTGGTTGCTTTCGTCCGGCGTTTCGTAGACCGGGATCTCGCCGCGCGTCGTCACCACCGTGTATTGCCCGGGCAAGCCCGCCGGAGCGTACGGCACCACGTTGCCGGCGATCCGTTCCATGACGCTGCGATGAATTTTGGGGGATCGGATATGGACGTCGCTTTTCCTGTCGTTGCACAGCGATTCGATGTCGCGGGGTTTATAGCGGTAGTAGGCCCCCGCCAGCGCGCGGGAGTCATGTTGCGGGCCGTGCCAGTCGGAGTGTTTGATGTATTCTTCGCGGCGCTGTTCGATCAGGTGCAAGCCGGGACTTCCGATGTCGGGTTTCCGGGCCTCGGTCTTTGCGATCATCCAGTCGAGGGAGACCAGCGACAACGGGTGTCTGGGATAGCCGCCGCCTACATCCGAGTGCACGCCGGGAAACCATACCTGCTCGATGCGCGAGGGATCGGTTTCGGCGCTTTCGTCCCACAGAACCGGGTGGAAGGAGTGGCGCTCGTCGTCCACCGACACGGCGTGACAGGCTTTTTTGACCTTGTCGGACAGTCTGTAGTTGGGAAAGTAGATCGGGTAGATCAGGTAATCCCAGATCATGGCCAGTTCGTCCATGGGAAAACCATAGGCGTCGACCGTGTCCCAGACACCGATGAATTCGATCTCCGGACGGTGGCGCGGAGTCTCCGGATCGCTCCGGCCCATGAAGGCGCGGATGCCGCGGGTCAGGAGCCCCCTCTTGAAACGGGAACGATAGGCGTTGTAGTTGCGCCGCGCGACCCTGTCAAGATCCTTTTCGTTCCTGTAGTCGGTGTATACGCCGCAGTAATCGATCATGCCCGCCAGCATTCTTACCGTAAAAGCGCCGCGGCTGAAGCCGAAGAGATAAATTCTGTCGCCGGATTTGTAGGTGCGGCAGAGAAACTTGTAGAGCCTTCGGACGTTTCTTTTCAGGCCCCAGCCAAAGGCGCCGCCAAGGAGTTTGAACGGCAGGAACTCCTTGGATCCGACACCGTCGTCGTAGAACGCGATCTGGTCGTCGCGATGCAGGTCCAGGGCATCGTAGAGCCGCCATACATTGGTTTTGTTTCGTTTGGCCGCACCGTTGCCGGTGCCGTCTGACAGCAGAATGATGTTCTTGTTCACGGTCCCCTCCTCTGCTTGATGATTGAAAACTTCAACTTTCACAGGCCGGTGCCGGCAGGCCCCGTAAGGATTTTTGAGACTGAAGACTATAGGGGGACTCGTGACGAACGGAGCGCTTATCCCCCTTCAGGCTTCAGTCTCTATCCGGTCACCATCATGAAAGTCGAAAGTTGCGTGAAATCCAGATGCAGGGTCCTTTCCGTCCCCTTGCCGAATGCAGCATGGAAGGCCATCGGATGCGGTGTTGATGGTCATGCCGTGCGCATCGCTTACGTCTCCAGACTGAGATACGTCCTCATCGTATCGATGAGCTGATGAAACAGGTCGAATCGTCATCGTCGTCGTCCTGATCCGTGTCCGGAGGTGGGGGCATCTGTTCCGCCAACGCCGCCAACACTCGGTCGGCGAGGAGGGCGTGTGTGGCCGTGGTGGGATGTCTTTCGTCCCAGAAAAGATGCCCGGCACCGTCAAAATTATTTTCGATTTGAAAATTAGGCGACGGATCGGTCACGTTGCTGAAGCCGAAGGCGGCAGGATCGTTTAGAATCTCCAGGAAAAAAGAAAATACATCGAATTCGTAAAAAGCGACCGCCGGGTGTTCGCCAATGAACCGGGTGATCAGGTTGCCCAGTTCGGCGTTGAAATTGAGCGAAAAAGCAGTTGCCGCGGCAGCTTCCGGCGTGCCCAGGGTGTCGGGAATGGCGCCCAGGTCGGGCAGATTCAACACCAGTATATGCCGGGCCTCATTCGCCACAAGACGCGCCATCGCCGTTTCGATGTTGTCCGCCGAAGCCTGGAAGTCTCCGTTTCCGTTGAGGAAATCATTTCCACCAATCCATATGATGAAGAGTGAATCGCGGGACAACGGGGGGCCCTCGACAGCGATGTAGACGTTCACCTGTTCAACCAGGCCCGGCGGCACCAGTCCGTCGGTTTGAGCACCGCCGAGAGCACGGTCATCCAGGGACGTATTCAGACGCGGCAGGTCGGCCAGATATTCGACCCACACCGGACCATTGGAAAAGCGTCCCTGATAATAGATGGCCGGATCCGGCCGGGGCTGGTTTTCGATCAGGAGGAGATTACCGTTGTCCGACAGACTGTCGCCGAATACGACGATCTCATCAAAAGCGGCTGCAACACCGTTGGCGGCGGAAAGGATGAACAGAAACACCATTGCGGCCCTGGCTGTTTTCCGGATAATTCCCTTCATGTTACGTCTCCATGGCAAGGGGTTGACGTCGGTGAAGCGCGAAGAAGGCGAGCATTGATATTTCAACTTCCGGCTTTCGTGGCGGTCTCTGCAAAGCGGCGGCCGCCTGAAGGGCATAAAGACACCGTCCGTGGCGGACGCACCCCATTCAGTCTTCAGCCTTCAGTCTCAACAGGAGGATCACCGGCCTGGACGGGTTGCGTGCAGGGAAGCAACCCAGCAGGTTCCGGCGACACTTGAATGAAACCGTCCACGGCGCGGGCCGTATTCTACCGGCCCCGACCGATGAATCCCGAAAGTTGTATATTTAATAAGAATATCTATTAAACAGAATTTGGCAACTCACATCGTTATTTTACTTTTCAAGGGAATCATGGACCGGCGATTCCCATGCGTGATGTGGAGGGGGGGGGTGCTATTTCACGGCCCCCATCGTGAAGCCGGAGATAAAACGATCCAGAAAGAAGGTGTACAGGATCGCCGCGGGAATACAGGGAATCAACGCCCCCGCCATGAGGGGTCCCCACCGGAAGACATCCCCCCTGACCAGCTCCGTTGGAACACCGACACTGATCGTTTTCTGGGCCGATACGGAAACAAACGACAAGGCATAGATAAATTCATGCATGGTCAAGGTAAACGCAAACACCACAACCGTCAGGATACCGGATACGGACAGCGGGAAAACGATTTTCACCATCGCGCCGAATCGGCTGCATCCGTCGATCATGGCCTGTTCCTCGATGTCTTTTGGAATGGACTTGAAAAAACCCATCAGAAGCCATGTGCAGAAAGGAATGGTAAAGGTGGGGTAGATCAGGATCAGAGCACCCAGTGATTCGTGAAGTCCGAGCAGGCTGATGATCTTTGAAAGGGGGATGAACAGCAGTGTCGGCGGGACGAGATAGGTCATGAAAATGCCGATGCCCAGATTTTCCCCGAGCTTTCCGCTCCACCGTTCCAGGCTGTATGCCGCGGGAACGGAAATGAGCAATGTAATGACGACCACCACAATGCCGACCCAGACGGTATTGAAGAGATATTTACTCAACTTTCGACTTTCATAGGCCGTATCCTCCCGGCACCTCTTTCCGGTTACCATCATGAAAGTCGAAAGTTGAAATATTTATAGAACAGGGTGTGAAACAGCAGTTCCCGAAGATGATCCAGGGTGGCCGGTTCATTGAGCACCTGGGTGCTGTGAACAGGGCCGCCGCGCGTCAGGACATACACCACTGTCATATCCGTAAAGGTGAAGATCAATCCGAACAGCAGGGAAATCGGCACCGTCCAGGGGAGAAGAATCAGAAACCGAACCAGCCATTTCCCCCGGAAGTCGGCGGAAAGGACCATCGCAAGAATATTGGACAAAATGAGGACGATGATCTGGGAAGAAAGCGTAAAAATAAACGTGTTCATCAGCGCTTTTCGAAAAATTGGGTCCCCGAGGACGGCCTGGAAATTTTTCAGTCCGATGAAATGCAGCTCGGCGGATCCTGTTGTGGCATCGCTCAAGCTGTAAAATACGGCAAGGACCAGCGGAAATCCGATCATTGCGACGATATACAGAATCGCGGGTGCTATCATTGCCGCCGACAGCACCTTCCGGTTGTCCAGCCAGTATCCTCCCATCGTCGGATTCTCTTCAACAAGTGTTTCCTGGACGGCTGTCATAACGATCCTTGTGGTGGATAAGCGGTGAGTTGTGATTGACCCGGTTTAGGGTGTTCAGGGGCCGATGCCGGCATTTTTGCTGATACCGGTTTCGGCGTCGAAAAATCTCAGATCCCGGTCGGCGATCGCAAAGGTGTGGGTCTTTCCTTTTTCAACAGGGACGTTGGCTCTGGAAGGGAGCCTTGCGATCACATGTTTTTGAGACGAAAGGGAATGATATAGTTGTAGACCAGATGTTCACAGGCCCAGCGGGTCCCCCTCGGACCTTTCAGTGCGGGAACGAAGAGAACGTCTCTCGCAATTTCAGGAACCTCTTTCTGGGCTGATCGATAGGCGGACAGAGAATTGAGGATATAAGCGGCTTTTCCGGCGATCAGCGCCTGGTTGTTCGACACCGGCACCCATGCGAAGACTTCCGGCGTCATAGATGGCAGGTTAACTGGATATCCGTTTTGATCAGCCCCGATGATTACCGCCTGGTGTAATTCATTCAACTGTCGATTTTCATAGGCCGGTGCCGGGAGGATACGGACCGCGCCCCGCGCGATTTCGTTCAAGTGCCGCTGAATGGGCTCGGCCGTATCCTCCCGGCACCTCTATCCGGTCACCGTCATGAAAGCCGAAAGTTGAATCATTCAGATGAGTGGGGCGTTGACGAACAGATTTCAAAAATTCACTTGACATTCATTGATCGGGTTTTATTTTAAGATCTGAGAAAAGCAAACTATCCGAAAGGGTGGGACGCAAAGCCGCTGGCCTAAATCGTAGTTGGAAGACTATGACACGGTAGCAGGGTTGCCTCATTTTTTTTTGCCCTTCTTCCGGGCATCGTTTTTCCTTCCTGCCTGATCCGTTACCCTCCGTATTTATCATCCAAGACCACGAAACGAAGCCTGTGCCTTCAGAATGATAATCTTCAGCCTTCAGTCCCTGAACGGATTTGACCGGGGGCGGATAAATGCTCAGATTACGTTATTATGGAAGGAGCAAACTTGATGGCTATTGTCGGCATTCATGAGCGGACGGATTTGAGGGGCCGGGTTGGGGTTTTCGAGAACCGGATCCATGCCGGGATTCTGCTCGGCGAGATGCTGGCGCCTTATCCGCTGGATAACGGCATTGTTCTCGGGATTCCCGCAGGCGGGGTTCCGGTGGGGCTGGCTGTGGCGGATCGCCTGGGGCTGCCTTTCGACGTGGCGGTGGTCAGCAAGATCACGCTGCCCTGGGATACGGAGGCCGGTTATGGTGCTTTGGCCTTCGACGGGACCTGCCAATTGAACACCGCCCTGATCGCGCAACTGCGATTGTCGGAAGAACAGATCGCGGAGGGCATCCGAAAGACCCGGTCAAAGGTGGCGGGTCGGTCGGAGCGGTTCCGGGGAAAGCGGCCTTTCCCGGAGGTGAAAGGGCGTCCGGTGATCCTCGTGGATGACGGGCTGGCCTCCGGATTCACCATGAAAACCGCCGTCGAAGCGCTGCGAAACGCCGGGGCGGATACGCTGATCGCTGCGATCCCCACGGCGCATGACCGGGCGGCAGCGGATATTGCGGATCTTACGGAGGGCGTCTTCTGCGTTAACATCCGCGAAGGCGGCCGGTTTGCCGTGGCGGAAGCCTATCGGCACTGGAACGATGTGAGTGAGGACGAAGTGATGGACATGCTGAAGCAGGAAGACCGCCGACAGAAGCTGCCGAGCCGTTACGAGGAGGAGCGGGAAGATGGTACGGGATAAACCCCGGATCCGGGTCTATTACGACGGGGCGTGCCCGCAGTGCGTCAAGGACAGGCGGACCTATGAGAAACTGTCGGGGCGCTCAAAAGACGATATCCAGTGGATCGATATCACGGGCAAGGAGCGTTTTCTGCGTTCGATGGGCATCGACCCTGAAAAGGCATTGAAGGCATTGCATGTTCAGGATGAGAACCGGCAAACGCTCTCGGAAATCGACGCATACGTCCTGCTGATGAAGCGGGTTCCCATATTGAAGCTTCCGGCAATGATCATCGGGCTGCCCTGGATTCGCCAGGTGCTGTCAAGGCTGTATCGTTGGTCTGTCAATCGCAGATTGCGCCGTACCGGAAGGACGTAACCCGGAAGAACACGCCGCTTTCGGAAAACGTAACCGCTCCGCCTCGAATATCGCGAGGGCGTGAGGTGCGGTCCCACCGTGAGATCGGCAGCCGGCGGGCGCCTTTTCGGAAGCGCAATGCGGACCGCTCCCCGCCGGCTGCAAAAATCGTGTGAATCAGGATTCGGCCCGCCTCACATACCTATATGCGAGGCCGTCGGCCGAGAACCATAAACACGACCGCCAGAATCAGACCAATGACAAAGGTTATCCATGCAATTTCGACGGCGACGCCGGCGATGCCGGTGAAACCCAATACGCCGGCGATAATGGCGATAATCAGAAATGTGGCTGCGTATCCTATCATGTTTATCTCCTTTATTCAGTTTTTGGCACTGTCTATTCGGTCATTGTCGCAAAAGTCGATGTTGCGTTCTTCGTTTGCGCAAGCGGCGCTGCTCCGGTGCTTCACTGAGCGCTTACCGCCGATGATCCCTGGACGACTTTCCGGTCGAATCACGGGTTGCTCGTCTCGAGGTTGTCCACCACTTGCACCACGCCCTCAACGCTTCGGGCGACGCTCAATGCAAGCGATTTCTCTTTTTCGTTTTCAACCATACCGGTCAGCGTGACAACGCCCTTGTCGGCGTCAACGTCGATGTTGAGGGAGTGAACACCGGGTTCCGCCATCAATTTGGCTTTGATTTTACTCACCAGCACCGCATCGTCGACGTAATCGCCGGCGCTCAGTTTCCCGATCTGAAGGTTGTCCCGAACGGATTTGACGCCGGAGACGTTCCCCGCGATTTCAACGGCCCTGGCGGCATGCTGTTTGCCGTCCACGACACCGGTCAGCGTCACAACCCCGCCGACGACATCCACGTCGATTTTGGCTGCACTGACATCGGGTGATTTTGCCAGGGCGGTCTTGACATTTGCCGAGAGCGCGGTGTCGTCCACCATTCCTCCCATATTACGCTCATCGCTGCCGACTTTGTACCCTCCCGCAGCGCCGCCGCCCACCAGGGCCGGACCGCACCCGATGGGAACCACAAATAAGAGTATCAGGGATAAGAACCACCATTTTCCGACCATTTTGTTTCCTGCAGTTTTCATCGCGACGCTCCTTTTTCTTGGTGTTGAGTGATGATTGAGTGCCGGGGCCCGATGCGTTCGGGATCCGGCGTGTCCGACCGAAGAGCGGCCGACTGTCGGGTCTATTCACATAACTATACGCATGGAAGTTGCCCGCGCCAATACATTGTCGACCCCAATTGCATCGTATTTTCAGGGTAGCCGACTTTCGACGTTCCCTCGCTGTTCATCCTTGACCTCGAAAATCCGATTTCGTATAGTTTCGCACGAGAAGCACGTCCGATCCGGAAACGACAGAATATCGGCTTTATCGCTTTTTTCGCCGGGATGCCGGATGGTCTGACGATTTTTTGCCGTTCACCGGCGGAATGGGTCGGCGCTGATACGGGAGGGGGGTGAAAATGGGACAGGATACCGATCGTCAGACAAAGCTGGCGGACGAAATACTGGCATCTCAGAAAACGCGCTCGGATCTGTTGAAGTGGAAACTCGTCATTTGCGCGGTTCTGGGTGCCGCCGGATTGGGATTCGCCAAGGATGCCAGTCGTACGAGTATTGTACTGCTGGCGTTGATTCCTCCGGCCTGCCTGTATGTCGATCTTCTTTGTACCAATATCAATTTGCGAATCATGGTCATCGGCAGATATTATTCAGAGGTCCGGAAAGACCGGTATGAACAGTTTGTTGAGAAACGAAGAATCTCATTTGCCCTTGAAGACTGGGCACTTTACGGTTCGACCTATGTGATTGCCATTCTCTTGATTTTATCCGGCATTGCTATCCTGGCTCTTCGGATATATCGCTATTCCGGAAATCTGGCAGATATCAACGCGGTTGTCGGGCTTGCGGAATGCATGGCCGTTCTGGTCTCTGCTGCGCTCTCCATCCGGCTGACCCACATGACGATCAAGGCCTTCAAGCTTGCCCTGTCACATCAAAAATTTGAGGGTGAGAAGAATATCGAAAGCGCCTTTTTGCAGGAGTTGACCGGATCGAAACGGCTTCGTCGGGTCATGAGTTGTCTGCTTGGGTTTGGACTGAAAAATGAAGAAGAAGGATGAATTGATTGCCGGTTATCTGTTGGATCGGTATGGCCGAGAGGATGCCGTGAAACTTTACGGTTTTCTCAGATCTCACGGTACGTTCGATTTCAAGCGGCTGGGAAACGGATTGTTTCCCGCAACCACGGCACCGGATCAGGATTCTTCCGGTTATCAGTATGTCTGGGTCAGAGACAATGTTCATATCGCTCATGCCCACTATCAGTGGGGCGATATCGCGGCGGCGGCTCAAACGGCCGAAACGCTGATGACTTTTTTTCAGTCGCAGCGCAAAAGAATGAGAGCGATCATTCAGGATCCTTTGTTGGCGTCAGATCCAATGAACCGCCCGCACGTTCGATTCGACGGCAGGCGGCTGAGAGAACTCGATCAGAAGTGGGCCCACGCGCAAAACGACGCATTGGGCTATTTCCTCTGGTTTTATAGCCGGCTGGCGAAAGCAAAAGCGGTGCCGTGGACGGAAGACGAACAGGCATGTCTGACGGATCTTGTAGCGTATTTTCAGACCATACGATATTGGGAAGATAAAGACAGCGGGCACTGGGAAGAAGAGCGCAAGGTCAGCGCATCCTCCATCGGGACGGTGGTTGCGGGTCTGCGCGAGTTTTCAGGATTGGACGGCAATGCCGGACCTGACGTGGCAGGGTTGCGCGCCAGGGGAGAGACCGTTCTGGAAACGATCCTGCCGTATGAGTCCCGGCCGTCAAGAAGGTACGATGCCGCCCTCCTGTTTCTCATCTATCCGTTGAACGTGGTTTCCCGGGATCAGGCGGCCGTGATCCTCAGGGACGTCAAGGAAAATCTGGAAGGCCATATCGGGATCAGAAGATACCTGAACGATTCATACTGGTGTCCGGACTACCGGAAGATTTTCAGGACGAAGGAACGAACCCGGGACTTCTCCGACACCATGCAAGCCCGGGATGCCCATATCAGGTTCGGCCGGGAGGCCCAGTGGTGCATTTTTGACGCGCTGATTTCCTGCATTTATGCCCATCAACCCAGCCTGACGAAAGATGGAGAAGGCCTTCAAGCCTATCATCTCAATCGTGCATTACGCCAGCTTACCGAATCGGCGGACGGGAGGCTGTTGTGTCCCGAGGCCTACTTCCTGGAAAAAAACGCGTATACGCCAAACGATCACGTACCCCTCCAGTGGGCCCAGGCCAACCTGAGGCTGGCAATTCATTTTTTTTGCACCCCTGCCGAGTCCCACCCCGACCGCCTCCGATTCCCGGTTCGTTTTACGCGTCCGTGACCCGATCGATAGGAACGGCGGTCGATCACGGGCAAGCCTCCCGCGTCTGAAAGCCGCGTTGCACAAAGCCGTTGTCATGGCTGTAATCCGTGCATCAGCACCAGGGTATCTTTTTTGACCCTGGACAGGGCCGCCACATAGTCGCATTTAATGCGCAATAAAAAGAAAATCCGATCATCCCCCAACGGCCACAACGTCTCAAAATTCCCCTGACCTTTGGAAAGAATCACGTCCGCGGATTGAAATACCTGCTGAAACGCCGCGGTCGTTTCGGCAAGAATCGTTCCCGGGTATACGCTGCCGCTGGAAATGACCGGTATAAGGCGGTCAAGTCCGACGGTTTTGGCATCCTCCAATGTCGCATCATTGATGATCGGTTTATCGCGGACCGCCCCCACTATCCGAAGATTCGGATAAAGCCGCTGGAGCACCTCTATGAACAGCCTATCAAAAACAATTTCACCGCTGTTGTCAAAGAGGTAGAGGAGTGTTGCCGCGCTTTCAAGCGCTTTTTTCAGCGGCGCGATATCATATCGGGCAAAGGGGACTTCGGTAAGGATCCGGAGTTCCTCGTCCAGATTCATCGTATCATAACTTCTGGCACCAAAATCTATGACATTCCCCGCCGCGGCAATCTGCAATCCGGTTTCAAACGGACATTCGTCGTCGTCTATCGTTTTCTGAAGCATGCCTGCGTATTTCAAAGAGAGAATGTTGGATTTTTCTTTCAGTTTCGCGTAGATGTCAAAGGCCGGCGATTCACCCAGTTCCTGAATGATCGCGTCCGCCACACGGCGAACGACATGCTGAACCAATATATCTCCTGCCTTGGCTTTTTCCAGGGCGGCCCTGGCCGCGGCGATGATGCGTTCGGTTTGGTCTTCAGTGAGTTCCGCAAAACGCGCTGCTGAACGAGCCTGATTCATGATGCAGGCATGGCAATATGACGCGATGCCGGCAAAAGGGTTGTTTTTTTCTTCAGCAAATCCCATAGAATATTTTCCGTTTTTTTCTGATAACGCAACTTTCGACTTTCATAGGCCGGTTACCATCATGAAAGTCAGCGTTGAATGATACCATTGCGGTCAATCGGCCGGCTGCCACAAGGCCGTGCTAACCCAGAATGTTCATGACCGCGCGCTCGGCGGCGCCCAGAGCGCCCTCGAGATACCCGCCTTGGACGTCGGCGGTTTCCGTGCCGGCGAAATGGCAGGTGCCGTCCCAGATGGCGCTTCTGCCGGCGGGGACGTGGTATTGGGGATGCGTGTACATCGGCGGCTGATCGAATGTGGTGGCCGTGAAGCGTTCGCGTGCCCAGTCCTGGTAAAAAAAGGCCGTGGGCCGGGCGGCCTGGGCGCCGAAGATGACGGCCAGTTGGGCCATGATCGCATCGGTCAGGGTAGCGGTCTGGTTGCGTTGGGCCGCGGGAATGCCCACAAAGCCTGTGAGACCAAAGGGCCCCTTGTCGTGGTTGGATCCGTCGTGGATCTCGCCCAGGGGCCCGCGCTCGCTGAAGGCCTGGCCGGAGAGGCCCGTCTGCCGCCAGAAGGGTTCGTCGTATATGGCGGAGAATTTTGCCTGGCCCGCCATCCACGTCCCGATTTTCAGCATTGCCTGGGTCAGTTGGTGGGACAGTTCAGGCGTAAAGAGAATGGTGGCGGCGGCAAGACGGGGCGGCAGGGCGAGAATCAACTGATTGGCCCTGAACCGGGCCCAGGGCGGTTTTTCCAGCTCGCCGACGCTGACCAGAATGCCGCCGACTGTTTTTTCGATGTCGCACACCGGGTGATTGCATCTCACGGCGTTTTCAGGAATGCCTTCGCGGAGTTTCCGGATCAGTGAATGCATGCCCCCGAAAAGTCGCCGGGAAGGCGGTTCCATGGGATATCCGCGGACGGTCTGGACGGCGCCGTCGGATCGTTGAAAACGTCCCAGGCCCGTTTCAAACTGGGGATAGCTGTTGAGGCCCAGGGTTTCAATCAGGTGCGTTATTTTCGGATGAATCGCCGGCCAGTACCAGGAAGGGCCGAGATCGGAGAAAAACCCCTGGTACCCAGGACATAGAATCCTGCCGCCGATGCGCTCACGCGCTTCAAGGACAACGAAGGAGGTGTTTTTCCGGGACAGCAGCCAGGCGGCATAAATACCGCTCAGACCGCCGCCGACAATGAGGGTGTCGACGGTTTCTACAGACATCATGACAAACCCTTTTCTGCTCGAACATTTTGCAACCCGATCTGGTGAGTTCCGGATCGGAAAATATCAAGGTACTGCACGATTTGTGCCGAAACAGATCCCCTGGTGCCGGCTGTTGAGGCTGAAGACCGAAGGGTGAAGACTGAAGGGGCACGCCTCTAATCACTTAATCCTGATAATGAATTAACGCCGGTAACGTTTTTCAGGTGGGAGGGTAACGCACCCTTGACACAAAGGCACAAATGGGATCCGAGCGTCATGATCGTGACGGATGCGATGCCGTTTCAGGCGTACCGCTTCGCTGTTCCTCGGATGCGGTGGGCGGCAGACCGACGGCGGTGCGCGGACAAACCGACCTGGGTGATCATCGTTCGCCGAAGATCAGCAATATCGCCAGAAACGGCGCGATTACAAAAAATGACGCTACGATGAAGACGATAAAGAGTCGGTCTTTCAGCCTGTCTGTGGATGCATCAATCCGTTCAATCCGTTCAAGGCGATCCTCGGTTTTCATGGCCCGGCGCTTTCGAAACCAGGTCAAGAGGGCTAAAACCATGGTCGCGACCGGGTAACTGACGACCAGTACGGCAAAAAAGATGACAATGTTGGTTATCGCAATCATAATACAATATCTCAGTGCTGCAGCGACATGTCAATCCCGGATTCCTGGGGCCCCATCGCCGAAATTTTTCCCGTGGGATGCGTGTGCAACGTCATTTGAGCGTGAACTTGTATTCTCGTGACCGATCATGGGGTGGCCGCCTTCGGTCTCTGAAGGCTGAAGACGGAAGGCTGAAGGGGTGTGCTTGTGACGAACGGAGCCTTTGTGCCCCTTCAGCTTTCAGTCCCTATTCGGTCGCCATAACGGACGTGGACGGTTGCGTTATTGATTGCTGCATTTTTCTCATTAAGGAAAGGGGAAAGCGGTTTTGTTCGGCTCAAGGGATTGGGGAAAAGCGATACGGCATCAGTTATGTGTAAACGCGCAAAACTTGTCCGTGTGGACATGGGTCTCAACCGTCGTGTGTTTCAGCCGCGACAGATGGGAGAGCCGGGAGCCGTATTCCGACGGGCATCGGCGCGCTTTTGAGACGACGGTAATGGCGGCCGCAAGATCGTCGGCATTCAGCGGCCAGACGTGAAGGTCCGCAACAATACTGTCGCCGTCCGATTCAATGGCGTCGACAATGGCGGAATGGATGTCTTTGTCCCTGTGGGCGTCCAGCAGAATCAACGCGCTGCTCCGGAGGAGCCCCCAGGCCCACCTTGCGATCAGAAGGCCGCCGACAATACCCATAACCGGATCGAGAAAAGACCATCCAAAAAACTTTCCCGATATCAGCGCCGCAATTGCGAGTACGGAAGTCAATGCATCCGCTATGACATGCAGATAGGCCGCACGGAGGTTATGGTCGTGCGTATGGTGAGAATGGTCGTGACGGTGATCGTGCTCATGGTCGTGTCCATGATGTTCGCCGCCTTTGCCGTGCAGTATCCGAATGCTCAGGAGATTGACCGCAAAGCCGATGATCGCGACAAGAATGGCCTCGTCAAAGGCGATATTCACCGGATGGACGAAACGACTCAACGATTCGACAATCATGTAAAGGGCGGTGCCCCCCAGAAACAATGCGCTGGTGTAGGCCGACAGAATGCCGAATTTTCCGGTGCCGAAAGCAAATTTCGAGGAATCGGAAAACCGTCTGGCCATCACATATGCGAAGTAGGTGATGCCCAACGCAAACGCGTGGGTTCCCATATGCCAACCGTCCGCCAGGAGGGCCATCGACCCTGTCACGACGCCGGCGATGATTTCAGCGAGCATGGTGATGCCGGTGAGGATAATCACGCTCAACGTCTTCTTTTCATTTTCCTGGTGGGCGCCGTCGAAATTATGCTCGTGCCGTATCCGTCTGATCGTTTTTTCTTGCATGGAAATCGCCGTTCCCTTTTTCTGTATTCTCAACTTTCGACTTTCATCATATTTCAGTCTATAGTCTTTTTACCGAAAGTTGCGTTAAAAAGCGCCGTTTCGTGCTTTGCGTGAGACGGATTTTCTTTCGGAAGGCGCTTGAAAAAGATGTTTTCACGCAAAGACGCAAAGAACGCTAAAGAACTTTAAAGTCTGAAGGGGTACTCCCGTGCTCACATAATCACATAACCACCGTCACGAACGTCGAAAGTTGAGCTGTGTTATCGTAATTGTATACCGCTATCGGATTTTTCCGAGGAGGTCAATGAGCTCATCAATGAGGCGGTCTCTGTTGCCTTCGTGCAATGATGCTTCCTGAATGCATCCCCGCAGGTGATCCCCGACGATTTGCACCCAGACGCCCCGAACGGCACCGGAGACCGAGGCCAGTTGCCGAAGAACCTCTATGCAGTCCCGGTCGTTCTCGATCATGCCGCTTACCCCTCTGATCTGCCCCTCGATGCGGTTGAGCCGCTTGATCAGCCGTTCCTTGTCCTGGCCCGTTCCACAAAACGCCATGTCATCCTCCCGTCAAATATAGTATATGGGGTCATTCCCTATATTGTCAAAAGGCAATTGTCAAGCAGAGATGTAAAGACGTGCGCGCCTGCTCAACCTGGACATCGTTTAACGTAACTTCCGACTTTCATGGGTCGGTGCCGGAAGGGTAGGACCCACGCCCTGCTGCAACGCATTGATGCCGGTTCGGCAACAGGGGCTTGTACGGATTGACTTGGTTGGAAAAAATATTTTAAGATGCCGATCGAATTCGAAAAGCGCGGTTAAGCGGCGCGATGGGATCAGCACTGTTTCAATCACCGGCACGACGGAGGAGTATGACAAATGCCAGGTTTCAGGGAACGGGCCGCCGAGGGCCTTCAGGTTGGGGACACATTCAGAATCTCACGGACCTTTACAGATGAAGACGTTATCCGTTTCGCCCGGATATCGCGGGACTATAACCCGGTTCATTTCGATGCACGTTTTGCTGAAGCACGGAATTTTCCGGCACCGATTTGTCATGGACTTCTGGCGGCAAGCCTGGTTACCGAAATCGGCGGACAGATTGGATGGCTGGCGTCCGCGATGAACTTCCGATTCAAAGGACCCGTATATGTGGGTGAAACGATTACATGCAGCTGGGTCATCACGGCCATCGACCCAAAAGGTCGCGCCACAGCATCCGTCACGATCACCAGAGAAGACGGCGTCACCGTGATCGAAGCGGAAATCGGCGGTGTCGTGCCGGGACCCGAGGAGCGTAAGATCCTGAATCGGATGCTGTCGGAAGGGGATCCGACAAATGGGCTGACGGCTGCACGGCGGGACCGGGAGGCGAACACCGAAACATGACGACCGCACCAGCACGGATCCGTGGTTTCACTGCGCGTTGTTGCTGTACGAATCCAATGCCTCCCGATTGATTTGTGGTCGTCAGATATTATGTTTTGATTCAAGACGCATGACAGGGAAAGACAGTAACTGTCATGAAATCGAGTTTATCAGGAGGTTGCTATGGAATCGTCACATGCTGTGGAAACATCATATCGGAAGGATAAAGCCGCCATGTGCTGTGCAATGGGAAAAAAGAGAATGATGGATGCTCTCAGATCCTGTGATTACTGCACAACCAGCATGGAGGAACGCAGTTCGTGCTATAAGGCGGTCGCCAAGGACAGCGGCCTTCGCACCAAAACCTGCATCATGATGTAAAGACATGACATAACGCGTTGATTCAATGAAGTGTTGCTCTATGCCGGGATCAGGCAGGCTCGACCCTAAGACCTGCTTGTCCCGGCTTTTTTAATTTTTCCGGCCCCTTCAGCCTATGAGAGCGGAATATGAGCGGACGCTGTCTTCTGGTGAAGATAAATCAGTGCAAGGTGATATAACGGCTGTTAATAATACCGTTAATCAACAGGTAGACGCCAATGATCAGGACGGTATAACCGAATATGAAGTATATTACCCTGAACCAGGGGGGCGGCATCACGGCTTCTGCGTTTTCCAGTTTGCCTTGTTTCCTCAACCGGTCGACCCATGCCGGTTTCTCCTCTTCGGCTTCATCAACAGAAACACTCCCCGAAAACATAGCCTCATTCATCGGAAAACTGGAAGGCCGAAGGTGGCCGATGAAAAAATGCACGATAAAAATGTAGGTGATGGCCAAAATTGCTTCGGCTCTGTGCAGGAGCGCTGTGATATTCAGGATCCAGCCGGGGAAAAATCGACTGGTCAACAACGGCGCCGTCAGCATCAGACCGGTAACTGCCAGCAACGGCAATCCCCAATAGACCGCCCAGTAATCGAACTTTTCCCAATAAGCCCAGCGATTCAATGCCGGCCGTGAACCGATACCGAAAAGCCACTTGATTTGCTGGACAAAATCCTTCAAATCCTGAAGATTGGGTACCAATGAGTCCGGACCCAAGATGCTCTTGACCGGATTTTTCCAATCCAATCGGGTCAACTGAAAAAGGGTGTGAATCAGGAAACCGACCAGCATCAACACACCCACCCACTTGTGGATGGAAAGTGAATTTTCATATCCGCCAAAAACAGCGTTGAGTTGCTTCCCCCACGCTGTGGCAACAAACAGGCGGCCTAATCCCGTTGCGGTCTGAATAATGAACGTCAGCATCAGGAAAAGGTGAAACAGGCGGTCCGATATACTGAATCGCTTAATGTGCATCGTCACCGTCATTTTTTTTCGTCCTCTTTTTCTCCAATAATTCTCTTAACCCCACCAAAAAGCTATGGGGAATAAAAAAGGCCAATGTGCCGATGAGGAGCACAAGCATGAACCAATAGGTGTAGTACAGTGCGGGAAAGTTTTTTCGGGCTCCCATTGATCCGGGGTCGGGTTGATGAACGATATAGGAAGCAAAAGAAACGCTGGAGCCCTCATGACATTTGGCGCATACATAGGCATGTCTGCGTATGGGATTCATGGACGAGAAATAGTGTTCGATACCGGCTATGGGTTCTCCGCCATGGCATTGACGACAGGTGAGGTTTGCCCGTGTCGTATGGATATCATGGGTTTCGTTAATGTGACAGTCTTCACAGCGCAGGTTGGCGTAAAACTTGATGCCTTGGTGAGAATCGGCCAGGTGATTGCGTATCCGCACCCTGGCGGCACCAGGACTATAAGGAAAAATACCTCGCCTGACGCCGGGTATTTCAACAAAAGGACGCCGGCGGCGAGGCAGGACCTCGTATTCTTCATAGTAGCCGGTGCTGGCTTCATGCTCCTTATAGCGCCGGATGGCGGATGCAACCTCTTCCGCGGCTCCGGCTACGCCGCTGATAGACATTACGCCCACCAGGGTTAACGCCCCCGCAGCTATGAGCAGACTTCGGATACGAATAATGTCGGTCATCGGTCACTCCTGCAGGACTGTTTTGAAGTGTTTTATTCGACAAAATCGATGGTCTGGCCAATCGGCTTCGGCAGGCGCGCCAGTTTCTCCCAATCCTCCTGGAGATCTTTCAGATCATCCTTTTTGTGCTTGTGACAGGCTTGACATGAATTCGGTATGACCGGATTTTTCATCGTATCCGAAGGCAGCAGCGCCTTGAACACATGGCTGTGAATATCACCGGATTCCGCGCTCTTGGCAATTCTGGGCATGTGGCAGCCCAAACAGTTGGCAAACGAATGGATGGCGTGACCCAGGTTGTTGTTTACCATTTCGTGGCACAGGAAGCATTGTTTGGAGCCTGCAGCCATGGTTTGAGAGCGGGTAGGCGCAATACCCAATTGATGCACATAGTGACATGAAGTACAGGTCACCCCTTCGGCGGCGTGCCGCGAATTGGACCAGTCGATGAATTGCTGGTGATGGCCTTTGGAAAACTCATTGGCGTACGGTGAAACAGACCTCCGGCCAGGGGAAATCCGCTTCATCCGCAGCAGCCGGCGAACTGAAAGCCAATGTGAGAACGATTGGAAAGATGCCGTACAGTGTTGATAAAATTTTGTTTTTGATGCCCATAACCGACCTCCTTTTGTTGAGGTTGATCTTGTCGGGACTTGGGGACGGTCAAAACGGCTATCGTGAAGAAACAAGCCGTTCTGTTCCCGGAGGGTGCCTTCGTCGTACCGTTTCAGAAAGAGGTAAAAGCCGCTGAGCCTGGGAAGGCCGTGGAGGATGTCAATCTCCGCCTGGGGGTGAGAAAAGGGATGATGTCAATTGCTTTGGGAATGCCTTACAGGAGAAAGGTTTTTTTTGTAAATAAGCATAATTACTCAAATGCATAAGAAGAAGATCTCATCCGGTCTGGGTAATTATACCTATCCACGCAAAACGGAGATCAATCTTTCCGGTATCATTCCGGCATGATGATCGGGAGCGATCGGCCTCGACGCGGCACGGTCGCCCCCCGATGTCGTTTATGTGCGGGGGCCCGCCGTCGGAAGTGCCGGCGGGCCTGTAGAGAATCCGGTGGGATCAGTCGCCCTTCACGCCTTTGGCGATGCGGTCCCCAATCTCCTTGTCGATGTTGCGCCAGTATTCGAAGGCGCGCGTCAGCACGGGCTCCGATACGCCGTTTTTGAGATGTCCGACGACGTTGGCCACCAGACGGTCGCGCTGTGCATCATCCATCACCTTGCGTACCAGGGTGCCGGGCTGTCCGAAGTCATCGTCGTCCTTGCGTTTGGTGTAGGCGGCGCGGATGAACTTGCCGTCGGCGCTCCAGACGGCCGTCTCGGGATAGCGTTCGGCGTCGGCCTTGGGACCGCCCTTTGAATTGGGCGCATAGACCGGATCGGAGACGTTGTCGATTCGCATCGCACCGCCCTTGCTGTAGCTGTGCACCGGGCTTTTCGGGCGGTTGACCGGGATCTGCTTGTAGTTGGGGCCCAGGCGTGCCCGGTGGGCGTCGGCGTAGGACACCAGGCGGGCGAGGAGCATCTTGTCCGGGCTGGGACCGATACCCGGCACCAGGTTGTTCGGCTCGAAGGCCGCCTGCTCGATCTCGGTGTGAAAATCGTCGGGGTTGCGGTTCAGGGTCAGGCGGCCCACTTCGTGCAGGGGGTAGTCGGCGTGGGGCCAGACCTTGGTCAGGTCAAAGGGGTTGAACCGATAGGTCTCGGCCTCTTTGAAGGGCATGATCTGGACTTTCAGGGTCCAGCTGGGGTAATCTCCCCGCTTGACGGCATTGAACAGGTCCCGGCGATGGTAGTCGGCATCCTGGCCGGCGATCCGGTCGGCCTCTTCCTGGGTGAGGTACTCGATGCCCTGGTCGGTTTTGAAATGGTATTTCACCCAGAAGCGCTCGCCCTTGGCGTTGACCCACATGTAGGTGTGGCTGGTGTAGCCGTTCATGTGCCGATAGCTTTTGGGGACGCCGCGATCGCTCATCAGGATGGTGACCTGATGGGCCGTCTCGGGGGACAGGGTCCAGAAGTCCCACTGCATGTCGTGGTCGCGAAGGCCGCTGTCCGCCCGGCGCTTCTGGGAGTGGATAAAATGCTGGAACTTCATGGGGTCGCGTACGAAAAACACAGGGGTGTTGTTTCCCACCATGTCGTAGTTGCCCTCGGTGGTGTAGAACTTGAGGGCAAAACCGCGCACGTCGCGCCAGGTGTCGGGACTGCCGCTTTCGCCGGCCACCGTGGAGAACCGGGCCAGCACGTCGGTCTTCGTGCCGGGCTGGAACACCGCCGCCTTGGTGTAGGCGCTGACGTCCTGCGTCACCTCGAAGTAGCCGAAGGCCCCGGAGCCCTTTGCATGGGGCTGGCGGTCCGGAATCATCTCCCGGTTGAAGTTGGCCATCTGCTCGATCAGATAATGGTCATGCAGCAGGATGGGGCCGTCAGGTCCGACAGTGAGGGAGAATTCGTCGCTGGCCACGGGTATCCCGGCGTCGGTGGTCGTAAATTTGCGGTCGTCATTTGTCATGGCGTTGCCTCCTTTGTTTTTGGGTCAGCTTTTCTCTGCTTTTGCAATCACCGCACACACCGAAAAAATCAAGGCGATGACTCCGTATTTCGAATCCTGTGTCGTCTGCAATTCTGGTGGTGATGTCCTTGAGCGGCCCCAGGTCCAGATCGATCACCTTTTTGCACCGAATACAGATGACGTGGGGGTGGGGAAAGGGTTTGCCGCCTTCGTACCGTTTGCTCCCGCCGGGAATGGATATCTCGAGAATCTCGTTGATCCTTTTGAGAAGATTCACCGTCTTGTAAATGGTGGCGATGCTGGTGGTGGGAAACTTCCGCTTGACGATCTCATGGACCTCTTTGACGGAGGGATGCCCTTCGCCGGCCGCCAGAACCTCCAGAACGGCCATCCGTTGCGGCGTGAGCCGGAACTCCAGCGCTCTCAGCTTCGAGACCATCTCCTCCATACGACTCAGGCTGTTTTCGGAATCGGAATGTGTGTTCATCGCTTATTAAAAAGAATATATCTTAAAGAAGAATCATTATCCATAACGCTACAGGATGCGCTGTCGCTTGTCAAGCGGAATTCATTTCTGCTCATTGTTCGGTATTGACAGGCCGGAAGCGGAAGGCTGAAGCCTGAAGGCGTACACCTTTAATCCCATAGTCGCTCAACTTTCGACTTTCATAGGCCGTATCCTCCCGGCACCTCTTTCCGGTCATCGTCATGAAAGTCGAAAGTTGAAATAGTCACTTAAAACCATAACACTCTAAAACCATAAAACCATAAAACCATAACACCCTCTAAAACCCCTCATGAAAGACTGAAGCGGATGTGCCTGCGACGGACAGCGGACTCATGCCGCCGAATTCAGGAAATCGATCACCAGTTCATTGAATGTGTCCGCCTGATCGAAATTGGCAAGATGGCCCGCTTTTTCCAGGATCTCCAGCCGGGAGCCCGGGATGAAATCCTTCATCGTCTTCGCATTGCCGACGGGAAGGGCGGCGTCTTCGCGGCCCCAGATAATCATCGTTGGAATGCCTGACCCGCCAAGCGCTTTGATTTCGGCTTCCAGGGTATTGAAAAAATCCGCCCGTAGAATGGCGAGCAAGGCTTGGGTGGTCCCTTCAATCTTTTGAAAGCCCATGAGATTCCGGTAAATATCCTCAGTCAGGGCGCCGCGGTCATGAATCCAGATATCCGCCAGGTTCATGCGCCGGATCCTATCCGTAGGCAGGGACAAAAGAAACTCCGCGACGCCCTTGAGCCTGAAAATCTTCGCCTGAAAGGGCAGTCGGGTGGGGATGCCGCTTGCGTCGACCAGAACAAGCTTATCCACGCGATCGGGATGCCTGAGCCCTAAAACGATGGATGTCCCGCCGCCCATGGAGTGCCCTATGAGCGACGCGCTCTGGATATCGAGGGCGTCCAGGAACAGCCGGATCTGCTCTTCGAAGAGGTCGTATCCGTATGCGATAGGTTCCCGGGTGCTATAGCCGTGCCCCCACAAGTCCGGCGCGTATACCTTGAAGTGCGCCGCCAGGGCGTCGAGATTTTTGATCCAGGAGTGATGGTCCAGATTGAAGCCGTGAATGAGGACGACCGGCCGCCCTCGTCCCCGTTCGATGAAGTGAGTCCGTCGGCCGGCCAGGTCGATGAAGCGGCCTTCGGCGTATTTTTCCGCCCAGGCCTCAAGCGGTTGACTGTTCCAGGGAACGAAGCGATGCATCAGGATACTCCCGCATTGATCGGAGCGCTTTCGTAACGGGCGGCATGTTCTTTGCCGACCGCCAAAACCTTTCATTAAAGAGAATGCATCCTAAAGGAAAATAATTCTCCGCAACGGTAAAGGGTGGGGTGTTGTTTGTCAAGTGGTTATGTGATTAGTGCTTCAACCGATCCGAGGGGCGGTCCCAAAATTTCCAAGAAAACGACGTTTTCTTGGAAGGTGATTATGGGGTTAGAGGCGTGTCCCTGAAGTCTTCGGCCTTCGGTCTTCAGTCTCCAGCCTCAAGAAAGCGTGCGGGGCGCGGGTCATACCCTGCCGCTGCCGATCCGTGAACGGCGAACGTTGCGTTATCTATTTGTATATGGCCCGGAGCCCGTTGGCCGTCACCAGAAGGCTGGTGCCCATATCTGCGAAAACGGCCATCCACATGGTCGCCTGGTCCATGAACGTCAGGGCCAGGAATATCGCCTTGATGCCGATGGCCAGCGTGATGTTCTGCACCAGGATAGCGTAGGTGGACCTGGAGAGCCTGACGAAGCGCGGGATCTTCCTGAGGTCGTCGTCCATCAGGGCCACGTCCGCGGTTTCGATGGCGGTGTCCGACCCTGCCGCGGCCATGGCGAACCCGATGTCGGCCTTGGCAAGGGCCGGGGCGTCGTTGACGCCGTCGCCCACCATGCCGATCTTGCCGTTGCCGTCGAGCGCAGCCACCGCAGTCAGTTTGTCTTCGGGCAGGAGGTCGCTTTTGAAGTCGTCCACCCCCGCCTGTTCGGCAACGGCGCGTGCCGTGTGGGCGTTGTCGCCGGTCAGCATCAGGGTCTTGATCCCGAGCTGCTTCAGTTCCCTGACGGCCTCGATGCTGCTCTCCCTGAGGGTGTCGGCCACAGCGAAGAGGGCTTGCACGCCCTTCCCGTTCACCAGCGCCACGACGCTCTTCCCCTCTTTTTCCAGGCGGGAAATCCGTTCTTCAAGATCAGGGGAGCTCATTTTCAGATCTTCCACCATGCGGTAGTTGCCCAGGTACCAGGTCTCGCCGTCGACGACGCCGCTGACGCCCCGGCCGGGGACGGCCGTAAATTCATCGACATGGGGCAGGTCCACCCCCATTTCCGCCGCGTTCCCGGCAATGGCTCTGGATACGGGATGGTCGGAGCGGGCCGCGATGCCGGCGGCCAGAATAACCGCCCGGTGTCCGCCGATGTCGCCCAGTTTAACGAAATCGGTCTGCTTCGGCCTGCCGTGGGTGAGGGTGCCGGTCTTGTCCAGTGCCAGCCGGTCGAGGCGCCGCCCCTGCTCGAGGAACACGCCGCCCTTGATCAGGATGCCGTGGCGGGCGGCTGCGGCCATACCGCTGACGATGGTGACGGGGGTGGCGATGACCAGGGCGCAGGGGCAGCCGATCACCAGAAGCACCAGGGCCGTATATACCGATGTGGTCCAGACGCCGCCCATGAATACGGGCGGAACGACCGCCGTCAGGAGAGCCGTGAGAAACACGGCGGGCGTGTAATACCGGGCAAACTGATCCACAAGGCGCTGTACGGGCGCACGGGTGCATTGCGCCGCTTTCACCGCATGGATGATGCGGGCCAGGGTAGAGTCGTCCGCTCCGGCCGTCACCTGAAATTCAAAGGAACCGGAGGTGTTGATGGTCCCCGCATAAACCGTGTCGCCCGCAGTCTTTTCCACGGGCATGCTCTCGCCGGTGATGGGGGCCTGGTTGACGGCCGACCGGCCCTGCAGGATAACACCGTCCAGCGCAACGCGCTCACCGGGCTTCACGCGAACCCGGCTGCCGATGGAGATCTGTCTGATGTCCGTTTCCGCCCACGCGCCGTCGGGACGCTGTACGGTCGCCTTCCCGGGGGCCAGGCTGAGCAGATTTTTGACGGCGTTTCCGACCCGCTCCAAGGACTTGGCTTCAATGGCCTCGGCCAGGTTGAACAGCACCATGACCATGGCCGCCTCGGCGTATTGCCCGATGATGAGCGCGCCGGTCACGGCCACGGACATGAGAGCATTGATGTTCAGGTCCAGGTTCCTGACCGCGATCCAGCCTTTTCTATAGGTGGTCAGTCCGGCGAAAAGGACGGCGACGACGGCAAAAACCATGGAAAGCCATGCCGTGATGTCCACCCCGTCGACGGCCGGAGCCTGCGGATCGATGCCGAACGGGATCAGATGCCCTGCTTGAAGGCGTTCGACGGCTTCGGATGCGGCGGCGAACACGCCGGCGATCGCCAGTTTCATCCAGGGAATATGGGGCTCGGGAACGACGTCGGTTTTGCCGGATGCCGTCGCCCCCGCATCCAGACCCAGGGGCTCCGGCGTCATGCCGATACGATTCAGGACCGCCTCGATGGTGTCTGTGGACGACAGTGCGTGGTTGACGGTGAGCACCCGCTGCATCAGGTTGAACTCAAGCCCGGTGATGCCGGGCATTCGTCCGAGCTTTTTGCGGATCAGGGCCTCTTCCATGGGACAGTCCATGTTCGCGATACGGTAAACGGCCCGTGTCGCCGACACCCCGCCGACGGCGGAAAGATCAACAGGCGCCTGACAGAGGCTGTCATGACCGCCGCAACCGCAGCCTTCAGGGGTTCTCCACCGACGGTGTTGCCCGGCATCGTTGCATTCGGTTCCATTCGGTACGCTGCAGGTGCATAACGGGGTCAAGGTTGCATCGCTCATGATATTTCTCCGTCAATGGTTTGTAAAAATCGGCAAGGCACGAATGCGTCCATCTTTCTTTCAGAATAAAGATAATGTCTATAGCCGCTATAGGGTCAAAGCGTTTTTTAAAAAAAGCGCAAGTTTCGGCATTCACCGGCTGATGAATACCGAAATTGAAATGCCCGGCCCCTTTCCCGGGTGGTTTTGACAATCAGGGGGGGCTGTCGTTATTATGGGATTGATGATTTTGCTTAACTTCCGGTGTTTGTGAGAGGGTAAGGGGTTACGGTTTTATGGTTTTATGGTGATTATGTGATTACAGGCATACGCCTTCAGTCCTCAGCCTTTAGTCTCATATCGTTTTTACGGAGGAAAAATGAAGATCGGCGAACTGGCGAAGAAGACCGGATGCAAGGTGGTGACCATCCGGTATTACGAAAAGGAAGGGCTTTTGGCCGAGCCTGAAAGAACAGCTGGAAACTACCGGGTCTACGGCAGAAAAGACCTGGAACGCCTGGAGTTTATCCTGCATTGCCGCAGGCATGACATGAAACTCGGGGAAATCCGGAAGCTTTTGACTTACAGGGACCATCCCCGGCAGGACTGCACCTGGGTGGCCGGACTGCTCGACGCCCATATCGGGAACGTGGACGAGCAGATCCGATCCCTTCAGCACCTGAAGCACCACCTGAAGCAGCTTCGCGGGCGTTGCGCGGGCGGACACAGCGGCGAAACCTGCGGCATTATGCAGGGGCTCGAAAATCAGGAGCTCTGCTGCGCCGCATGCGAACGGGAGCATCCGATCGGATAACGCTTCAAACGGATGTTGCGGATATGGGCAAGACTGTCCTTCCGTTTACATTCGATTTGCGATCATCATCCGTTTTCGCACGCTGCGTCGGTTTCACACCTGAAGGCATCATTTCAATTGATGGGTCATCCAGAATTAACCATCCTCCAATGCGCGTTTAACATTTTTTCTCCGCGGTTGGTTCCCGGGTTTCTGTAGGGGCGGACCTGTGTGTCCGCCCTGATGTCCCGGCAGGGGTCAGCGCCGCCAGACCATCAGTTTTGAAAACAGGGATTTTGCGAAGGGTGTCAGCCGGGTGCGGTTGTAGGCGTCTCCCAGTTGCCGGATGCTTTCCGCCTGGGTCGGGTAGGGATGAATGGCGTCGGCGATCCGTTTGAGACCCAGCTTGTGGGTCATGGCAAGGGTGATCTCCGAGATCAGGTCGCCGGCGTTGGATGCCACGATAGTGGCGCCTATGATCTTATCCGTCCCCTTGCGGACGTGCACCCGCGCGAAACCGTTGGTGCGGCCTTCGAGAATCGCACGATCGACCTCGCGAAATTCCCGGGTGAAGGTTTCCACCGGGATGCCTTGCTCCCGTGTCTGCTTCTCGTAAAGTCCGACATGGGCGATTTCGGGTTCCGTATAGGTGCACCATGGAATGGTCAGGGCGCCGGCTTTGGCGCGGCCGAAAAAGAGGGCATTGCGAATCACGATGCGCGCCATGAAGTCGGCCGCATGGGTGAACTGATAGGGCGAGCAGATATCTCCGGCCGCAAAGATGTTGGGCTGGGAGGTTTGCAGCCGGTCATTGACCTGCACGCCTTTTTGGGTGAAAGCGACACCGGCCGCGTCCAGCCCCAGGTTTTCAACGTTCGGCGCACGACCTACGGCCACCAGCAGTTGATCCACCACCTCGTCGTAGCCTTTGCCGTGGGACTTCACGGTGAGGCGGATTTTATCGCCGTCGGCTTTGGCCAGCTTCAGTTCTTTGCCGCAGCACAGCAGTTTCACCCCGTCCTTCAGCATGGATTCCAGGACGATGCCGGAAGCGTCGGTGTCTTCACGGGGAAGGATGCCGTGCAGGGTTTCCACCAGGAACACCTCCGCGCCGAATCGGGCGAAGGCCTGGGCCATTTCGCAACCGATGGGGCCTGCGCCGATGACGGCCAAGCGCCTGGGCAGTTCGGTCAGGGAAAAGACGGTCTCATTGGTGAGATAGGATATTTGATCCAACCCTTCAATGGGCGGCGCCGAAGCCCGTGCGCCGGTGGCGATGACCGCCTTCCTGAAGGCGAGTCGTTCGCCGGCGACCGCCAACGTGTCGGCGTCGACAAAACGCCCTTCACCGATGAACACGTCAATTCCCAATTCGGCGAACCGCCGGACAGAATCGTGGGGGGCGATGGACGCCCGGAGGCGACGCATCCGCTCCATGGCCTGACCAAAATCGATGCTCACGCCTTCCGGGACATGCACGCCAAAGGCGCCGGCGTCCCGGACCGCTGCGGCGGCCCGTGCGGCTCGGATCAGGGCCTTGGACGGCACGCAGCCTGCATTCAGGCAGTCGCCCCCCATCAGGTGGCGCTCGACCAGGGCGACTTTCGCCCCCAGCCCGGCGGCGCCGGCCGCGCAGACCAGGCCGGCGGTACCCGCACCGATGACGACGAGATTGTACCGCGAAGCCGGCTTGGGATTTTTCCAGTCCGGGGGGCGGACATGGAACACCAGTTCTTGATTGTAGGCATCCCAGGGACTGATCATGGTGTTGCCTTTCCTGTTGTCTGACATTGCTGCCTCCCAAGGCCGGATTGCGGCGCTTCAGCTCGGGTTCACTTCCCGTTCAGCGACCAGTCGTAATCAAGATATTTTACGGAATACCCGCCGACCTTCAGATAATCGCCTGCCGTTGCGGGGAGATACCGGCTGCAGAAATTCGCTACGGCGCGTTCCGTATCATCCAGCCCGGTAAATCCGGACGACGGCGAGAATTCGCCCACAAAATCTTCCCCGTACCATTTGAAGACAGATGAAAAATAGACCGTATTCCGACTGCGGTCGATGCGGAAACCGGCCGGGCTTGCGAGAAACCGTCGTGTCTGGTCGTCGAGCTGCGCATCCAGTGACGGGCCGACATAAGCCTCGCTGCGCAACGGCGGACAGCTTTTTGCGGCGCAGACCAGCGCCAGATGAATGCGCGGCTCGTCGTATTGCTTGCGGATGATGTCGTGCTCCAGGTTGTCCAAGGTGATGGTGCCCCCGAAAAGCCGAACCGCCGGCTGGGACCACGGCCCTTTGAAAAAGCCGCCGATATCCTTGATGCTGTCGACCGGGTAGTGGTTCAGGATCAGTTTCAAGGTGGCCGCATTGTACAGATTTATCAGGAACGCCAGCCGGTCGGCTTCCCCCCAGGCGTTGAATGTCGCTTCCGAAACGCCGGCGACGCCGTCCAGGTAGTGATCCAATGCGCCGCCGTCGGCTTTGAGGCCTTTGTAATCGACCCGGCCGTCGGTGACGAATCGTTTGAGCAGCCTGTCATAACCGGCGTGGGTCCTGTCGAAATCCGCTGCACTTGCAGAAAGCGCCGTAAAACAGAATGCCGCGGATATCAGCGCTGCAATCAGACGATTGATGAGGCATGTGTGCGTGTGGGTTTTCATGGCGTCTTCAGCTCCTTTCGACCCGCTGCAGGTCATTATCGGTTTTGGGGGAGAGCGGTGCCGGCTGCCTGCATAGCGCGCTCTCCATTTGACCGTTTCGTCGGTTGAATCGACGATTCCTTGCAATGAGTTTCACGATGAGAGGATGTGCTGCGCGAGTCGCTTCTATTCGGGTCGCCGTCATTCAGTCTCGATGCAGCGTGAGCGGTCAAGTTACGGCGCTCGATTCCATATTTTTTGATTATAACGCGACAACCAACCCCGCGCAAGCCTCAGCCTGATGGAGACAAAGGGCATGGCGGCAGGCAACCGGCCATGATCCGGGCCCACGTCGAAATCCTCGGCGCCTTCTGGAAACCAAGCGTTGAAAATGAGTCCGATATGATGTAGCCTCGAAAAAAAGCCGCCACGGCGACCATCCATTTTAAACGAATAAATTTTCAACTTTTTTATCAGAGGTTTATCGATGATCACCCTGTCTACCGATTATATACGCAAAAACATTGCCCCTTCCGATCTCATTTTTCATCGCGGCCTGGATCTCTACCGGAACGGCGCGTTCGCCTGCGTGGACAGCGACCCCGGAACAGGTCGGTTCGTATATGATGTCGACGGTCGATACGGCGACTACACCACCCGCGTGCAACTCCTCCCGGACGACCTGACCACCTCCTGTGACTGCCCTTTCCCCGGGAAGGGATGCAAGCACACCATCGCGGCGCTTCTGGATGTGGAGCAGAAACTCAAGGGATGGGAACAGCTGGGTCGGGATGAAAACCGACAGAAGCGCAAGGCGCCGCCGGACGACGTCTGTCTGACCGCCGACGAGATCCGGGAACAGGCGCTGGCGGACCGGAAAAAGCGCGCCGGAAGCGAAGGGTTCACGGTAGTCTGGGGAGACATGCTCAAGGGCGAGCACACCGTGGAAACGGTGAAGGGCAAGCAGTATCTCGTCACCCTCCACGATCCCCCGGCAGGCAAGGGGCACTGCACCTGCCCGGATTATGAAACCAACCGCCTCGGCACCTGCAAACACCTTCTCTTCCTTCAGCATGAAGTCCGGCGCGACAAGGCGGCCGTCGCCCGGATCGCCTCCGAGCAATTTCCGTTCGTGGACATCTACTGGGACTCCGTCCGCCGGCGCCCCAGACTCTTCTGCGAGCGCCCCGAGGGCGAGGTCCGGGATGCCCGGGAACTCTGGCGGGATTTTTTTGCGGACGACGGCGACTATCTGCGGGAGCGACCGGCCGATCTCATGGCGCTTCTGCGCCGCCTGGACGGCAACAAGCGGGTCCGCTTCCAGGAGTCGCTCCTGAACCGCATCGAACACGACCTCCTGGATGCCGAACTCGCGAAGATCCCCGAGGACATCTCCCCGGCCCTGGGTCGCATCCGGGCCGATCTCTACCCTTACCAGGTGGCCGGGGTTCAGTTCGCCCTGCGCAAAAAAGCCGCCCTGATCGGCGATGAAATGGGCCTGGGCAAGACCCTCCAGGCCATCGCCATAGGGGTCATCAAGAAGGAGCTGTTCGGTTTCAGCCGCATTCTCGTGGTCACCCTGTCATCCCTCAAGGAGCAGTGGAAGCGGGAGATCGAGCGGTTTGTGGATGAAAAGGCCGTCATCGTGGCCGGAAACCCCATGCAGCGACGGGCCGTTTATGACGCCGACGACAGCCTCTTCAAGATCACCAACTACGAGGCGGTGCTCCGGGACGTCGACGTCATTTCCAGGTACAATCCCGACCTCATGATCCTGGACGAGGCCCAGCGGATCAAGAATTTCAACACCAAGACCGCCGACGCGGTCAAGAACATCCGCCGTAGACACGCCCTCGTCCTGACGGGGACGCCCCTGGAGAACAAGCTGGAAGACGTCTATTCCATCGTCCAGTTCCTCGACCCCTACCTGCTCTCCCCCCTCTGGCGGTTTGCCGCGGACCACTTCATGCTGAGCCGGCAGAAAAAGGGGCAGATCCTGGGCTACCGGAACCTGGACCGCCTCCATGAGAAACTCAAAACCATCGTGATCCGGCGTCGGAAGGAGGAGGTGCTGTCGGACCTGCCCGAGCAGATCGTCAACAACTATTACGTCGAACTCACGGACAAGCAGGCGGAGATCCACAACGGATATTTCGCTGCTCTGGTGCCGCTCCTGAACAAGAAATTTCTCACCCCCATGGACATCCGCCGCATCCAGCAGCTTCTCCTCATGATGCGGATGACCTGCGACGCCACCTATCTCGTCGACCGGCAGACCAACATCTCCCCGAAGCTCACGGAACTGGAGGGGATTATCGACGAACTCGTGGTCCAGAACGGGCACAAGGTGGTGATCTTCAGCGAATGGACCACCATGATTTTTCTGATCGGAAAGTATCTCTCCTCCGCGGGCATCAACTTCATCGAACTGACGGGCAAGGTGCCCGTCAACAAACGTCAGGCCCTCATCGACGCGTTTACGAACAATCCGGACTGCAAGGTCTTCCTCTCTTCGGACGCCGGGGGCACCGGCCTCAACCTCCAGGCCGCCGATTGCGTCATCAATTTCGAGCTGCCCTGGAACCCCGCCCGAATCAACCAGCGTATCGGCCGGGTCAACCGCATCGGCCAGAAAAGCCGGTGCATCAACGTCGTCAACCTCATCGCCAAGAACAGCATCGAGGAGAAGATCCTGGCCGGCATCCAACTCAAGACCGCCCTCTTCGACGGCGTTTTCGAAGGTGCCGCGGACACGGTGGAGTTCTCCCAGGCCAAGCGGGCCGAGTTGCTCAACCAACTCCGGGAGATGATGGGCGAGGAGCCCGTTGCGGTGTCCGGCGAACACACGCCTGCCGAGGAACTGCCGGAAGACACGCCCCATTACCTCAATCCAAGGGTCCTGGATGAAAAGGTTCGCGAGGTGGCCTACGATGCCGAAGAGGTTGAAGCGGGGATTCCCGAGGCGGAGCCGGCGCCCGCGGAAGCGGCCAAAGGGGTTTCGGATCGATCCGCCGATGGGACGGCTGCCGGATCGCCTGCCGAGTCATCCGAAAGATCACCCAGACCCGTGGGGGAGGCAGGCCGGCGCGAGGGTGTCCATAGGGATGCTTCCCCGGAGAGGATGACAGAGGTGCTCAACACCGGGATGCAGTTCATCAGCGGCCTCATGGAGATGGCCACCGGCCGGAAGATGACGGGGACTCATGACGACGGCCGCATGGTTCATATCGATCATACCACGGGCGAGGTGACCCTGAAATTCAAGCTGCCGGGGTTTTAGCCGTATCCGAAACCTTTTCGCCGCGAGCGCCATCGGGGACGACCGACTGCAGAAAAGATCCCAGGGGCGCATCGTGCCCGACAGCTTCACCCACGGCACCTCGGCCCAGCGGGTCCGATGGTTCCGGAACGGCCTGGAGACGGGGGACATCAACCAGTGCAACACCTTTGCATCGGATCGGCTGTAGCGAACCGGATGGTGCTGAAAATCGAGCGGGCTGCCAAGACCTTCGCCCGCCGTGCGCCGTGGGCCGTGAAGGTGCCTCCTCTCTTGGGTGGGGGCGTGCCGCCGGTGCCGCGTTTTTACAAAAATCAAACCCGGAACAAATACCCTTCTTACAAATCCCGACTAAAAGAAGCTATTCAAGCGTTTTTTCAATTCTGCCGCGAGGAAGCAGAGATCCGATCCGATCGCCGTTCGGATTGATTGGGAGATATTCTGCTGCCGCACAGGGCATCTTCGGAACAACCAACCAACAGGAGGGATAATGAAATCGGTGAACAGAAGGGAATTTTTGAAGATCGGGGGCACGGGTCTCGCGGGACTGACGTTAACGGGTTTGAATATTCCGATTTTCGCGCCGAAACGGGCCTTTGCGAAATCGTCCGGCAGCGCCTGGAAATTCGGCGTAATGGCCGATACCCAATGGAAAACGGGCATCTATAACGGGATTCCCGTTGAGGATCCGGCATCCTGTGCCACGACAATCATCGACGCCCTGAACGAGCAATTCATTCAACACGGCTGCAAATTTGTCATCCAGGTGGGGGATCTGGTCGATAAAGAGCTTGTCGACGGCACTCGCACCCTGCCTACCCGGGAGGAACATGCCCGGGCGCTTTACAGCAACGGGATCGGCTTTTTCCCGGTTCGGGGGAATCACGAGGCCAGTGCCGTCGCCGCAAACGAAATGCCGATCCTTTTTCCTCAAACCCTCGGTCAGGGACCCCATCTTTTCGGAGCCGACAACGTAGAGAGCCCCGTTCTTTCGGTGCCTTATTCCGCTTCCGACAGCTTGAAGGGGTTGACGTACATGTTTGACTTCAACAATGTCCGATGTGTTCTGATCGACCAGTTTGTCCGGGCCGACGGCAGCAATTATAACGGCGCCAAAAGTTATGCCTACAATGCGGTGGATCAGGTGGCGTGGGTCGATTCGGCACTCTCCGCAAATGGGGGCGATCGTCATGCGTTCGTGTTTGCCCATAAAAATCTCATCGGACAAAACCACAAGGATAACCTTTTCGGAAATGCGTTGACCGACAACCCCGAGGCGCGGGATTATTTTCTCGAAAGCCTGCACAACAACGGCGTCCGCTACTACCTCAGCGGTCACGATCACATGCACCATTACTCCAGGGTGACATCCGGTGGTGACGGCGCCTTCGGCGTCGGCCAGATTATCTGCGCCTCCAACAGCTACAAGTTTTATATTCCCCGCGAAGGGGATGACGATCGCGAAATACCGTTCGACCAGGAGCTGTTCTCCATCGGCTACTACATCTTCACGGTTGACGGCCCCCGGGTGACGGTGGACTTCTACGCCTCCAGCCACGGTTTTGACTATTCCGATGTGAGTTTGAGCGCGCCGCCCTCGCCGCTCTATTTTTATCTGCGCGATACCTTTGGATACAGCCTCAACGGCGATGCGTTCGAAGTTGCCCGGGGGGAATCCTATACCAGGGTGGCCGGCAGCTATAAGAATACAAATGTCAGAATTCTGGCTGGAAAAAACGGCAATAATGAAACCGACTATGTCGGGCGGCCGCTCTCCAAATTCGTGACGACGGGCTGGACGGATTCCGACAGCGTTGACGGTGCCGTGAGCCATATCCTCAGCCTCTGGGGAATGACCGATAATTTAAGCCTGTACGACGAGGCGCTTGAAGGGATGCTGCCCGATGAAAACGAGAGCCGGGAAACCGATATCTATACCCTCTCGATGACCTGCAATGCGCTGAAGGATCAATCGGGCAAAAACCATAAGAACTTTTGCCTCGCCGCAAGGAGCGAATCGGGCTGGGTCAATGCCGTGGATGCGAATTACGGCGGCTCCGAAAATTTTGTGCGCGGCCCGTGGCGTGACGGCTATGGATTGGGAACCTGGGGGATCGATGCCGATTCCGTGTGGGCGGTGATCAATCACGACGGCGATTTCGCGGTCATGCCGATCGCTGCCGTTGAAAAATAACATCCTCCAAGGTTCCCGTAGGGGCGGACCTGTGTGTCCGCCCTTTGCGGATTCACCCGGACTCCCCATCATCGCGGCAAACAATCGGAACCGTTCATCGTTTGACGGGGTATAAAACATTGTATGACGGGGCGCGGGATCAGGGCGGACACACAGGTCCGCCCCTACGTTGACCGCAATGTCATACGATCCGGCCGTCGTGGTTTGGGTTTGCCGCAACAGGCCCGCATATCGCGAATGGTTCCCGGATCCCCGTAGGGGCGGACCTGTGTGTCCGCCCTTTGCGGATTACCCCGGATTTCCCTCGGCAAGGGCCCGCAGCCGGTCGAGGTTCACCGAGTCCATGTCGGTTTTCCCGCGCATCTTGGGGGTTTCGATGATCTTGGGGCAGCGGGCGAGGCGGGGATCCTGCATGACGAAGCCGAAGGCGTCGAGGCCGATGGCGCCCTCGCCGATATGGGCGTGGCGGTCGACCCGGGAGTTGAAATCGGATCTGGCGTCGTTGAGGTGGATGACGAAAAGGCGGTCCAGGCCGATGATCCGGTCGAAATCCGCCAGGGTGCGGTCGTAGGTTTTGCGGGTCCGGATGTCGTAGCCCGCGGCGAAGATGTGGCAGGTGTCGAGGCAGACGCCGGTTCGGTCCGGCGCGTCGACGGCCGCGAGGATCGCCGCGATCTCCTCGAAGGTGTGGCCGATGCCGGTGCCCTGGCCTGCGGTGGTCTCGATCAGGAGGCGGCAGGAGAGGCCGGGGAGCGCCTCGAAGACGTGCCGGATCTCGCTTGCGGCGTTGGCGATGCCCGCCTCGGCCCCGGCCCCCAGGTGGGCGCCGGGATGGTGCACCACGTAGGGGATGTCGAGACGTGCGCAGCGCTCCAGCTCGGCGGCGAGGGCGACGCGGCTCCGGATCCGTTTCTCCGCCTCGGGGGCCGCGATGTTGAGGAGGTAGGCGGTGTGGGCCGCGATCTCCGTGATGCCGGTCTCCTGCCGGGCCTGGGCGAAGCGGTCCACGGCCTCCCGGGTGAGCGGCGTCTCCTTCCACGTCCGCGCGTTTCCGGTAAAGATCTGGAGCGCGCCGCACCCGTAGGACGCCGCGGCATAGAGGGCCTTGTGAAGCCCCCCGGCGATGGAGAAATGGGCCCCCAGCAGCAGGGGGGCGTCTGATTCGGGTTCCCGGGTCATGGTCTAGGCCAGGGCCTTCGAAACGATCTCGTAGACGTTGCCGGAGAGGTTCGGCAAAGCCTTGATCCGCTCCAGTTGAGCCTTCATCAGGTTCCGGCGGACAGGTTCGTATTTCTTCCAGTGGTTGAACATGCCGGCCATCCGGGCGGCGATCATGGGATTGAAGCCGTCGAGGGCCGCCACCTGGTCGGCCAGGAGGGCATATCCCTCCCCCGTGGGGCTGTGGAAGCACCAGGGGTTGAGGCTGCAGAAGACGCCGACGAGGGCCCGGACCTTGTTGGGGTTCCTGATGGAGAAGGCGGGGTGGTCCAGAAGTTTCCGGACCGTTGCCGGCGTGTCGGAAAGCTGTGCCGCGGCCTGGATGCTGAACCACTTGTCGAGCACCAGGACGTCGTGTCGCCACCGCTCGTAGAACCGGTCGATGGCCTGAATCCTTTCGTCGCAGGGGATGTGGGAGAGGATGGTCAGGGCCGCCATGGTGTCGGTCATGTTGTCGGCGGCTTCGAACTCGGAAAAGAGGCGTTGGATCGCCTCGGGGGTCTCGAGTCCGCCGAGATAGGCGAGGGCTGCGTTCTTCAGACTCCGCCGCCCTACCGAGACCGGATCGACGCGGTAGGGACCGGTGTCGCGGTTCCGTTCGAAGACCGTTTCGAAATCGTCCCGGAGGGTCTGGGCCAGGGTTTGGATGACGAAGCGCCGGGCCTGGTGGACGGCATCGGGATCGATGAGGTCCGACTCGCTCATGAGGGTGGCCAGCTCCGGCTCGCCGGGGAGGGTGACGGCATGGGCGATGAAGGCGCGGTCCTCGGTCTCGTCGAGGAGGGTCTGCCGGAAGGCCGCGACCAGGGCGTCGTCCATGACGGGGGGCCGCCCGGCCCGGATCTCGGCCGCCCGTTCGAGGATGACCTTGGCGAACAGCGTCTGTCCGGCGTCCCACCGGTTGAAAGGATCGCTGTCATGGGCGAACCGGAAGCGGACCTCGGCGTCGCTGCAACCCGCCCGGAGCTTGACCGGGGCCGAGAATCCCCGCAGGATCGAGGGGACAGGAGGTGCCGGGACGTTGACGAAGGTGAAGGACTCGTCGGCCTTCCGGAGTTCGAGGACGCGGGTGGTGGGCCCGGGCGTCTTCTCGCCGGAGAGCTGGAGGGGAAAGTCCCCGCCGTCGGGCGCGATAAGGCCCACGGCCACCGGGATGTGCATGGGCGCCTTCTCAGCCGCGTCGGGGGTGGGGGGGCAAAACTGGGAAAAGGTCAGGGTATAGGTCTTCCGCACGGGGTCGTAGGCGCGGGCTGCCGTGACGACGGGCGTCCCGGCCTGGGCATACCAGAGCATGAACTGTCCGAGATCCCGGCCCGAGGCGTCGGCCATGGCGCCCACAAAGTCCTCGATGGTGACGGCCTGGCCGTCATGACGCTCGAAATAGAGATCCATGCCCTTCCGGAAGTCCTCGGGCCCCAGGATCCGATGGATCATCCGGATGACCTCGGCCCCCTTTTCGTAAACGGTCACCGTGTAGAAATTGTCCATCTTGATGTAGGCCGACGGCCGGACCGGATGGGCCATGGGGCCCGCGTCCTCGGGAAACTGAAATGACCGGAGGGTCCTGACGTCCGAGATGCGCTTGACCGGCCGGGACGTGATGTCCGCGGTGAACTCCTGGTCCCGGAACACGGTGAGGCCCTCCTTGAGGCTGAGCTGGAACCAGTTCCGGAGGGTCACGCGGTTGCCGGTCCAGTTGTGGAAATACTCGTGGGCGATGACCCGGTCGATGTTCCAGAAGTCGGTGTCCGTCGCCGTGTCCTGACGGGCCAGGACGAATTTGGAGTTGAAGATGTTGAGGCCTTTGTTCTCCATGGCGCCCATGTTGAAGTCGTTGACGGCCACGATCATGTAGTCGTCCAGGTCGTATTCGAGGCCGAAGGTTTTCTCGTCCCAGGCCATAGCCTTTTTGAGTGCCTGCATGGCGTAGTCGCACTTGTCCCGGTTTTCGTGCTCCACGTAAATCCGGAGGCGGACGTCTCGCCCCGATTTTGTTCGGAAGGTGTCTTTCAGGCAGAAGAGGTCGCCCGCCACCAGGGCGAAGAGATAGCAGGGCTTTTTGAAGGGGTCTTCCCATTTCACCCAGTGGCGGCCGTCCGAAAGCTCGCCCGCATCGACGCGGTTGCCGTTGGAGAGGAGGACCGGGTATTTCGATCTGTCGGCGATGAGGGTGACGGTATAGGCCGCCATGACGTCGGGCCGGTCGGGAAAATAGGTGATCTTCCGAAAGCCCTCGGCCTCGCACTGGGTGCAGAACATGCCGTCGGACCGGTAGAGTCCCTCCAGGGAGCGGTTCTCCTGGGGCTGGATCCGGGTGGTGATCTCGAGCGTCAGAGCGTCGGGCGGATCGGGAAGGGTGAGGGATCTCTCGTCGACCTGAAAATCCTCCGTGGCCAGGGGCCTTCCGTCCATCAGCACCGAGACGAGCGCCATGTCCCGTCCGTCGAGGACGAGGGGTGGGCGCGTCGCCGCGTCCCCAGGGGCTGCCGCCGGGTTGCGCCGGAGGGTGAGGGTGGATTTGACGCGGGTGTCGGTCTCCTTCAGCTCGAAGACGAGGTCGACGAAGTCCACGAGAAAGGCCGGGGGGCGGTAGTCCTTCAGATGTATCATGTTCGGTGTGGTCATGGTTCGCTCCAGAATCTCGGTTCGCGGGAATGCGACGGCAGGTGCGGCCGGCCGCGGGGTTCGCTCCGGGGGATGTCGCCTATTCGGGTTTTCGGGAAACCTGCCGCACGGCATCGCCGGTAGTAGGGACGATGGGGAGGAAGGTGTCGAAACCGGATATTTCGAAGACCTCCCGGACGTAATCCTGCATGGCGCAGAGGACCAGGCTGCCGTCCAGCCGTTTCAGGTCCTTGGCCGTCTTGAGGATGACCCGGAGCCCCGCGCTGGAGATATAGGCCAGGGACCCGAAGTCGATGACCATATTCCGGGCCCCCCTCTCGATGGCGTTGAACACGGTCGTTTCGAGATCCGGTGCGGTGTTCGAGTCGAGGCGCCCGTCGATCCGGAATATCCATGCGTCATTCTGTTGTTGTTCGATGATCTCCATAATAACCTCTTGTTGCAACCTTCCTACGTCCGGATGGGTTGGGGTAAATTTTTTCTGAGGGTGACGACATTGTCGGTGTCGGTTCGGTGATAGGTCATTTCGTCGGTCAGGCGTCTGATCAACAGGATCCCCATGCCGCCGATCCGCCGCTCTTCCATGGGGCAGCACCGGTCGGGTTCGGGCAGCTCCGTCGGGTTGAAGGGCACGCCGTCGTCCCGGACGCACAGGGTCAGCACGTCCCTCTCCCGGCAGAGAGTGATCTTCACCCAATGCTCCTCTCCGTCCCGATAGCCGCAGGAGACGATGTTGGTGAAGAGTTCGTCGAGGATGAGATTGATCTCCAGGAGGGTCTTCTCCGGGATGTCGGCCTTGACCTTGAACCGTTCGAGTTCTGTCCGCAGTGTCTCCAGTTCCGACAGGTCGTTTCGCAGCTGGAAGCCGGTTTGGTGTCGCCCCATGTCAATCGTTCCGTTCCGTCGGGGGCTATATCAGGCTGATCCCGACAATGTCCTGGTGATCCCCGTGGTCCTCCTGCCGCGCCAGCAGCTTTTCCTCCAATGCATGAATCCGATCCGTGATCGCCTGAACGATGAGGGGAAAGACGGCGGGAAACTGTGCCAGCGCTTTAAAGAACTTTTCGCGCTCGAGCACGAGGCAGGTGGTGTCGGTCGCGGCGATCAGGGAGTAGAGCCGGTTGCGCTTTCCAAAGAGCGACATGGCCCCGATGAAATCATGGGCGCCGTAATCCCTCAGAGATTGCTCGGTCCCGTTGTATTCCCGAACGAGGCGGGCCGTTCCCGAAAGCAGCAGCAGGGCCTGGTCGTCCTCCTCCCCCTGGCGGAACAGAAAATCGCCGGCCCGGTAGGTCTCCTTCGAACAGAGGAAGGCAAGGACCTTGAGGGCTTCCATGGGCAGTTTGGCGAAGAGATAGACCTGCCTCAACAGTTCCAGGTTCTGCTTGTATTCGCAGGCGTGAAACGGCTCAGGATTTTCCATGGACGAGTTCATACAGGAGTCCTTTTTTTTCAATGAGTTCGTCATAACCGCCGAGCTCTCCGATTTTTCCCGACTTCATTACGGCAATATAATCATAGTTTTTGATGATATCCAGGCGATGGGCAATGGAAATCACGGTGCTTCTGCCCCGCCAGTGGTTTTCGAGCAGATTCTGGATCCGGGCCTGGGACTTGTTGTCCAGGGCCGAGGTCGCCTCGTCCATGATCAATATTTTCGGGGCCTTCAGGAATATCCTGGCGATGGCCAGCTTCTGTCGCTGACCGCCGGAGAGTCGGTCTCCGTTGGATCCCACCTCAAATTGCATCCCGAGCTTCAGAACGGTCTCCAGGAGGTCGTCCCGGATCAGAAGCTGGATGGCGCTCTGGCTGATTTTTTCCTGGGCCTTGGGGTGCCGGCTTTTCATTTTTCCAAAGAGGATGTTGTTGAGGATCGTTTCCGAGGGAATGTATCGGCCGGCATCATAGAAGGAGAAGACATCGGGGTGGTCCCGGGAGACGCTTTCCCTGAACAGGGCTCGGCCCTCCAGGATAAGATTTTCCAAAGGGGCGGGAAGGGCGACCATCTTGTGCCGACCCGGTGAAAAGCGGAGGGCCGCATTCAGGAGCCGCTCGCGGTCCTCGTCGGAAACCGCCTCGAGGGGGAGCTTTTTGAGCCGTTCGGTCAAGGGGATGTAGATCTCCAGGTCCTCGGGTTTCAGGGGGCTCTGCTCGAAGAACATTGCCTCGTGGGGGAGGTCGCCCAGGATGTCGACGGTCTGTCCGGCGACTTCCGCCCCCAGCCTCACCAGGGGTCGCATCAGGCCTGCGGTGTCGAGGTAATCCAGAAAATAAACGTTTCGGGAGAGGTTGGATCCGGAAAATTCCGGATGATCGGTGGTGCCGAAGACGATGTTGTCCAGTACCGTCGAGTTGTAGAGATAGGCCCCATCGTCGAAGAACTCGATCAGGTCGTGGACCGCCTCGCCGAACTCCTCCTTGAAGACTTTCCGCATGCGGATGATCCGCTCCGTCAGGTCGGGGTGGTCTTCATGGCGCAGATGGCGGTCGAGGCCGAAACGGAGGACGTCCACGAAGATGCCGGACTGCTGGAGCGCGGCGATCATGTCGTCCAGGGAGGGTCTCACGGCGGCCGCCTCGCCGTCGGCGAACGTTTCGAGGGCCAGACACGAGTAGAGCAGGTTCTCCTCGATGGTCCCCTCGAAGATAAACGGGGACTGGGAGACCGTGCCCATGTTCCGGACGATGTCCGCCTTGGTCAGGGTCGAGATTTCCCGGCGGCCGATCATGGCATGGCCACTCTGGTACCGGTAAAGCTGGTTGAGGCACAGGGCCAGGGTGCTTTTGCCGCTGCCCGAAAAGCCCACCACGGCCATGTGCTTGCCGGCCGGCAGGGAGAAGCTGACCTGGTCGAGGAGGCGGATGCCGCTCTCCGTGTAGAAGGAGAGCTCCTTCACCTCGATGTCGGCCTCCAGTTCGTAAGGCGGTCTGTCCTCCGGCGCCGGCTGATGTTCGGGGACGGCGTTGAAATAGTCCATGACCCGCTTGTAGCTCACCGTGGCGTCCTGGTAGGACTGGTAGAAATCGAGAAGCTCCTTCCAGGGGTCGTACAGCTTTTCCTGGGCCGATAGAAACGCGACAAGGGCGCCCAGGGCCAGCTCTCCGCTGATGGCGAGATAGCCGCCGATGATGAAAATCAGGAAGGGGCTCAGGCTGTTGAGGAAGTTGTTGGTCGTCTTGACGCCGAAGCGATAGAGGTTCCATCTGACGCGGATTCTTCTCAGCTTCTCGACGATGGCGTCGTATTTTCGATTCTCGATGGCGTAGGTGCCGTTGGTGTGAATTTCGTGGATGCCTGAAACAGACTCTCCGATTTTGTCCGATAGCTCCCGGGTGATGTCCACCCGTTTTTTGTTGGCCTGGTTGACGCGGGACTGAAGTCTGGGAACCAGGATGAGAACGACGGGGTAGATGGATAGGGAGACGGCCGCCAGCACGGGATGGAGCCAGAACAGGTATCCGCCGAAGGCCAGCAGGGTCAGGATGTTGGTCACCGGGATGGCGACGGCCATGCCCACGAAATCGCCCGCGGCGGCCAGCTCCGTGACGAGCGCGGAGACCACCATGCCCGGCTGGGTCTTTCGGTAGAAATTGATGGGCAGGGTCAGGATATGGTGATAGACGGCCCGACGCATATCGGCCAGGGCCTTCTGCCCCAGGATGGTCTGGATGACGTTGGTCAGATACTTGAAGAGGGTCGACACCAGGACGGCGGCCAGATAAATGCCGCAGTACAGCTTGAGCAGATCGGTTTTTTTCAGGAAGATCGCTTCGTTGACAATCTTTTTCTGCATCTCCAGGGGAACGACCCTGGCAAAAACCGTGACGATGATGATCAGCAGAAGGATTATCTGGAGCTTGAAATTGCTGGACAACACCCATGAAAAGAGTGACCGCTCCGTCACCAGCCGGGAAGAAGATTTTTTTTTCATTTCCGTCTCATAGGGCCTTGGCTGCAAGCCGATTTTTTAGGGCGTTCTCAAAAAACGAAGCGAACGGGTATTCTCTCTATAGCACCTGCCCGTGGAACGCCAAAGGAAAATATGTCTCCGGGGGCGATGCCCTCCGGACGCCGTCGTCAGGAACGTGAATTTGTCAACCAGGGCCTGAAAGCGGCGACACCGGCCCCAGCCCGGCATGCGCGGCAGGGATCAACAGGCGACGTTCGGTCTGCCCGAGGGCGAGGGTTCAAGATCATAACGCACAATAACTATCTTTAAATAAAGTAGATATTTAAATAAAAAGATATATATCATAAATTGTTTAAAAATTTGAACATCCGGGTATTGGATTGTAACCTATGTAAAATATTTATAATAATGTTAGAAAACGCGGAAAGCCGGGTGCGGCGGGGTCCACAAGAGTGAACGGACAGGGCTTGCCGGCATCTTTGCCGCGGCGGGTGTGCGGCCTGATGAAAGATACAATATTCTGTGATTACAACGGGATAAAAAATAAATGGATTTCAGGTGTGCTTTTTGGCAAGCACCTTGCATAATCCCATGTCAACCTAATAATTTTTTCATCTGTTCTCCTCCTTAACGGCTAATTGAACTCGGTTCATTTAGCCGTTTCCTTTTTTTGGCGTTTCCCACGGCCGTTCGATATCCGCCGGTGTCCTCATGTCGCCGTCGCGGTATCCTTTCCAGCTCCCCGGACTCGGAAAAATCCCTCGGGCCCAGGACACGGTTCAACGGAATAAACAATATATCATATATTAAAACAAAAGGTTGGCTTGTTATAAATCTTTATCTCATAAAAAGTTCAAGATTGTGAACTGATCGATCGCGGACGTAACAGTCTGAATAAAAAGATAAAGACGGCAATTCGACCGGACGGCGTACGCCAACGCGAATAAAACGGGGTTGCTGCAGTTCGCTGGAGCGGGGCGTCGATACCGATGAATAAAGGAGATGTTGGATATAACTATTTGTTATATTATAATAAAAAAATATGGACAAGATAAGTCGGCTTGTTTGGCAAGCGTCTTGCATAATCCCATGTCAACCTAATAATTTTTTCATCTGTTCTCCTCCTTAACGGCTAATTGAACTCGGTTCATTTAGCCGTTTCCTTTTTTGGGCGGCACCCCGGAAACACTCTCCCATGCCGAATGCCCCTCCCCATTGTCAATTCAGGTTGCAACATCGCGCATCCTATTATAAAGGGATGACGTTTCCATCAGCGGGAAAATGGTTTTATTCTTCAACGTTCGACTTTCATGATGGCGGCCGGATATCGGGGCGCGGGCCGTATCCCCCGGCACCGGCCGATGAAAGTCGACAGTTGAGTTTATTCAAAGACGCACCGTTCAATTTCGGTGATGTTCACCGGAAAGCGGCGTCATGGACATCAACATCGAGAAGCAGGACCCACGCAATGAACACGCATCAACATGATCTGCTGCAGACCCATTCACTGACCTTCCTGGAAATGGCGTTTCGGACGGACCGACAGGGCGTCATCGCGCACCCCGACGGGTATGGAAAGAAAACCGGGGACTGCGGCGACAGCATCGAAATCTTTCTGTCCATCGGCAACGGACGCATCGAACAATTTCGGTATCAGCTGGACGGCTGCCTCAATACCAACGCCTGCTGCAACACCCTCGGCGAGATGACGGAAGGGCAAACGACGGCGGCGGCATGGGAGATTACACCTGAAAAAGTCGCGGCCCATCTGCAAACCCTCCCGCCGGACCATTTTCATTGTGCGGAACTGGCCGTCGGCACCCTTTACCTGGCGTTGATCAGTTATCGAGAGGTCCGTCAGGCACCCTGGAAAAAGCTCTACCGATAGCCCCCGCGCTGAGCCGCCGGGCCGATTTGGTCTTGACATAACTGATCAAAATTGTTTATAGGACTGTTCTTAAACAACAATTTTATAGATGACAGGCATATCTGAATTGTGACATTTCTGCACGTTTTCCGAGATGATTGAGGGGGTATATGGGGCTGAAAAAGGTGCTGGCGGAGAGAAAAACGCCTATTGTCAAGAAGTGGTTCGACAAGGTCGTCGAAACCTATCCTACCGATACCGCCCGATTTCTCAAGCGCCAGAAAGATCCCTTCGGCAATCCGGTCGGCAGTACGACCTTCGAGGCGCTGACCCGAATTTTCGAAGAGCTGTTGAAAGAGGCCCCCGACAGCGAAGCGCTTCAGACCGCCGCCGATCCCATCATCCGCATACGGGCGGTCCAGACCATGTTTTCCCCTGCCCAGGCCGCCGGCTTTCCTTATTTCCTGAAGACCATCATCAGAGAAGAACTTGAGAGTCAGCTCTCGGACGTTCAACTGCTCGAGGCGCTTCTGGCGTTTGATCTCGAAATCGACAAGCTCAGCCTCGTCACCTTCAACATCTATACGAAATGCCGGGAGACGGTCTACCAACTCAAGACGAATCTTGAAAGAGAGCGGCTCTACAAAGCGTTTTCCCGAGCGGGTTTGGTACATGAGATCCCGGAGGATGGTCCGGATCTTGAAGAAAAATAATATTAATCACCATGAAGAGGCTCCGGAGATCCGTCCTCCAGGGGCAGTGGAGTGAGGTAAGGTTGTATGAACGTTAAGTACATGTTTTCCCTCTTGGCAGTGGTTCTGCTCTTCCTGCTCGCATATGCGGGTGTTGAAGCGGCAGGGCTTCAGGTGTTTTTCGGGATCGTCGTCCCATATCTCGCTTTTGCGATTTTTCTTTTGGGATTCATCCGAAAAGTGGTCGACTGGGCCCGTTCACCGGTTCCCTTTCGCATCCCTACAACCTGCGGCCAACAGCAATCGCTTCCGTGGATCAAACAGGCGAAGTTCGATAACCCGAGCACCTCCGGGGGCGTCATCGTCCGCATGATTCTGGAAATCCTGACATTCCGATCCCTCTTCAGGAATTTGAAGTTCAAACAGAAAGAGGGCGGCAAGCTTTTCTACGGCCTGGAGCTTTTTCTGTGGCTGGGCGCCCTGGCGTTTCACTATGCGTTTCTGGTCGTCTGCATCCGTCACCTGCGTTTTTTTACGGAACCGACACCCTTTTTCGTCAAGATCTTCGAGCGGCTCGACGGTTTTTTCCAGTTCGGCCTTCCCGTCGTCTATCTTTCGGGCATCGTTCTGTTGGCCGCGACCCTCTACCTGCTGCTCAGAAGGATGCTCAACGCCCAGGTCAACTACATTTCCCTCGCCGCTGATTATTTCCCCCTTTTCCTGATTATCGGCATCGCCGTCACCGGCATCATGATGCGCTACTTCACCAAGGTCGACGTGGTGGCGATCAAATCGTTCACCATGGGGCTGGTCACCTTCCACCCCGTGATTCCCGAGGGGGTCGGAGGGCTGTTCTATGTACACCTGTTTCTGGTCAGCGTTCTGCTGATCTATTTCCCTTTCAGCAAGCTGATGCATATGGGCGGGGTGTTTATGAGCCCGACGCGGAATCTGACCGGCAACACCCGGGCCGTAAGGCACGTGAACCCCTGGAACTATCCGGTCAAGGTGCATACCTACGAGGAATACGAGGATCATTTTAGAGATCTCATGATAGAAGCTGGCCTTCCAGTGGAGAATAAGGAGTAAAGAATGTCGGACCTTCCCAAATCAGACGAATTATTGGAAAATCTGGATCATAAAATGGCCAAGACCGACTGGATGGATACCCCCATCAATATCCGTCCGGGAATGTACTGCTATGCGTCCAACCCCAAGAGCGTCGAGACGCTGGGCCTTCCCAACGCGCGGCCCTGGAACCCCCTTGATGACGACTGGAAGCTGCCGGAGAACTGGCAGCAGATCATCCATGAAGGGTTCAAGGAGCGGCTGGAACGCTTCCGGAGCTTCAAGATCTTCATGGATGTCTGCGTCCGTTGCGGGGCCTGCGCCGACAAATGCCATTTCTTCATCGGCACCGGCGACCCCAAGAACATGCCCGTGCTTCGCGCCGAGCTGCTCCGGTCCGTATACCGCAACGACTTCACCACCCTCGGGAAGCTCCTGGGGCGGATCGGCGGGGCCCGGCCCATGACCCTGGACGTGCTCAAAGAGTGGTGGTACTACCTGTTTCAGTGCACGGAATGCCGGCGATGCTCGGTCTTCTGTCCCTACGGCATCGACACGGCCGAGATCACCATCATGGGCCGTGAACTCCTCAACCTCATCGGCCTCAACATCGACTGGATCGCCACGCCGGTCTCCAACTGCTACCAGACGGGCAACCATCTGGGCATTCAGCCCCACGCCTTCAAGGATATGCTCGACTTCTTCGTGGAGGACATCGAGGAGATCACCGGCGTCAACGTGGAGCCGAGCTTCAACAAGAAGGGCGCCGACATCCTCTTCATCACCCCCTCGGGGGACGTGTTCGCCGATCCGGGAACCTATACCTGCATGGGATACATGATGCTCTTCAAGTATCTCAAGGACAAATACGGGCTTGACATCACCTGGTCCACCTATGCATCCGAGGGCGGCAACTTCGGGTTCTTCACCTCCCACGAAACCATGAAGCGCCTCAACGCCAAGATGTACGCGGAGGCCAAGCGTCTCGGTGTCAAGTGGATCCTCGGCGGGGAGTGCGGACACATGTGGCGCGTCATCAGCCAGTACATGGAGACCATGAACGGGCCCGCCGATTTCCTCGAGGCCCCGGTGTCGCCCATTACCGGCACCCTGTTCGAGAACGCCAGGCAGACCAAGATGGTCCACATCAGCGAATTCACGGCGGACCTGATCAAGCACGGAAAACTGGAGCTCGACACCAGCCGGAACGACAAGCATATCGTGACCTTTCACGATTCCTGCAACCCCGCGCGGGGCATGGGCATGCTGGATGAGCCCCGATACGTGATCCGAAACACCTGCAACCATTTCTACGATATGCCGGCCAACACCATCCGCGAGAACACCTTCTGCTGCGGCAGCGGTGCCGGACTCAATGCCGGCGAGGACATGGAGCTCAGGATGTGCGGCGGTCTTCCCCGGGCCAACGCCGTCAAATACGTCCATGAAAAACACGGGGTCAACATGCTGGCCTGCGTCTGCGCCATCGATCGGGCCGCCCTGCCGGCGCTGATGGAATACTGGGTTCCCGAAGTCGACGTCACCGGCGTGACGGAATTGGTGGCCAACGCCCTGATTCTCCCGGGCGAGAAGGAACGAGAAACCGATCTGCGCGGCGAACCGCTGCCTGGAATGGAGGAGGAATAGCATGTCGAAGAAGATGTACAACAAAGAGCAGGTGGTCGCCGGGCTGGTGATCTTTATCGCTCTGGTGTCGTTTCCTTTCTGGTACAACCTTGGGAAAGCCGCACCGGCGCCCACGCTGGAGCTGACGAAAGAGGCCAAGGCCGCCAAGGTGTGCGTGAGACCGACGGAATACATGAAGGCGGAGCATATGCAGCTTCTGGATGTTTGGCGGGATACGGTGGTCCGTGAAGGCAAGCGGATTTACGTGAACGAAGCGGGCAAGGCGTTCAACATGAGCTTGTCCAACACCTGTCTGGACTGTCATTCGAATAAGGCCGAGTTTTGCGACAGATGTCACAACTACGCTTCGGTGGACCCGTATTGCTATGACTGCCATATTGACAATCCGAAGGAGACAAAGTGATGGAAAGCAGCAGAAGAAAATTCTTGAAGGTCGCCGGAATATCCGCCGTCGGCATGAGTGTGGGCACCCAGCCGGTGCTGGACGCCCTGGGGGCAACGGGCGGAGGGCACGGCGAGACGAAGTCGCCTGAGATCCTCAAGGCTGAAAACGCCCTGAGCGCCGTTCATTGGGGAATGGTCATCGATACGCGGAAGCTGGAAACAGCGGCGGATCTGGAGCCGCTCATCGAGGCCTGTCATAAAGTCCACAACGTCCCGCATTACGAGCTCCAACGTCACGAGATCAAATGGATCTGGGAGACGGAATTCCAGCACGCCTTTCCCGGAACCGGAACCAAATACCTGAACGAGGGCGCCCAGCACCGGCCGTTTCTTGTCCTGTGCAATCATTGCGAAAACCCGCCGTGTGTCCGTGCCTGCCCCACCAAGGCCACCTTTCAGCGGGAAGACGGGCTGGTGCTCATGGATTTTCACCGCTGCATCGGCTGCCGCTTCTGCATGGCCGCCTGTCCTTTCGGTGCCCGGAGCTTCAACTTCAGGGATCCGCGGCCCTTCATCCCCGAGATCAACAAGAAATTTCCCACCCGTTCCAAGGGCGTCGTGGAAAAATGCAATTTCTGCGCGGAGCGCCTGGCTGAAGGCAAAATGCCCGCCTGCGTCGAGGCCTCCAAGGGGGCCATCGCTTTTGGCGACCTGGACGATCCTGAATCCGAGGTGCGGAAGCTGTTGAGGGAAAACTACGCGATTCGGCGGAAAGAGAATTTGGGAACGGAACCCTCCGTATACTACATCGTATAGACCAGGCCGTTCAGGACGCGGGCGGCGGGTCGCCCTCCGCCGCGTGCGGTCGGGCGCGTCCGACGCTCCCGGCAACTGCATCGCCTAACTTTTGAAAATGAGGTGGTTATGCTTGAATTAGCTATTAAGGGAAGCAAAAGATATTACGGATTACTGGCGGTCCTGGCCGGTATTGCCGGCCTCGGCGGCCTGTTCTGGTTGTGGCAGCTCGATTTCGGTCTGGGCATCACCGGCATGAGCCGCGACGTCTCCTGGGGATTCTACATCGCTCAGTTCACCTTTCTCGTCGGTGTGGCCGCCGGAGGCGTCATGGTGGTCCTGCCCTACTATCTCCACGACTACAAGGCCTTCGGCCGGATCACCATCCTCGGTGAATTCCTGGCCATCGCCGCCATCGTCATGTGTCTGCTGTTCATCACGGTGGACCTGGGTCAGCCCATGCGGATGCTCAACGTCATTTTTTACCCCACGCCCAATTCCATGCTGTTCTGGGACATGATCGTTCTGAACGGATATCTCTTCCTGAACATCGTCATCGGGTGGAATGTTCTGGAGGCGGAGCGGAACAACACCAAGTATCCCAAATGGGTAAAAATGCTGGTCTACGTTTCCATCCCATGGGCCATCAGCATCCACACGGTCACGGCCTACCTTTACTGCGGTCTGCCGGGCCGCGGGTTCTGGCTCACCGCGATCCTGGCGCCCCGATTCCTCTCGTCGGCCTTTGCCGCCGGACCGGCGCTCCTGATCCTGCTCTGCCTGGTGATTCGCAGGTTCACGAACTTCGATCCGGGTCGGGAGCAGATTCAGACCCTGGCCAAGATCGTCACCTATGCCCTCATCCTCAACGTCTTCTTTTTTCTCTGCGAGGTTTTCGTGGCCTTCTACAGCCAGATTCCGGAGCACATGGACCACATCAAGTACCTCTTTGTGGGGCTTCACGGTCATGGGAAGCTGGTGCCCTTCATGTGGACCTCCATGGCCCTCATGGTACTGGCCATCATCATGCTGATTCCGCCCAGGTTCCGCGCCAACGAGGGCCTTCTGGCCATATCCTGCGTCATGGTGTTCCTCGGGACGTGGATCGACAAGGGCCTCGGCATGATCTCCGGCGGGTTCGTTCCCAACCCGTTGCATGAAATCAACGAATATGTGCCCACGATCCCCGAGTTGATCATCACCCTCGGCGTATGGGCTGCCGGATTCCTCGTCCTCACCCTTCTGTTCAAGATCACGGTGGGGGTCAAGGAAGAGGTTCACGCGTAAATTTCATCACAGTTGCCTGAATCAGCGGGGTTCGCCTTCGATACGGAGGTGAGCCCCATTTTTTTTCTCGACCTTCGACTTTCATGTGGCGACCGGATAGATACGGCCCATGAAAGTCGAAAGTTGCGTTTTTTATAAATGGGAGGTCATCCATGAGCGTCGTCGTTCATCAACGCAAAGAAATTCATCAGGGTCGGGTCTTTACCCTGGTTCGGGAGAAGGTGACCCTGGCCAACGGCGTGACCGTGGACCTCGACACCCTCCGGCATCCCGGCGCATCGGCCGTCGTTCCCATGACGGCCGATGGGTCGGTGGTCCTGATCCGGCAGTACCGTCATGCGGTCGGCGGTTATATCTGGGAGATCCCGGCAGGGACCCTGAACCCCCGTGAAGATCCCGAGACCTGCGCCGTCCGGGAGCTGGCCGAGGAGACCGGATACCGCGCCGGGTCGTGGCGAAAGCTGGGGGAGATCACGCCGGTTCCCGGGTATTCCGACGAGCGGATTCACCTGTTTCTGGCCGAGGATCTCACCCTCGCGGACCAGAACCTGGATGCCGACGAAATCCTGGACGTCCATGAATTTCCATTGGAGACGGCGGTGGACATGATCGCAACCGGGGAGATCCAGGACGCCAAGACCATTTGCGCCCTGCTCCGGGTGGGGTGCCCGGCAAAAGGGGAGCCGCGGTCCTAGACGTCGCTGGCGGCGTCGTCGTGATGCTTTTCCCGGATGGACGACTGGAGCCAGGCCTTTGAGACGGCATGGCAGAGGGTGGCAAGGGGAATGGCGAAGAAAAGTCCCCAGATCCCCCAGAGCCCCCCGAAAAGGAGAACGGCGACGATGATGGCGATGGGGTGGATGTTGACCACGCCGGACAGCAGGATCGGGACCAGGAGGTTTCCGTCCAGAGCCTGGATGATGCCGAGGGCGATCATGGTGTAGGCGAACTGAGGCCCCCACCCCCATTCGAAAAAGGCGATCAGACCCACAGGGAAGAACATGACCGTCGCCCCGATATAGGGGATGAGAACCGAAAGGCCGACGAAGAGGGAGAGCAGCATCGTAAACGGCACTTTCATGAGGATGAAGGTCACGTAGGTCACCCCCCACACGATGAGAATCTCCCAGATCTTTCCCCTTACGTAGTTGGTGATCTGTTGGTTCACCTCCACCCACACCTCGCCGGCCAGCTTCCGCTCCTCGGGCAGAAAGCTCCGGATCCATTCGATGATGAGGGCTTTGTCCTTGAGAAAGAAAAAGACCATCAGGGGTACGAGGATGAGGTAGACGAGGAAGGTGAGGAGACCCCGGACCGAGGCAAGGGAGATCGACAGGAGATACTGGCCCAGTCGGGTCAGCTCTGCGGTCAGATAGTTGTTGATCTGTCGGATCTGGGCCTCGGAGATCATTTCCGGGTATTTGTCCGGAAGCTGCATCAGGACATTCTGGGTGCTGGCGATCATGGAGGGCAGGTCCTGGAGGAGCTGTCCGATCTGACGGGACAACAGGGGCAGGAGCCAGAGGATCAGGATCAGGAGACAGGCCATGAAGAGGCTGAAGACGATGATGACGGCAACGATCCTGGGAACGCGGAACCCTTCGAGACCGGCCACCATTCCCTCCAGGAGGTAGGCGATGATGACGCTGAGGAAAACCGGCATCAGCATCTCTCCCAGGTAGAAGATCACCACGAACCCCAGGACGAGCAGAAACCCCAGCATGATGACCTGGGGGTCCGAGAAATAATGTCGAAACATTTTCCGAAAAATATCGATCATGCGTCTGTCCCGCCGTTGAAGGCCCTCAGTCTTTCCGTTTCGGAAACAGCAGATAACGGATCCATCCCGAAAAGGTGTTGTCCCGAAGCAGATCCCGGTCGATCCGGTCGAAGTCCCGGGAGATCTTGGCGGGGTCCGACAGCCACTGGGATCGGGTAACCATTTTTTCGTCGGCATCGAGGGTTTTGACCACCCTGGCGGGGTTTCCTGCGGCAACGACGTTGGGGGGAACGTCTCGGGTGACAACGGCCCCCGCGCCGACGATGCTGTTCTGGCCCACCGTCACCCCCTTGCAGATAATGGCCTGGTCCCCGATCCAGGCGTTCTCCTCGATAACCACAGGGGCGCCCGTTCCCATGGCGGCTCGGTTGTAGATGCCGTGCCAGTCCGAATCGGTGATGTAGACGCCGCTGGCGAACATGCAGTTGTCGCCGATGGTGATGCTGCATGAAGCGCCCATGCGAACCCCCGGGCAGATCAGGACGTAGCTGCCGATGCGGATGCTGCCGCGGTCGGGGCGGTCCGACCAGACGGAAAAACGGACCTTCCTGTCCGGCGCGGCGATGACGGTGGCATAGCGGCCGATTTCAATCCGGGGTCCGAATATTTCCACGTGCCAGGGCTTCATGAAATGGGCCCCGGTGCCGAGATGATCGAACTGGGGGCGCAGAAAGCGGCGGGTATAGAATTTTTGTAACCGACGGTCCAGCCGCTTCAGGAAATAGGGGCGGTGATCCTTTCTCATGGCGTATTTCCCTCAGGGGCCGTTCCAGAAGCGATGAGAAAAGAGCCGGGCGGCGGGGGTCAGGCGCCGGAGCGCATCGGCCGCCATCAGAACGACGCCGTTTGTCCAGGTGTTCCGCTCCTCCGGCCAGACGGTCAGGTCCGGACAGGTGAACCCGCACCAATAGGCCCCGTCGGCATCCGCCTTGTCGGCGATCCATCCGAAAACCATTCCGGCGAGGGCATCGTTGCCCATGGCCGACAGGGCGAGGCAGAGCTCGGCGGTCTCCGCCACCGTGACCCACGGCTGATCGGACACGCATCGGACACCCCGGTCCGGAATGACGAACTTTCGCCAGTGGGCGTCGATGCGGCGCGTTGCGGCGTCTCCGGTAAACGCGCCCGAAAGGACCGGATAGAACCAGTCCATGGCATAGCGGGCCTTGGTCATGTTGAAGAGGTGCGGGCGGGTCTGGAGAGCCTTTCCCAGGCGGACCAGGGCCTCGTCCCACAAGTGCGGGGCGTATCCCAGGCGCCGGGCTGCGGCCAGGGCGCACTTGAGGCTCATATAGATGGAGCTGCATCCGGTGAGCAGCGCCATGCGATCGACGTCGCCTTCAGGGCTGACGGCCCAGAAGATTTCGCCGGTTCGGTTCTGAAGGCCGACGGCAAAGGCTATGGCTGCGGACACGGTGGGCCACAGGGTATCGAGGAAGTCGAGATCCCCGGTGACGAGGAAATAGTGGTAGACTCCCACCGCGATGTAGGCGGCCATGTGGCTTTCCCGGGTGCGGTTTTCAGGGACCCCGCTCCGGTAGGCGGAGTACCAGCTGCCGTCCGCCAGCTGAGTTCGGGCCATCCACTCATAAGCCCGCGCCGCCGCATCGAGGCGGCCCCCGATGCACAAGCCCATGGCTGCTTCGACATGGTCCCACGGATCGGTCTTATCGCCGGGGCACCAGGGGATCTCGCCGCTTTCGAGCTGGGCCCGCGCGATGACGTCCGTGATCCGGTCGATATCGATGGAAAGGTCGTGCTCACTGACGCAGGGTGTGGGTGTCATGCCGTCGTATCTCTTTCGTGTCCCTTGAACCGGCCGTATTCATACTGTGAAACGTCCGGATATGCAACAGAAATTCCGGCGATTCCGGACGGCATCGTCGAAATCCGTCCGCATCGGATGCGCTGCAGGGAGCCTGCTCGCGGGCCGGATACGGCGGATGCCTCATCCCATCGGGTCGTAGGATACCCGGCGGACCTTTTCCCCCAAAGCGTCGAACACGGCCGAACCCTCCCGGTCCGCCGCGGTGTCTCCTGCGGCGATCTGTTCGATGCGCCGGGACCGGTCCTTGTCGGTGCTGCGAAGGGTTGTTTCGTTCAACAGGAGTTTGCCGCGGACCGTGTCGAAGACGAGGATCGGACCGAAGCGGTTCACCCCGTTTTCCTCCTCGGTGAGCCGTCCCGTGATCCGGAACCCCTTGACCTGAAATCCGCGTTCGGGCGTGACATACGCCAGAAGCTCCTCGAAGAGGGTGAGGGTCTCAACGACCATGTCGGCATTCCCGGCATCCAGGGCCGCCTTGCCGTCGGCCGCGAGGGCATTGATGTCCTCCTCCCCGTAGGAGAGGTCGAGCCGCTGGATGCAGGTCTTCCGAACGAAGCCGACGGAGTCCTCCCGCTTGCTCGTCACCACGTCTTTGTCGTTGAGGATCTTGACGGCGTTGCGGATACTGATCATCTCCTTGATGGTGGGGCTTTTTCTGAGGGCGACGTCGTCGACGGTCGTGTGGTAAAACGGCAGTTCGTTGTCGAGGACCAGGATGGTGTTGTTTTCAGGATCCTCGGTGAAGAGATACAGATCCATATCCCGTTCCCTGCGGTGCGCGTAGGGACCCATGCCGAGCAGGCGCCGCATGGCGTCCAGGTCCGCCTTTTTGCCGCTGCCGGAGGGTCCCAGGGTCGCGGTCACGCGTTGGGCCAGGCGGTCGATTTCGATCTTTTGAAGCAGATTTTCCTTGAATGAGGCCATGGCGGTTCTCCTTGGGTTGTCGCGAAGGGCGGGCCCCCTTACGGTGCTGTTCCGGTGGGTGGGCCGCCGTGGAGGATGCCTATAATATATATATTATATATTCCCAAAAAACAACGCAACTCGCGTTTCGCTTGAGAAATCGGGTGGCCGGGAATCGGTCGTTGCACTGAGACGGCCCCGGCGTTCGCCGATGATCGTCATCCGCCGGAGGGAAGTGAGGCCGCACCTGCGTGGAAACGCCGCCGGCTTCGCCTGTTGCAAGACCGTTCAAGATAAGGTAAGGTCATTTCCATTTTAAACCTTGACAATAGGAACTCCATGAAAAAAATAGCCGTTTTGCCCGGAGACGGAATCGGTCCGGAAGTGATGAAGGCGGCCCTCAAGGTTCTCGGCGCGGTCGAGAAGAAGTTCGGGCTGGAGCTGGTCTATGAAGAAGCCGACGTGGGCGGGTGCGCCATCGACCGGCACGGCAGCGCCCTCCCGGCGGCCACCCTCGCCCTCTGCGAGGCCGCCGACGCCGTCCTCTTCGGTTCCGTCGGCGGTCCGAAATGGGAGACGCTGCCGCCGGAAAGGCAGCCTGAAAGAGCCGCCCTCCTGCCCCTGCGAAAGCATTTCAACCTCTTCTGCAATCTCCGTCCGGCCCGGGTTTTTCCCTCCCTGGCGTCGGGCTCTCCCCTCAGGCCCGACATCGTGGGAAAAGGGTTCGATATCATGTGCGTTCGGGAACTCACCTCGGGCATCTATTTCGGTACGCCCAGGGGACGGGAGGGAAAAGGTCCGGATGAGCGGGCCTACGATACGAAATCCTACACCCGGCGGGAGATCGAGCGCATCGCCCGGAAGGCCTTCGAGATTGCGCGGGTGCGGAAACGAAAGGTGACCTCGGTGGACAAGGCCAACGTGCTCGAGTCCATGGTCTTCTGGCGGGAGGTGGTGACGGACGTGGCCCGGGAATATCCGGACGTGGCCCTGAACCATATCTACATCGACAACGCCGCCATGCAGCTGATCCGGGACCCCCATCAGTTCGACGTCCTGCTCTGCGGCAACATGTTCGGCGACATCATCTCCGATGAGTGTGCCATGCTGACGGGTTCCATGGGCCTTCTGGCTTCGGCGAGCCTCAACGAGTCCCGCTTCGGTCTTTACGAGCCCGCCGGCGGATCGGCTCCCGACATCGCCGGCCGGGGTGTCGCCAACCCCGTGGCCCAGATTCTGTCGACCGCCATGATGCTGAAATACAGCCTGGGCGAAGAAACCGCAGCGGCCGCCGTCGAAAAGGCCGTGGCCGACACCCTCGATGCCGGTATCCGGACCCGGGATATCGCGGGGGAACAAACGACTGCCGTCGGCACCGATGCCTTTGGAGACGCCGTGATCGAACGGCTGTGAGGTTTCCGTCATGCCGCCGAAAGTCTCGGCATCGCCCGCGGAACCCGCTGCACCAGGATGAGACGGTAAGACATAAAGAAGTTCTGACCACGGCTTCCCAAAGGTCTTTCAATCCAAAAGGAGGATTCCATGATCCGGCATCTGGTTTTTTTGAAATTCAAAACGGACGTCGCCCAAGGGGCGATTGCGGAAATCGAGGCGGGGCTGGCGGCCCTGCCGGGTGTGATTCCAGAGATCCGGTATTACGATTTCGGCCGGGACGTGATGCGCTCGCCCCGGTCCTACGATTTTGCCCTGGTATCGCTTTTCGATGATCTCGACGCGCTGAAACGGTATTCCGAACATCCGAGCCATCAGGCCGTCCTCCAGAAAATTCTGGCGGCGACGGAACAGATCGCGGCCGTCGATTTCGAAACCGACACGGCTTAGGAACATCCGATTGTCGGAAGGTCGCCCTTCGGGATAGGTTCGGTTGCGGGGGGACTCCTGACGGAGCCCCCTGATCATCCGGTCATTTTTTTTGGGATTTCATGGCTTCCTTCAGTTTTTCGCCGAGGGTGCCCAGGGCAGCGGCCTGGGGCTTCGCGTAGGTTTTCCACTCCCCCGTGCCCTCGCCGCCCACGGGCGCCAGGGTGAGCCGTCGCGTATCCGGCTGGACCTCCTCGATGACGACGCTGATGGGATCTCCCACCTTCAGGCGGTCGATCTCCGCGGCCTTGGCGGACTGGCTGATTTTGGAGCGGGGCATGAGGCCCGTCACGCCGGGGGCGATGTTGACGAAGTATCCGAATTTTTCCTTTTTCTCCACGGTGCCCTCGGCCTGCCGCCCCGGAGTATATTTTTCGTCGATGTCCGCCCACGGATCCCCTTGGGCGTCCCGGATGGAGAGGGATATCCGCCGGTTTTCCAGATCGACGTCCTTGATCACGACGTCGACGGTCTCCCCGGAGGCGACCACGTCGTCGGGGCGCGTCACGCGACGGGTGTAGCTCATCTCGCTGATATGGACCAGGCCTTCTATACCGGGGGCGATCTCCACGAAGGCCCCGAACCCCATGAGCCGGGTGACCCGACCCTGGATCCTGTCGCCGGCCTTGAACCCGGGGGCTTCGGTTTCCCAGGGGTCGCCTGAAATCTGTTTGATGGAAAGCGCGATCTTGACCTGACCCTTCTTCTTGCCTTCCTCCATGCCGATGACCTTGACGGTGACCGGATCCCCTTTTTTGAGCACCGCCTCAGGGGTGTCGACGCGGGACCACCCCAATTCCGAGACGTGAATCATCCCTTCCACGCCGGGGAAAAGCTCGACGAAAGCGCCGTAGGGCATCATGTTGGCCACGCGGCCCTCCAGGATGCTGCCCACGCCGATGGTCTCCATAAAGGCCTTTTTGGCTTTCTCCTGCTCCTCCTCGAGAAGCCGCCGCCTGGAAATCACGATATTTCTGCCGTTCTCCTCGAGGCGGGTGATGGTAAAGAGGAATGTCTCTCCAACATAATCCTCGGGGTTTTCGACATATCGGGTGTCGATCTGGCTGACGGGACAAAACGCGCGGCGTCCCATGATCGTCACGTTGAAACCGCCCTTGCACGGCGCCTTCACCTTACCCTCCACCGGGACCTTTCCCGCGAAGGCATCCTGAAGAAGGTTCAGGCTCCCGATGCCGGAAAAGGCCTTGGAGAGGCGCATTTCGTTTTCATCGAAAGCGACCACGTAAAGCTCCAGAATGTCGCCGATGCCGTAAGGGAACTCGCCGTTTTCATCGAGAAGCTCGGTTTTGTCCACGGCGCCGTCGATTTTGGCGCCGGTATTGACGAATACGGTGTCCATGCCGATGGCGATGATCTCCGCTTTCACCTTGTCGCCCACCTGAAGGTCCTCTCCGGCGTCGGCGTCGAAGGATGCAAACATGTCGGCAAAGCTTTCTTCTCCGTCTTCGGTGTAATCATTTTCAAAATTGTCTGACATTACGGTTCTCCAAATCTCTCTGTGTGATCATGGGGCAAAGGCGCCATGTTTTCTGAAGTGCTGTGCTAGAGCCTATAAAATTGTCGGAAAGGCATGTCAATGAATATATGGTAAAAATCCTGCCGCCGCCGACCGGATGAAGCAGAAATCGTCCGCCTCTTTTCTGACGGAGACCGATGCCGTGTCCGTGTCCGTGAGTCCGCCGTTGTCCGTAACGGTGAGTTCGAAGGTCAGGGGGGTCGTCGTATCGATGTCGGGGGCGACAAAACGCATCCGGACGTCGGTTTCGCCGGTGAGGGTCACCGGTTCGCCTCCGGTCTGGCGCCAGCTGAAGGCGGCGATGCCGTAATCCGGATCCGTTGACTGGGACCCGTCCAGGGTGACCTGCCCGTCGCCGTCAACGTTCCGGTCGCCGCCGGCGTCGGCCAGAGGCGGCTGATTGGGGGTATTGCGGCCGGTGTGGCGGACATCGTGGCGGAACATCGGCCAGGGGGCGCCGTGAAGGATGCCCTCGGTGCCGGTTTCGACGGCGAAGAGGCGACCGTTCTGAAACACGCCGGTGCTGAAGGACGCCTGGGTGCCGACATAGAGGGCTCCGTTTGCGGCGATAACCGGTGAGGCGCGCATTTCACCCAGCCGCACCGACCAGCGTTCGATGCCGTCCGCACCGAGCCCGTAAAGGATGCCGTCGAGAGAACCCACATAGATCCCTTCGTCGGCCCCCACGACCGGCGTCGACCGAACGGGGCCGAAGGTCTGGAACGTCCACTCCGGAACCCCCCGGGTCTCCTCGTCTCTAAGCGCATAAAGAACGCCGTCGTCGGACCCCACAACCACCCGGCCGTCATTGTCGATGACCGGCGAGGACTGCACCGGTCCCCCGGTCTCGAAGCGCCATTTCAGGCGGCCTTCCCCTTCGGCGTCGGTAAGGGCGTAAAGATGACCGTCGTCGGAGCCCACGTATACGGTGTCGTCGGGGCCGACGGCAGGCGAAGAGCGGACATCGCCGCCGGTTGGGAATCGCCATTTCACGGTCCCGTCGGCGGTGACGGCATAGAGATGGTCGTCGTCGGACCCCACGTACAGGGTGCCGGCCGCATTCACCGCCGGCGACGATCGGACCGGGCCCTGGATCCGGAGACGCCAACGCAGCACCGCTTCGGTGCCGTTGTCTTCGACGGCGTGGATTGCGGCGTCGTCGGTTCCCAGGATGACGACGCCGTCGGGGGCGATGGCAGGGCCGGCAAAAATGGCGCTGCCGGTTTCATACCGCCATTTCAGCCTTCCGTCCCTGTCAAGGGCATAGAGGGATCCGTCCGTCGAGCCGGCGTAGAGGGTGCCGTCGGCCCCCACCGCCGGAGAGGCGACGATGTCGCCCTGGGTCGCGAACTGCCATATTTCCACACCGTCCGCATCGACGGCATAGACCCGATCGTCGTCCGATCCGATGCAGACGATTCCCGTTCCGCAGATCACCGGTGAGGCCTCGATGCGGATTCCCCGCTGGAACTGCCACAGAATATCGCCTTCGACGGCTGCGGCGTCAGGGGTTCCGAGAAATCCGGCCGTCGTCAGGGCGACCCCGGCGATGATGCGCGCCAGCATGTGTATCATCGGTCTTTCCTTTTGAATGTCTCCCAAAAGGGGAGACGTTGTCTTGAAATTTCGGCTTGACGGCATGTCGATGCTCCTGAGCCCGTCAGTAGGCCAGGCGTCCCAGAGATTTGAGGATCAGCGTGAATCCCATGGCGAACATTCCCATCAGTCCCATGCCGCAGGAAAACCCCGCCAGAAGGACCGGGGCATACTGGCGCCACATGGCCCCGTAACGTTTCAGGAAGAAGAATCTTCCCAGAAAGGCCCCGAGGACTTCGAGGATCATGCCGTGGGGCGTACTCTGTCCCAGACCCCGCACCACCCCGTATACCAGCATTACCGGCAGGCCGAAAAAGGCCAGGATCATATAGGTGACGACGCCGAATCCCATCCCCGTCAGAACGTAGACGACGCTCAGGGCCTGGAAGAACGCCGAGTTGCCCTCGAGGGTGGATGTCTGCATCAGGAGTGTGTTGAGGGCCTGAAGGTGCCAGAGTTCCTGGGCGTAAGGGTAGCTGCTGGACGGGATGGGGGCGAGCTGCCAGATGAACTGCGAAAAGAGGAGGCTTGCGATCATCACCACCGGGAATACCACGATCTCGGCTTTGATGATGCCCCGAATGCTGGTGCCCGTCAGCTCGATCTCCCGGAAATCCACGGTGGTCTTGCCGTAATTGTGGATGGGGATGGGGGCGTACCAGATTTCGATGCCCTGATAGCCGAAATACTTGGCCCCGGCGATGAAGGAGGCCTCCCTGACCAGGGGGAGGCTGATGAATTGCCCTGCGATGCCTTCCATCCGCGCCGTGATATACGAGACCACGGGCGTGTAGAGAAATCCATAGACAATGAAGAAGATCCAGGGGAAATTGGGCACCAGCCACACGCAGAGCAGCACGTAGGCCGTGGTGGAGAAGACATAGATGGCGATGGAGATCCAGAAATTGAAGTCGCCCCGGCCCGGCGGCGGGTGAAAAAGATTCCTGAAGCTGCCGCGTCCGTCGGTCTTTCCAAAGGATTTGACGACATGCCAGATGCCCACGAAGGCGATGGAGAGACCCAGACCGATGCCGAAGCTCATGTAGAAGTCGAAGTTGTTGGCAAAGACCGTATCGACGGTTCCCATCCCGGGGTGCCAGCGCGTCAGGATCCCGTATTCATAAAGAAAGGGGTTGGCGATTACCGTAATGAGAAGGCCCACCAGACCGCCGATGACGGCCCAGAAAGGCAGAACCATGCCGATGAAGATCAGGCCGAGGTCGAGCTGGATGCCGGTGGCCACGGCCGGCAGGATTTCCTCGGTATGCCGGGTCAGCTCCACCCAGGGGATGGGGATGAGACGGATCGATTCGGTGAAGAGGAGCCCCGACACCGTGGGAAGCAGGACATAGACGGCGCCGAAGGCCAGTCCGATGACGCCCCCGATGGAAAAGACCCGCCATTTCCAGCTTCTTTGTTTGTCTTCGGTGGATTCGGCCAGGGCCATGGTGCCCAGGGCGCCGACGGGGGCCATGGGGAAGGGCAGCTTTTCCACGTCGGAGGTGATCCGGTAGAGGGCGTAGCCGAGACCGAAATGGTCGACGCGCTGAATGATCTGGGAGCCCACCAGCAGGAGGATGGGGATCAGCCAGTCCCGATGGAAAAAGGTCCGCTCCACCATGGACGCGGCGTCCCCAGGCGGGGCCACCCATGTCGGAATGAACTCCGTGAGCCCCAACATCCGGGCGGCGTCGGACTGGACGAGGTATTGGTTCCACAGAAGGCCCTGGAAAGGGGAGGCGAGGGCCGCCCCGGCCATGTAATACAGCAGGAAGATTTCCTGCTGCTTCAGCTCGGTGTAGGAGCGCTTGGCGATTTCGGCAAACAGGATGATGGTCACCCAGCGGGCCGCCGGCCCGATGCCCGTGCCGATGACGAGCTGCAGGTACATGCTTCCCGGCATCATGAGAAAGCCGATAAAAACGGCACCCACGATGGTCTTCCAGTCGAACCCCTCTTCGAAATGGGTCGGCTGAGGCAGCAGATCCCGGTATTCCTGAAGTTCCTTGTCTTCGTACATCAGTGGTGAATTTGGATGCTCATGGGGTCCTTGTCATCTTCATCCGTTTTATCCGTTACGACGCTCCCCTGCCTCCGTGGTGCGGTCCGTTTCCGTGTGACGGACCCGGCGTCAGTCGGGCAGCACCTGATAACTCGCATCGCCGAAAAGGCCGATCACCGCCCAGGTGCCGCCCATCAGAAAGTCGCCGATGATGAGGCCGATAAAAAAGTATCGCAGCTGTTTGAACAGCGCCACCCCCCCGTACCGCATGCAGAGGCTGTTGGCCAGCCACCCGATAAAAAAGCTGACCCAGAGGATTCGCATGGCCGAGCTGTAGGTGGTCAGGTATCCGATGGGGTGGATCGGCCACCAGGGGAACCGGTGATAGCAGAGCACCAGAACCAGCATGACGACGGCTCCAGCGGCCGCGAAGAGACGCACCCAGTCGGTGTTTTGAGGCGGCGCTTCGATGAGCCGCTGGACGTTGGCGTAGACGGTGGTGGTGGTCTGAACGGTCCAGTCCATCTGCAACTCCCGTGCGCCGAATTTATAACACAGGGCCAGCATGGCCACAAAGGAAACCGTGACGGCCAGCAGGAGGGTGATCAGCATGGCCAGAAAGATCGTCCGGCGGTTGGTCGTCCGTTGGGTCAGACTGCTCGAATGGACCAGGGACGGCATAAGGGACTCCCGAAGATCCACGAAAAGGACCTTCTGCATCACCGCCGATCCCAGGAGACCGACCTGAGTGAAAAATTTGGGGCCGAACAGTGCCAGGAGGCCGTCGATGGGGGCGACGGTGAGGGTGAAGTAGGCGATGCCTCCCTGGCAGATGACGCGACTGGCCACCAGCATGACCATGAAAAAGGCCCCGACGACCAGAACCGACACCATGAAGGGCATCCTGAAAATCCAACACCAGAGAATGATGCCCGAGATGCCGGCGACGCTCCCCCAGAAAGCGGTCCGGATGGAGAACCATTCCGTTACCGGCGTCGGTGCCGGGCGCCGGCCGACGGCCGTCTGGAAAATTTCCCGCAGGTGGTACCGCGACAGCCATAAAATGAAAAGAAAGAAAACCCCGTAGGCGCCGATCATCTGGGTCTCCTCGGGTCGGGTGAGGGTCGGACCGAAGGTGACGCCCAGGGCCGCATCGGGGATGTTGTAGCCCAGGACGGCCAGGAGCCCCATGATGAGGCCGCCTGCAATGAAAAAGAACCAGAACGAGAAGGAGATCTGTCGGGTCGTGAGAAACGCGAAGCCGATGAAGGCCGGGTAGATGTAGATTTTCAGCTTGTGAAATCCCGAAAAGAGGCCGTACTGCGGAAAATAGGGCCCTGCCAGGATGAGGGTTGGGATCTGGGGCACCTCCGGGAAGTAGAAATTGAGCCCGTTGACGGTGTGGAGAAAAATGGGAACGAAGAGGCCGGCCGCGAGAAAACGGTTCCCGAAGAACGCTCCCGTCCGGCCCTGGTCCAGGGCGTCCGCCAGCAATTGGGGGACCCGGAGGAGGGGGAAGTTCATCCGTTCGTTGTAGATCCACTGGCGGCTGAAGAGATTGACCAGGCAGATCATGACGCCGTAGCAGAGCAGGATGAATCCTCCCCAGACCATGAGGGGGCCGATCCAGGCGCGCCAGGGGATGTGGGTGACCAGGGTCCACCATCCCATCCGGCGACCGTCGGGGAGCCCGTTGTAGAGACGCTCGACGGCTTCGGCATCGTTGGGGTACCAGGCCCGGGGAAGGATCGGATGGAGCACCTCCTTCCAGGCGTTGCCCACGGTGGCGAAATGGTAGGGGGCGGTGAGGTTGATGAAAAAGGTCCGGACCAGGCCGGTGTAGGCGATGCCCGACACCAGAAACATGAGCATCCAGACGATCACGAGCTCCTTTCCCGTGAATAAGGCGCGTTTGAAGACCCTCCCCGCAAGGGCGGTGAGCACTGTGAGCCAGACCAGAATAAAGAAGGGTGCCAGGGGAAAGTGGCCGCCGCCCAGCGGAGTGGCCTGTTTGTAGGCATTGTTGTAAGGGGTCAGGGCACACATCGCCGTCGCCAGGACAATTCCCAGGATAAGGGCTCGAAGCCGGATCGTCTCGTGGTCGTGTTGATGGGCGCTCATGGATGTTACTGTACCATTCTCCATCCGAAACGAAAACAGATTTTATTCCGGCATGATGGCGTCGATACGGCGTCGGGCGTAGACAAAGGCGATGGCGGCGGCGGTCCAGGTAATGGCGCAGATGCCCCACCATATGCCCAAAAGGCCGACGTCCTGGATGCGGGTGAGAGTATAAAACACGGCAAATGGGGCGACGATCTGACGGAACAGCCCGATAACCACCGCGAACATGGGCTGTTTGATCCCCTGCAGGGCCGCGACGCAGACGAAGAGGATCACGTAGGCCGTGAGGACCAGTGCCTCGATTTTCAGGTAGGTCGTGCCGACGGCGACGACGTCGGGGTCTTTCGAAAACAGCGTCATGAACCGTTCCGCCAGGAGAAAGAGGGTGATGCCGCCGCAGGATGCCGTGACCGTGCCGTAGGTCAGACATTTCCGGAGGGTCTCCCGGATACGGTCGAATCGGCGTGCACCGTGATTCTGGGCGATGAGGGTGAGGGTGGCGGTATTGAGGCCGATGGCGGGCAGAAGAAGGATCTGTTCCACGCGCATGCCCACTCCGTAGGCGGCCACCGCCGTCTGCCCGAAACCGCTGATAAAATAGGTGATGACGAAGACTCCTATGGCGATGGTCAGGATGTTGAGGCCGGCCGGAAATCCATGGCGGGCGATTTCGGCGAAAGGCGCGGCCCGGGGCAGTAGCTCCCGAATGGTGCCGCCGTCCAGAAGTCCGGTCCGGCGGACGTGAATCCCCAGATAGACGCACCCCGTCACCTGAACCAGCACGGTGGCCAGGGCAATGCCGGCGACCCCCATGGCCGGCACGCCCCAACCCCCGAAAATGAACCACGGGTCCAGGAGTACGTTCAGGAAGAACCCGGCGATGAGGAAGTTGCGGTAGATCCGGGTGTTGCCCACGGCGTTCAAAACGGCGTTCAGCATCTGGATGAGGATGAAGAAGACCGTCCCGTTGAACAGGATGTCCATGTAGGTGAGACAGATGGACAGATAGGCCTCGTCGGCCCCCAGGAGCCGAAAGAGAAGCGGGGCCGAGGCCTTTCCGATAAACGCCAGGGCGACGGAGATAAGGACGCCGAAGGCGATGCCCTGAAAGGCGAAGCGGCGGGCCGTCCCGGGGTTCTCCCCGCCCAGGGCGTTGCCGATAAGGGCCGTGGCGCCGGTGGCGATGCCGCTGCCGATGGAGATGATGATGAAGAAGACCGGCAGGGAAAGGGACATGGCCGCGAGGGCCGTCGTCGAGATGAGGCCTCCGAAATAGGTGTCCACCACATTGTACATGGTGTTGAAAAAAAGGCCGATGCTGACCGGAATCGTAATCCTTCGAATCAGCTGCGGGATCGGAGCGGTGGTGAGGTCGTTGGAACGGCGTCTTCTGTCCGGGGCGGCGGGATCCGGAATGACGGTCGGCGGGACGGGGTCCCGCCGCGTCTTCCTCCGGTGGTTCGATGGTTGCACAGCGGGTCGGGGTTACGGGAGGATTTCAATCTTGGCGTCGGCCTTGAGCTTCTCGATATAGACGTTGATCGCCTCGATCATCTTTTCGCGTTTCAGGTGCTCGCCGATTCGGGGCTTGGCTTCATCATAGGCGGTGGTCGATTCCGGCTTTTTGTCCATCACCTGAATCAGGTGATAGCCGAACTGGGTCACGACGATGTCGCTCACGTCGCCCTTTTTCATGGCGAAAGCGGTTTCTTCGAAAGGTTTGACCATCTGCCCGCGGGAAAAATAGCCCAGGTCCCCGCCCTGAGCGCTGCTCGGGTCTTCGGAATATTGTTTGGCCAGCGCGTCGAATTTTTCGCCCTTCTTGAGCTTGTCCTGAATCTCCTCGATCTTCTTTCGTGCGGCGGCCTTGTCCGCTTCACCGGCCGAGGCGTCGGCCTTGATCAGGATATGGCTGGCCTTGATCTGTTCGGGCTTTTTGAAGAATTGGGGGTTCGTGTCGTAAAATGACTTGCTCTGAGCGTCGGTGATCTCGATTCCGGGTGCGATTCTGGATTCGATGAGCTGCTGGATGACCATGCTCTGGGCGATGTTGGTCCTGAGGTCGGCCTCGGTGGTCTTCATCATCTCGAGGGCCTGCCGGTATTCGGCGTCTCCCGGGAAGTTGCTCTTCATCGTGTCCATCTGGGTGTCGACCGCCTTGTCATCGGGCTTGATGCCGTTCTTCAGGGCATCCTGATACAGCAGTTCCCGGTCGATCATGTTGTTCAGGACGTTGCCTTCGATCTTCTCGAGTTGATCCTTGTCGATGTTCTGTCCCTGACCGGCGAGGCGATGGGTGACCAGGGTGAGTTCCCGGTTCAGGGCGTCACGGCTGATCTCCTTGCCGTTGACGACGGCGGCGACGGGGTTCCGGGGTTTTTCATCGGCTTTGACGGCGGGTGCGGCCGTCTTTTGGGGTCCGCTTTCGGCAAAAACGGTTGCTGCGGGCATCAATAGCAGCCCCGCCATGACTACCGTCATCACTCTTTTGGATACGTTCATGACATCTTCCTTTCAGATGAAGAATTTTATGGGTTGTTTATGTCGGCGGCGGACACGATTTCGGATTTCGTGTCGCGGAGGGATTTGGACGGGCGTCACGACAATGCGAAAGAGAATCCGTGTCATCGCGCGTCGAATTCCGGTGCATCGGCTGCCGGGGAGAGAGTGCCGGCGGCGTTCGACGCGCGGACGACATCCGCTGTAACTTAATCCCTGGGTTGCAATCTTTCAAGGGAAATCTGCAAAAACTTGTTCGTCCTGGGGTCGGCCTTTGAAAATCACGTATTCATTCCGTGTCTCGTCGTCCAGGGAGCGCCAGATCAGGAGCTGTTTGCGAAGGGCGTTGATGAAGGCCTTGTTGGCCCGCTTCCAGGCGTTGGCCTCCCCGGTTTCACGGATCATCGTCACGTGAATTTCCAGAAACCCCTCGTTTTCCTCGGAAGGGCAGAAGACGAGCTGGATCTGCTGCATGATCCCGAAATCGAAGGGCGCCAGCCAGACCCGGGCCTTGAGCTGAATGCACGCGCGGCCGTCCAGATCGATGTTCCCAGGCGCCGGCGCGACGATGATTTCGTCGGTGGAGAAGATGCCGTGGGAGACATCCTGATGCCCCCTGAAATAGCCGGCCAGATACCCCGCAATGCTGTCGTGCTCATGGTATTTTACGAGAAAGGGGAGGCTGAGCGCGATCTTGTTGTCGTTGACGTCGGGCAGGGACCAGGAGCGGTTGACGTCGGGTATGGCGATATCGGCCGCCATGCGGGCGGGATAAACCACGGAGATGAGGACCACCAGCATCACCAGGATCATGGAGGCGACCCCCGCCAGGGAGGAATAGTTGACGGTGATGCCGGACCAGAGGGCTGTGCCGGCGAAGAGTCCGGCCGACACCTGGGCCAGGAGGTAGCCCAGAACGACGCTCAGAACGGCGAAGGCCATGGCTTCCGCGATGAAGAGGAAGGCGACGTGGGACGGCGCCAGACCCACCGAGGTGTAGACGGCGATCTCCCGTTTTCGTTCGTAGACGCTGCCGATCATGGTGTTGAGGACGATAAGAATGGAGATGACAAGGGGGATCAGGATGTTGGGGACCCCGCTGTAGTCGAGGGTGTCGCCGGCTTGATGCATGAAGGTCCCCTGGGGCTCCCCGGTGAAGAGGGGCAGGCCGAAGCGGTCCGAGAGCCGACGGGCCGTCTCCGGAATGGTCTCCGGGTTGTCGGGGCGCACGGCAAGCCCCTTGAGGGCGCCGCCCCTGGCCATTAGAAAGTCCGCCGGCACGATCACCGTGAGGTTGGCCGGGATGTGATGATATCGGCTCTGGAAGGATTGAACATCCTCGCCGGACTCCATGGCGTCCATCTCCACCTCGGTCATTTCCGTAGAGATTTCGGCGGGAAAGGTGACCGGAGTCAGGATCTCCCCGTCCAGATCGGGGTGTGCCTCGTATCGTTCCGACGAAAAAACGCCCGCAACGCGAAAAGGGACCCCCCACAGGGAGACCCGGACGTTTTCGGGAAAAGGGTCGGCCGTAATGCCGAGGGATTGGGCGATCCGGTCGGGCAGGAGAACGGCCCGCTCGTCGTCCCGGGAAAACCATCGTCCGGCGGTAAGAATCCGATCCAGGCCCGTGACCCCGGGCTCGCGATGGGAAAGCCCCATCATGGCCCGCGCTTCGAAGGTCCTGTCCCCGTATTGGATGGGGATGGGAATGGCGCGGGTCCTGTCCGCATCCTCCAGGAAGACGCGAGGCGCCGTCGTCGCCTTGCCGTGAAAGGCGTTTGTCAACGTGCCCAGAGCTTCCTTGGGAAGATCCTGCCAGTTGAAGGTTTTGATCAGAAACCCCGGGTAGGGGACGCTCTCCTGGAAAAGGATCCGGGTGTGGCGGCGGGTCGACTTGACCGACGTGAAGCTCATGATGGTGAAGGTCAGGATGATGAGGGTGACGCAGGTGAGCCCGGTCCGGATGCGGCGTCGTTTCAGGTTGCCCACCCCAAGGAAAAATGCCGCCGTGAACGCCTTCCACCGGCTGATCTCTTCGGCCCGCATCTGTGTGGCCCGCCGCTGCAGCAGGACCATTTCCTGCTCGAACCGGAAGAAGATGATGAGCGTCACCATGAGAGAAAGCCCCATGATGAAAAAGGCCAGGATGACCACCGTGGGGCTGTAGGCCAGCTCAAAGGCCGGATGGACCTGATAGATGACGGCGATGAGCAGCAGCAGGATCGCCAGAAAGGCGATGATCCGCTTGTGGATGTTGCGGAAGGCGAACAGCAGACGTTCGGCACAGAAGGCGAACGGAACGAAGAGGGCAATGTAGAACAGTACCCCGAAAAGGACGTCTTTCTGGGTCTTCTCCACCTGGTTGTACACCCGGTCCGCCAGAGCCCATGCGGTCAGAGCCGCTTCGCTGAAGCGGTCGTACCGTTGCTTTTTCAGCGCGGTTTCGGCCTGCGCCAGTGCATTGGTTCCCGCCTGCATCAGCTCGCCGATCTTCTGGTCGTGGATGCCGTGGGCCTCGAGATTCCGGATGCGGGGGGTGAGGAGCGCCCACATGTCCCGTGCGGCCCTGAAACCGGTATAGTGAACAACGGGCCAGTCGTCGATGCGATATCCCGTGCCCTGGGGGTTCTCCTCGTCGGCATTCAGCAGGAGCATCTTTTTGCTCAGGACCGAATCCGAGAGGGTCAGCTTCATGTAGCTGCCGGGTTCCAGATAGACCGATGCGATGGTCGAGGAGCGGGTATCGATCCGGCTGTACCAGTACCGGAGGGGGAGGGCTTCCCGCCTGCCGTCGATGATCTGGATCTTGGTCATGTACCGGAAGTTCCGGGGCTCCAGCAGGTTGAAGAGGGTGGTTTGCCGGGCGGTGAACATGACCAGGTCCGTCTCCATGTTCTGCCGCTGCATCTTGAGCCGGTAGGCCGACTTCCCCGTCTGATTCTTGTCTACGGCCCAGACGACCTCTCCGGTATCGGCATCGAAGCGGTAGGCCTCGATAATGACCTTGTCCAGCATCAGCTTCTTGTCGGCGACGCCCTTGAGTCGGAATATGCCCCTCTCGTCGGTCATGGCGTAATGGCGGGCGCTGCCCTGAAACGCCATGACCACCGTCTTGTCGGCCGTCTGATCGGGAAAGAGCTCGCCGTGGCGGAGGCGCTTGGCCCGGCCCGTCACGGTGGCGAATCCGTCGCGGGGCAGCTCCCCGCTGTAGGATTCCGGCGAATGGGCCAGGGCGTCGATGAGGCTGATGACCCGTCGGGCCTGGCGTTCGGCGTAGGCCGCATCGACGGCCGACGGGCGGTCGTGGGGCGTTCCCCACAACACCCGGGCGTCGTTGACGGTGGCCAGTGTCAGCCCGATATACCCCGCCAGGGCGGCGACCTCGCCGCCCAGGGGGGGACGGTCCGCGAAATAGCTCTGCCACGACCGGAGGGCGCTCGGTCGCAGGGTGTCCCGGTAGGCCGCCATCCCGGTGTCCCCGGTTTCGGCGGCTCGACGGAGAATCTCTTCGACGGCGACATAAGGGCCGATACGGTTGATCTGGGGTTTGATGTCGTAGAGCCATCCATAGTTGAAGGCGCCGATGCCGTTGCCGTGGCTCGACAGGTGGAGGGAGACGACCGCGGCCAGGTCCCGCGCCTTGACGACGCCCCGGAAGCGCTTCTGGGCGGCAAGGCGGTGAAGCTGGTTCCCGGTGTCCTCGAGGATGCGCTCGAAATCCCGGACGGTCGGCGGGATGATTCCGGCCAACAGGACCCGCTCCGCTTCCGGCAGGTCCGTGAACCGGGATCGCCACCCCAGACGGCGGAGCAGCATCCGTTCTTCGGCCAAGGTTTTAATGGCCGCGGCATCCTGGTCTTCCTTCTCAGCCATGCGCAGCGCCATCAATCTTCGGGAGAGGGCGTCCACCTCGGTCTTGATCCGGTCTTCCAGGGCTGCCTGAAGCGCCGGCCCCCCGGCATCGCCCTCGGCAAATCCCGTGAGGATGTTCAGCATCGTCCGGCATTCCTCGCGGAGGCTTTTCAGCCGTTTTTCCTCCTTACGGATTTCCTTGGTGGGGGTTCGGATGCTCCAGATCATCTCCCGCATGCCGGCGAGGCTCTGGGCATGGCCGCTGGTGGCGGCCAGGAGCACCGACCGGGCCGGCGGATGGGCCGTGAGATGGCGGGCCAGGGCGATGAGCGACGCCGCACCGAGGGCCTCGTCCGCCCCCGGAGCCCGGGTGAAGACGTCGGCGGTGCTGTCGTAGAAGGCCTCCACGATGATCAGCTCCTCCGAGAGATCGGGGTCGGCTCCCGGGATGATGCCGTAGACGTTCTCGGCCTCCGTCTCCGTCCATCGAACGCTGGTGGTCAGGACGACCCGGTCCGACACGGTGCCTCCCGGCGCCGATTCGAAGTCGCCGAAGAGATCCCGGGCCTGGTCCAGGGGCATCCAGAAGCGGGGAAAGAGAACGGGGGAAAGCTCCGCCTTGTCTTCGAAGTGGATTCGGGATGGGGTGCCGCGCTCGACGTAGATCAGTGCTCTGGCGCCGAATTCAGCGGCCCGGAGCCAGTTTTTGCCGGAATCCAGGTCCATGAGCAGGATGCTGCCTGCGATCTTTTTGCCGTTGAAGTCCGACAGGTTTCCCTGTCCCACGTAATGGAGGGGACCCGTGATGCCCTCCGGAGGGAGGGCCTCGGGGGTGACGGCGTTGGTCCGCATGGGCAACAGATCGGCGACGCGGCCCGATACGGTAAGGGTGCTCCCGCCGTGGCGCCGGATGGGCAGGGAAAAGGGGAACCGGTCCACCCCCGTCACGCCCATGGCCGAAAAGGCATCTGCGATATAATCGGCCGCCTGCCTGCACCCGGGGGTGCCGGTGCTTCGATCCGCCGGGGCGGCCAGGGCGTCGACGGTCTTGCGGAGGTCCGCTTCTCCGGGCGGCACCGGGTTGGCGCCCAGGGCCGGGCTCGTCCAGAGCGCCGCCAGGAGGAGGATGACCGCTCTCCGTCGGATCGACTTGAGGGGCCTCAAGGGGTCTCCTCCCGTTCGCCGATTCGGCCGACGGATATGGAGAGATCCTCGCGGTTCTCGATTTTTTCCACCAGGCCGTCCCGGATCCAGATCACCTGATCCGATACGTTGAGCATCTTGAAGTCGTGGGTGGCCGATATGACCGTGACCCGGGTCTCTTCGCTCAGGCGCTTCAGGAGGGCGATGATCTCCTCGCCGGTGGACAGATCGAGGTTGCCCGTGGGCTCGTCGGCCAGAATGATGGCCGGATCGTTGGCCAGGGACCGGGCCACGGCCACCCGTTGCTGCTGGCCTCCCGAGAGCTCCGAGGGCTTGTGGCGGAACCGGTCCCCCAGCCCCACCATTTCGAGGAGCTGGATGCCCTTGTCCACCGCCGCATCGTTGTTCATCCCGGCGAAGGTCATGGGCAGGGTGACGTTTTCCAGCGCCGTCATGACCGGGATGAGGTTGAAGGTCTGGAAGATATAGCCGATCTTGCGGCAGCGGAGCCATGCCAGTTCGTAGGCGTCCAGCTGGGCGATGTCGACCTCGTCGATGAAGACCTTCCCACTGGACGGTTTGTCCAGGCCGCCGATCATGTTGAAGAGGGTGCTTTTCCCCGAGCCCGAAGGACCCATGATGGAGATGTAGTCGCCCGCGGCGATCTCCAGGGTGATGCCTTTCAGGGCCTGCAGCGCCATTTTACCCATCTGGAAGGTTTTGGTGACGTTGGCGACCCGGACGATGTGGTGGATTTCAATCATATGGCTCTCTTTCGGTCACTGCTCGACCCGCATGGCTTCCACCGGCGCCATCCTCGCGGCCACCAGGGCCGGATAGAGGACCCCCGCCAGGCTGAGGATGCACCCCGTCGTCGCGGCGAGGCCAAGGGATGTCAGGATGTCGGGCCAGGGCAGGGCGGCGAGGGCGGGGCTTCCGAATCGAAGCAGACCGTTCAATAGGGCGAAAAGCGCCCCCACGGCCGCGCCGACCACCGCACCCGCGAACCCCTGCATGGCGGCTTCCAGTAAAAACAGGCGCAGCACGAAGCGATCGAGGGCCCCGAGGCATTTCATGGTGCCGATCTCCCGAAACCGTTCGGTGACCGCCATCAGCTGGGCGTTGACGATGCCCACCACGCAGACCATGAGACTGAGAATGACCAGCCATCGCTGCTTGGGGCTTTCATCCACCCGGGTGTCGGTCTCCCCCAGGTCGTATCCGGACTGGATCAGGGCCTGGCGGTGCGTCGGATCGTCCATGGACAGCAGGCCGTTGGCGATGTCGTTGCCCACGTTGACGAAGCTCAGAAAGGAGACGGCCAGCATGAGGCTCGCGGTCGTGATCAGGGACCTGAAAAAACGGACCTTGAGGCTCTTGTAGGCGATCTCGATCGATTTGCCGAAGGGGAGCACCACCAGCCGGTGGCCGTCGCCCTCGGTTTTCCGGGTTCGGGGTGGGTCCATAACCTCCTCCGCGCAAGGATGAGGGCCGAAGGCCCCGTCAAGGGGTTGGACTGAATACGGAAGACTTGAGAGGCGGCACCGCCGCCGGCGGCCTTGTCTCCTTCAGTCTTCAGCCTAAAATATACGCCTCCCAACGATCCGTCAAGACGTCCCTTTCCCGGCGGGGGTGATCCGTCTTCGCCACTCTGTGAGGCGCGCCTTGACGGTCTGTTCGTATCCCCGGTCGGAAGGGGTGTAAAAACGCCGTCCCCGAAGCGGGTCGGGCAGGTATTCCTGGGGGACATAGGCATCCTTATAATCGTGGGCGTACCGATAGCCCTTGCCGTATCCCATGTTTTTCATCAAGGCGGTCGGCGCGTTGCGGATGTGGAGGGGCACCGGCAGGGTCCCGGTCTGTTCGACAACCTCGCGGACCGTGTTGAAGGCCCTGTAGACGCGGTTGCTTTTGGGGGCCGTGGCCAGGTAGACCGCGGCCTGGGCCAGGGCCAGGTCCCCTTCGGGGCTGCCCAGAAACCGATAGGCCGACACCGCGTCGAGGGCCGTCCTGAGGGCATAGGGGTCGGCAATGCCCACGTCCTCCGAGGCGAAGCGGACCATGCGGCGCCCCACATAGAGCGGGTCCTCTCCCCCTGCCAGCATCCGGGCGAGCCAGTAGAGCGCCCCGTCGGGGTCGCCGCCCCTCAGGCTTTTGTGAAAGGCGGAGATGAGGTTGAAATGTTCATCGCCGGACTTGTCGTATCGCGGGGCGGTTTTCTGGAGGGCCTTTTCGGTGTCGGCGACCCCGATATTCCGCCTGCCGGCCGCCGTGACCAGGTGGGCGGCGATCTCCAGATTGTTGAGGACCGATCGGGCGTCTCCGTCGGCGATACGGATGAGGTGTTCGGCGGCCTCGGGGCTGAGGGTCAGATTCAGGCGGCCGAGTCCGTTTTCCGCGTCCCGGACGGCCCGGTGGAGGATGCCGGCCAGGGCTTCGTCGGAGAGCGGGGCGAGGGGGATGACCCGGCATCGGGAGAGGAGAGGGGCGATGACCTCGAAGGACGGGTTCTCGGTGGTCGCGCCGATGAGGGTGATGAGGCCGCGTTCCACGTGGTGCAGAAAGGCGTCCTGCTGGCTTTTGTTGAACCGGTGGATTTCATCGACGAAGAGCACGGTCCGCTTCCGGTGGAACCGGCGCTGCTTTTCCGCCGCCTCGATGACGGCCCGGATGTCCTTGACCCCGGAGAGCACCGCCGAGAACCGGACGACGTGGCACCGGGTCCCGGCGGTGATGATGCCCGCAAGGGTCGTCTTCCCGCATCCCGGCGGTCCCCACAGGATCATGGAGAATACCCGGTCGTTGTCGATGGCGTGGCGGATCAGGGATCCCTCGCCCGTCAGCGCTTCCTGCCCGATGAACGCCGAAAGCTCCCGGGGCCGCATCCGCTCCGCCAGGGGCCGGTCGGCCTGGAATTCTGCATCGGCCCGGTAGGCGAAAAGGTCCATGGATTCCTTGGACATGTCGAGATCTCCTTATAAACCCGATCCACTCATTTGAAGGCAGTGAAGGGGGCATCGCGCCACACCGCCTCGCTTTCGAAGAAGCGTGCCGTCCGCTCCATATAGCGCTCCGGGCTCCTGAGCTTGCGGATCTGTTTGAGAAACCGCGGGCTGTCCTCGAAGGATTCGGAAAAGTAGACCCAGAAGCCTTTCATCCGCTCCACGAGATGGGCCGGACCGCTGAAGACCTCCCGGTAGGCGTCGAAGAGCGCGTCGTGAAAGCGTCTGAAACGGTCGATCCTGTCGGAAAAGGCATCCTGCCCCGTTTTGATGACGCCCGGCAGAAAAGGATTCGTCAAAGCCCCCCGGCCGATCATCCATCGCTCCACTTCGGGGAACTGCCCTGACAGCGCCGTGAAGTCCGCCGGGCGGCGGATATCCCCGTTGTAGACCACGGGATGACGGAGCGCTTCGAGGCAGATCCCGAAGGTATCGAGGTCGGGGCGGCCGCCGTACATCTGGACGCCGGTCCTCGGGTGGAGGATCACCTCCTTCAGGGGGTAGCGGTTGAAAACGGGGATCAGCCGGAAGATCTCCTCCCTGGAATAGCGGCCCAGCCGCGCCTTGACGGAGAGCTCGCCCGGGATCTTCGGCATGACCTTCTCCAGAAAATCGTCGATGCGGTCCGGGTGGGGCAGCATCCCCGATCCCCGGCATTTCTTGGCCACCATGGGGAAGGGGCAGCCCAGGTTCCAGTTGAAGGCGCTATATCCCAGGCCCGACAACCGCTCCGCCATGCGGAGAAAATCCCCAGGGACGTTGCCGATGAGCTGGGGCACGACGGGCATGTGCCGGTTGTTTTCCGGCAGTACGTCCCGGATATGGCAGTCCCGGACGCGCCGGCTTTCGGTGGTGGGAATGAACGGCGCCACCGCCAGGTCGAAGCCGTCGAAAAAACGCGAGAAGACGTTGCGGTAGACCGCGTTGGTAAACCCCCGGAGGGGCGCGAGATAGAGGGTCGGGGACATGGGGCGATCCTGGGGTGCGTACATATGGTTCGAGGCTGAAGGCTGAAGACTGAAGGCTGAAGGGGTGCGTCTGCGATGAAGAGTGCGCTTATTCCCCTTCAGCCTTCAGTCTTCAGCCTGTATTTTGACATTCAACTTTCGACGTTCATGATGTTGACCGGATAGAGGTGCCGGGAGGATACGGCGGGCGCCCCTTCAGCGGCACTTGAACGAAACCGCGCGGGGCGCGGGCCGTATCCTCCCGGCACCGGCCGATGAACGTCGAAAGTTGAGATGACGATATCACCTCGTTGATTCATCTCATGGAATCGAGACGGGGGTCAAGGGGTTTCCGGAGCGTCGGACGGGGCTTCCCGGTGGGGAATACGGCAGCGCTCCGGGATTTTCCCGCATGCCGGGTTTCCCGGGGCATGACGCCGGTGGACCGTCATGCTGAAAAATGTTCCGGGGGACGCGTTTCTTCATTAGAAAAGACTTGACATGTCCATGGGAGACTGTTAGCAGATGAGCGAGAATGTTTATGATGAACTGAATGAAAAGGAGGTGCATCGGAGACATTTATCTGTTTTTGGCAGGGAATAATTATTAGGTTGGTTTATTAGGTTGATTCAATTAGGTTAAGGAGGAATCGAGATGAAAAAATTAGGTATGCTGGCTTTGGCGGCGGTACTGGTGGCGATGTTCACCATGCCTGCCTGGGCGATCGAGAGCGAGTTCGGCGGTTACTGGCGGACCCGGTTCTACACCACCCAGAACTTCACGGGTGAGGATGAATCCGAAGCCGGTGACTTCAGCGGCGTGGATACCCGTACCCGGCTCTACTACACGGCGACCTTTCACGAAAACCTGAAGTTCGTCAACAAGTTTGAGTGGGATGCTATCTGGGGCACCGGACCGCTGGGCGACATCGGCGCCGACGGTAAAGAGTTCGAGATCAAGAACTCCTATGTCGACTTCAACACCGGTCCCGTCAACTGGAAGGTCGGTATCCAGGGCGCCGTATTCGCCCGGGGCTTCCTCTTTGACGACGACTTTTCCGGGGTTATGGTCAACTACAAGGGCGAGACCTTCGAGCTTCCCTTCGTCTGGGTCAAGGCCTATGAAGGCACCGAGCTCAGCTTCAATAACGCTCAGGACGCCAACGATCTCGACGCCGACTATTTCGGTATTTTCCCGAAATTTACCCTTGGCGGCATGTTCGACGTCAACCCCTACTTCATGTACATCTATTCCAAGGACGCCAGTGAATGGTTCGGCACTGGGGCTGGAAACCATTCCTTATTGGCCAATGCGCTTGGCGCAGAGGCAGAGGAACTGAATATGTGGTACGCCGGTCTTGACCTCGATGTCGACTTCGACATGGGTGCCGCGTGGTTCACCGGTATCTACCAGGGTGGCGATGTTGACCTGCAGACGGGCGAAAGCCTTGATTTCAAGGCCTGGTTGCTGGCTCTCGGCGGCAATGTCAACGTCGGCATGTTCGACGTTCACGGTCGGGCCTTCTACGCATCCGGCGACGATGACGACGACGAGGACATCGAACAGTTCACTCCGCCCCAGGGCCGTTCCTACTACTGGTCTGAAATCATGGGCTACGGCATCTTCGACTTCACGACCTCCAACAACGCCCCGGCCGACAACATCTCCAACGTGTGGGCCGCCAATCTGGGCGTCGCGGTCAAACCCATGGACAAGCTGAAGGTGGCGCTGGATGTCTGGTATGCCGCACTGGCCGAAAAAATTGAGGTTGCCGGCGGCGGTGAGGAAGACGTGCTGGGTACGGAAGTGGACCTGGTCATCACCTATGAAGTGGTCGAGAACCTGAACCTGGATCTCGTCGGCGCCTACCTGTTCGCGGGCGACGCCACCACCGAGAACCTCGACAACGACGAGAACCCCTACGAAGTGGGCGCCCGTCTGTCCCTGGCCTTCTAAGGTCGCACCAGAACATTCCTGATGGCATAACAAAGCCGGAGGAGCCACGTGCTTCTCCGGCTTTTTTTAATGTTTAATGCCCCGGGCGGCACGCCGACGATCGCCCGGCGGTACAAAGCCCTCCCCCCCTCGGGGACACCCGGGCGGCGATTCTCGCGCTGTCCCGGGCGCCGGGGCGGCGGGCTTTCGGCTATCCGAGCTTCCGCCACAGGATCTCGTTGACCATCTTCGGGTTGGCCTTACCTTTGGTGGCCCGCATCACCTCGCCCACGAAAAAACCCATCAGCTTGGTCTTGCCGCCTCTGAAGGCCGCCACCTCGTCCGGATGACCGGCGAGGACGTCGTTGATAATCCCTTCGATGGCGTCGCCGTCCGAGAGTTGCACCAGCTGTTTTTCAGCGACGATCCGTCCGGGCGGCCTGCCGGTGGCGGCCATCTCTTCGAAAACGGTCTTGGCGATCTTGCCGCTCAGGGTGCCGTCGTCCACCAGCTTCAGGAGGGCACCCAGGTCGGCGGGGGCGATGGGGGAGGCCCCGATGTCCTTGCCTTCGCTGTTGAGCAGCCCCAGGAGGGGGCCCATGATCCAGTTGGCCGCAGGCTTGGGCCGGGGATAGGCCTCGAGGCAGGCCTCGAAGTAGTCCGCCAGTTCGCGTTCGGCGGTCAGAACCCCGGCGTCATAGGGCGTGAGTCCCAGCACCTCCACGAAGCGCTTTTCCCTGGCGTCGGGCAATTCCGGCAGTCCGGCCGTGATCTCCCGGATCCAGGCGTCGTCCACCACGACGGGCAGGAGGTCTGGATCGGGAAAATAGCGGTAGTCGTGGGCCTCCTCCTTGCCGCGCATGGGGGTGGTCACGCCTCTGTCCGGGTTCCAGAGTCGGGTCTCCTGGACGACCGTCCCACCGTCGCCGATGACCTCCTGCTGGCGGACGATCTCGTAATGCAGGGCTTTTTCCACATGCCGGAAGGAATTGAGGTTTTTCAGTTCGGTCCGGGTGCCGAAGGCCGTTGCCCCTGCCGGCATGATGGAGACATTGGCGTCGCAGCGGAAGCTGCCTTCCTCCATGTTGCCGTCGCAGATGTCGAGATACCTCAGGATGGCGTGGAGTTTTCTGAGATAGCTGCCGGCCTCTTCCGGAGAGCGGATGTCCGGTTCGCTGACGATCTCGATCAGGGGAACCCCGGTCCGGTTGAGGTCTACATGGCTGACGGAGCGGCCGGGGTGATGGATCAGCTTTCCGGCATCCTCCTCCATATGGATCCGCGTGATGCCGATCCGCTTTTTTTCGCCGTCCCCGTCGATCTCGATGTAACCGTGTTCACAGATCGGCAGCTCATACTGGGAGATCTGGTAGCCCTTGGGAAGGTCCGGGTAGAAGTAGTTTTTGCGTGCGAAACGGCTTTCCCGGTTGATGGTGCAGTGGGTGGCGATGCCCATCTTCACGGCGTAAGCCGCGACCTTGCGGTTCAACACCGGCAGAACCCCGGGCATTCCCAGGCAGACCGGGCAGACATGGGTGTTCGGCGGGGCGCCGAAGGCTGTCGAGCAGCCGCAGAAGATCTTGGTTCGGGTTTTGAGCTGGGCATGAACCTCCAGCCCGATGACGGTCACAAATTCCATTTTTCATCCTTTGACAGTTGATTTCAAAGCGGCGGGTTCAACCGGATGCCGAAAAAATATTCTTGAAACATCCGGGCATATTAGTCAAGGCCAAATCCGCCGGATATGCAGTTCGATCAGGGGTGTCGGGGGCCTTATTCGGGCACGACGGCCAGGGGCAGCGGAAATTCCCGAAAGACGGCCAGAAGCGCATGGAACGCCGGTCGAAACCGCCGGTAGTCCTCGGGGTCGACGTATCGGTTGGCGCCGCTGGATCCCAGCAAAACGATGTCGTTCTCCCATGGATAGCCCTGCCGTTCAAAGAGAACCTTCAGGTGATCGTTGAGGCGGCGGCTGTTGTTGCGGCACCCCGAGTGGTCGAGAAACCATTTGCGGGGCGAGAATGGGTCGAGGTGATCCAGCATGCGGCAAACGGCGGCGGGAAGCGCGTCGTCGGGAGCGACAACGCCGTTTTGGGGCGTGATCTGATGGAAATCGAAGCCGGCCATGGCGGAGGAGACGAGGCAGGGGATGTCCGAGCGAAAGCATTCGTAGATGCTTCGGCAGACGTTTTCGTGAAGGGCGAGATGGACGCCCATGCGGCAGCGGGCGAGATATCGGGGAACCTCCCGCCTCGGCAGATTGTCGCGGACGGTGACCCGATTTTCGAGCCCCAGGGCCCCCACCTGTCGGCGAAAGGCGGCCACATGGCGGGATGCGCCGCGACCGATGAAGAGCGCCGTCAGGCGGGAGAGCTCGGGACGGCAGAGGAGTTCCAGCAGGAGGTTGTGGCGTTTTCGCGGCATGTCGTCGTAGAGTCCGTTGAAGACGATATCGAAGCGCTTCTCCGCCCCAAGGGGAACGGTGCCGTCCTCCTCCAGATAGTCGCCGTGGGCCAGCGGCACCGGGACAACGCCTGCCTGGGTTTCCAGGAACCTCCGGTCCTCCGGTCCGCCGGCGCCGATGAGGCAGGGGTCCTCGAGATCGGAGAAGACCCGCAGCCAGGCATGCCGCGCCAGGACGCCCCAGGGCGGCTCCATGTAGATGACGTATTCTTTGCTGATCCGTTTCAACAGCCCGGGAATACGGAAGAGATAGGGGAGGGAGAAGATCCGGAGGACACCCTTTTCCGCCGGCGGTCGGGGAACTTTCAGGATCTGACAGAAATGGCGGAGTCTGAAGGTCTTTTGCCGCTTTTTGACGATCTTGGCGTCGATTTTGCGCTGTTCCTCGGCCAGGAGCGATACGATTTCAGGATGCCGGTCCGTTCGATTTTCCAGGCGGAGAAGTTCCCGCCATTGGCCGGGGAAGGGGAGCAGCGCGAGAAACAGCCGGGCCTGGAGGCGGTCTTCCGCAGGTGACGCCCCGCGGGCGACGGTTTCCAGATAGGACCGGTTTCGGAGGAGTGCATCGTAAGGCCAGGAAAGTCCCCGCAGGTTTTCGAGACGCGGGCGGCCTTCCATGAGGACCGTGAAGAGAGCCCGACGAACCCGGCGCCGCAGCCGGCGGTATGCGTCGGGATCCTTTAAAGTGAACAGCCGCCCGGAATCCATGAGGTGGAAGAAGTCGTCGAGGATTTCGAGGGCCTCGTGAAACGCGCTGGATTGAGACACCATCTGTCGTATCTTTCGAAGAGAGTTATATACCCCCTGGCATCCGAACCGGGGACCGAACCGCTTCAACATATCCTGGAATCCGGCAAAAGGGAAGGGGGTCTCGGGGGGATCGGCCAATAAAAATTTCTTGACTTGACCCTTAAAATAGCGTTTGGTGTGGACGACCGACGAGACATAACTCTATGAAAAATAAACCCCTATCTCAGCACAACCGCCGCGGGGCGGTTCGTCGCGAATGAAAGGCCGGCGTCACGACCGTACGATGGGCAGAAGTTCGACCTTCAACATACTGATGTACTCCCACGACACCTACGGCCTGGGGCACATTCGCAGGACCATGGCCATCGCGTCCCATCTGCGGGCTCCGGACGTCAACATCCTGATTCTGACAGGATCGCCCATCGCCGGCCGGTTCGCATTCCCGGATCAGATCGACTTCGTTCGCATTCCGGGGATGATCAAAAAGACCAACGAGGAATATCTGCCCCTCTCGATCAAGATCAACCCCCGCCATGCCCTGGACATTCGAAAAAACATCATCAGCGCCACCACCAAAACCTTCAGACCCCATCTCTTTATCGTGGACAAGGAGCCCCTGGGCCTGAAAAAGGAGGTGCTTTCGACGCTCCAGTGGCTGAAGCGCTGCCTTCCCGATACCCGGACGGTGCTGGGGCTCCGGGATATCATGGACGATGCCGACACCATCCGCTCCGCCTGGGCGAAAAAGGGGATCTACGACGTCCTTGCCGCCCTTTACACGGAGATATGGGTCTATGGGATTCAGGAGTTCTATGACCCCATCGTGGAATACGAGATCCCCGGGACCGTGAGCCAAAAGATGGTCTTTACCGGCTACATTCCGCGAAAGGTCCCCAACCCCGAGGAGATCCGAAAGGAAAAGCGGCGCCACTGTCTGGCGGAGCGGGAACCCCTGGTGGTGGTGACCACCGGCGGCGGGGGGGACGGTTATCCGGTGATGGATGCCTTCCTGTCCATGTTGGAGTCCTTCGGGACTCCCGTTCCTTTCCGGAGCATCCTGATCACCGGTCCCTTCATGCCCAAGAAACAGCGGACCGACGTCCATCGCCGCGCCAGGACCGTCGGGGTCCGGTGTTTCCATTTCTATCGCCAGATGGAAAAGGTGCTCGCCGCGGCCGACCTGGTCATCTCCATGGGCGGCTACAACACCCTTTGTGAGATCCTGAGTCAGAAAACCCTGCCCCTCATCATACCCCGGGAGACGCCGCGGCGGGAGCAGCTCATCCGGGCCGAGCGGTTTCACGCCCACGGCATTGCCGAATACATCCCCTGGAACGCCCTGACACCGGTCGTCCTCCGGGAGAAGGTCCTTCACCTGCTGGCGCACCCCCGCTGCCGCGAGGCCGCCATAGACCGTTTTACCATGACCGGATTCGAGGTGATGCGCCAACGGCTCAACGTTTTCAGGAGTGCTTCATGATCGATTGCGAAAGACCGGTGCTGGGGATGATCCTGAAAGGCTACCCCAGGATCTCCGAGACATTCATTTCCAACGAGATCCTGCTTCTGGAATCCCTGGGCTTCACGATTCACCTCTTTTCCATGCGTCATCCCCGGGAGTCTTTTGCCCACAAGAGCGTCGAGCGGATCCGGGCGGGGGTCGATTACCTGCCCCAGGAGATCCTGGCCGGCTTTTTCCCACTGCTCTATCACAACCTCCGGGCGGCGGCCCGGCAGCCCCGCCGCTATCTGGCCGCCGTCCGGACAGCGGGCAGGCGATTTCTCAGGACCCGCAAATCAGCCACCATCAAGCATCTTCTGCAGGCAGGCTACCTGGTGGACAAGCTGTTGCCCGGCCGAAACATCGTTCATCTTCATGCCCATTTCGCCCATTCCCCCACCTCCGTCGCCATGTTCGCGGCAGCGCTTTCGGGAATTCCCTTCAGTTTCACCGCCCACGCCAAGGACATTTACACATCGGATCCCCGCCAGCTTCGGGAAAAGATGGCCCTGGCCCGATTCGTCGTGACCTGCACCGAATACAACCGCCGCCACCTCCTGGACATCGGGCGCGGCGGGCGAACGCCGGTATACCGCGTCTATCACGGCATCGACCTGAAGCTGTTCGGACACGCTTCGGATGAGGGGCGCGTTCCGGAAATGCCTTACCGGCTCCTGACCATCGCCCGTCTCGTGCCGAAAAAGGGACTTCCCACGGTCTACCGGGCACTTCGGATCCTGAAGGACCGGGGTGTCCGTTTTCAGCACACCCTCATCGGTGACGGGGACGACCGGGAAAGCATCCTGTCGAAGATCGAGACCCTCGGGCTTGCCGACGACTGTCGGTGGCTCGGCACGCTTCCCCACGAGGTGGTCCTCGCCCACTATCGAAAGGCCGATCTGTTTGTCCTGGGATGTGAAATCGCCCCCAACGGCGATCGCGACGGCATCCCCAACGTCTACATCGAGGCCATGGCCATGGGGGTGCCGGTGGTGGGAACGCGGGTGTCGGCCGTTCCCGAACTCGTTTCCCACGGCCGGACAGGGCTTCTGGTTCCCCCCGGCGCACCGGCGGCTCTGGCCGATGCCATGCACCGCCTTCTGGCGGATGGGTCGCTGCGGACGCGGATCATTGACGCAGCCCGGAAGCGGGTGATTCGGGATTTCGACAACCAGCGGCTGATCCGGGATCTGGGAGACATCTTTCACCGGGAGCAGCCGCGACTCTGAAAGGGAGCCGGACGAAACGCCCTCATGCGCATTACGCTTTACGCGCCCTTCAAACCGTTGGACCATCCCCGCCCCTCGGGGGACCTCGCCATCGCCCACAGCCTCCGGGCCTATCTCGAGAGCCGGGGCCATTCGGTGCGGCGTGCCGGGGGGACGCGGATGCGGTGGATCTACTGGCGACCGCGGCTATGGGGCCCCCTTCTGGGGGAGTGGCGGCGCGCCCTTCGTGAGCAGCGCATCCGGCCCGCCCAGCTCTGGCTCACCTACCATACCTATTACAAGGCCCCTGATCTGCTGGGACCGTTGGTGTGCCGCCGATTCGGGCTGCCTTACGTCGTCTTTCAGGGGATCTTTTCCACCAAGCGCCGCCGCCGCCTCAGGACGCTGCCGGGGTATCTCCTCAACCGCCTCGCCCTCACGACGGCCTGCCATCTGTTCACCAACCGGCTCGAGGACTGGGTCAATCTGAAGCGCCTGGTGCCGTCCCATCGCCTGACCTACATCCGGCCCGGTATTTCCCCGGCCATGTTCACCTTCGATGCCGGGGCCCGCGCGATCCTTCGTCGGGAATGGGCCGTGGGAGACGCGCCGGTCGTCCTCTCCGCCGCCATGTTTCGCCCCGGCGTCAAATCCGAGGGGCTTGCCTGGGTCATCCGCTCCTGCGGCCGGCTTTACCGGACCGGGCTTCCCCTCTACCTCGTCATCGCCGGGGACGGCCGTGAACGGGAACGCCTGAGACGCCTGGGGGAGCGGCATCTGCCCGGACGCATCCGGTTCGTCGGAAGAATCCCACGGGAGGAGATGCACCGGTTCTACAGTGCCGGCGATCTTTTCGCCTTTCCCGGTATCCGGGAGTCCCTGGGCATGGTCTATCTGGAGAGCCAGTCCTGCGGGCTTCCGGTGGCGGCCTTTGACAACGGGGGCATTCCCGAGGTGGTGGCCCGGGGCGAGACCGGACTTCTGACGCCCCCTTTCGACGGCCCGGCTTTTGACCTGGCCCTTTCAGGACTTATATTGGATCCTGAACGGCGATGCGCGATGGGCGAGCGCGCCCGGGAGCATGTCCGCCGTCGTCACGATATCGAGAAAAATTATGGCCCGATGGAAGCGATCCTCTCAGATATCGCGGGAGGCATGATGAGATGAACGAATCACCGGCATTGACGCGCTTCGGGGTGCTGCGGCACGCCCCGACGGTCTGGAACCTGGAGAAGCGGATCCAGGGCCAGCTCAATTCACCGCTGACCGGGGAAGGAGAGCGAATGGCCCGGGAATGGGGGCGGCTGCTGCGGCGATACGCCTGGGACAGGATTCTGGTGAGCGACCTCGGGCGGACCCTGCGGACGGCCGAGTTGATCAACCGGACATTGGGGCTTCCCATGACCGTGGATCCCCGTCTCAGGGAGAAGGATTGGGGGGAGTGGGCCGGCAAAACCATCGACCAGCTCCGGCAGCAGGCTGGGGATCGCCTTGCGGCCATGGAACGGGACGGGTGGCGGTTTCGGCCCCCCGGCGGCGAGGACCGCACCGAGGTGTGGTCCAGGGGACACCAGGCCCTCGTCGACGCCGCCGCGAGGTGGCCCGGGCGAAAAATTCTGGTGGTGACCCACGAGGGCATGATCAAGTGCCTGGTCTATCGCCTGACGAACCGCCATTTCTTTCCCACGGAACCGCCCCTTCTTCGACGGGGGCACCTCCACCAACTGGTGCACGATCGGGAGGGTATGGCCGTCGAGGCGTTGAACGTGCTGGCCCTGTGGATCGACACGCCATGAAGATCGTCTTCTACTGTCAGCATGTGCTGGGCATCGGTCATTTTTTCCGCAGCATGGCCCTCTGCCGGGCTCTTGACGACCACGAGGTGATCTTTCTCGCCGGAGGGGCCGGGGTGGATGCGCCGGTCCCGCCCCACGTCCGGATGGTGCCCCTGCCGGGGCTCATGATGGACAGCGGCTTCAAACGAATGATGTCCACGACGCCCGGACTTTCCGTCGATGCGGTCAAGGCGAAACGGCGGCGCTTGCTGTGGGACCTCATGGCGGCCGAAGCCCCCGACGTTCTGATCATAGAACTCTATCCCTTCGGGAGAAAGGCCTTCCGGTTCGAACTGGAGCCGGTGCTGTCGGGCATCCGGACGGGGGCGCTGCCGGCCTGCCGCGTCATCTGCAGCCTTCGGGACATCCTTGTGGAGAAGTCGGACGTGGATGCCTACGAGCTTCGGGTGACGGCGGCCCTGAACCGGGGATTCGATGCGCTGTGGGTCCACGCCGACCCCCGGGTGATCCGGCTGGAAGAGACCTTCTCCCGCGTGGCGGCCATCGCCGTTCCCGTCGTCTATACCGGCTTTATCACCCCGAGCCCGCCTCCGGACGCCCGAAGGCGCATCTTCGAAACCCTCGGCCTGCCGGAAGCAACCCGGCTGGTGGTGGCCAGCGCCGGCGGCGGAAAGGTCGGCGGGCCTCTGCTGACGGCGGCGGCGACCGCTTTCACGCGGCTCGAGGGCGATGTCCATCTCGAGATCTTCACCGGGCCGTTCATGCCGGCCGAGGCGGTCCAGGCCGTAAAGGCCGCTGCCGACCATCGTACCCGCGTGTCGGAGTTTACCCATGATTTCCTGTCGTTTCTCGCCGCCGCCGATCTGTCGGTCAGCATGGCCGGATACAACACCTGCATGAACGTGACGGCGGCCGGATGTCCCGCCCTGCTCCTGCCTTTTTCCCAGAACCGGGAGCAGCGTCTCCGAGCCGAACGTCTGGCCGATTTCGGGGACGTCCATGTGCTGGCCGACGAGGACATGGCGCCTGGGCGGCTGGCGGATCTCATGGAAAAACAGTTGACCCGAAAACGGCCCGGGAAAAGGCGCGGCGGCACGATCGATCTTTCGGGCGCGCGGACCAGTGCGCGGTGGCTGGCCTCCTGGATGCGCCGATGACCGGGAAAGGAGATCCCTCATGACCATGGAACCCGCCGTCATCTGGCACGCTCGTCCGAATCGGCTTCGGGATCGGCTTTGGCGCGCGGTTGACCAGGGCCTGGCCGACTGCGCCGCCGCCTCCCCCGCCGTCTTCTTCCGGGCCGACGATATCGGCGTGCCCGGACGGCACTTTGCACGGCTCGCATCCCTCTTCGCCCGGCACCGGACCCCTCTCTCCCTGGCGGTGGTCCCGGCCTGGCTCACGCCGGAGCGTTGGCATGCCCTCCGGACCGCGGCGCCGGGCGGAAGGGATTTATGGTGTTGGCACCAGCATGGATGGCGGCATGTCAGCCATGCGGTTTCGGGTAAGAAACAGGAGTTCGGCAGCCGCCGCGGAGGGGATCGGATCGCCCGGGATCTGCGCCTGGGCAAGGCGCGCCTGACGGCGGTCATGGAGGATGACTTTTTTCCGGGCTTCACACCCCCCTGGAATCGATGCGGGCCGGAAGCCCTCCAACAGCTGCGGGAACAGGGATTCCGGTTCATATCCCGAAGCAGGGGAGCCTTGCCGCCGCCCCCTGAAGGGCTTCCGGATTTTCCGGTGAACGTGGACCTTCATACCCGAAAGGAGACGCTTCCTGAAAACGGGTGGGAACGGCTCTTTTCGGAAATTCGCGACGGGATTGCCGGCGGATGCTGCGGCGTGATGATTCATCATCAACGGATGAACGACGCGGCTTTCGATTTTCTGGGGATGATGCTTTCGAAGATTTCAGGGGTCGCCCGACTCAAGCGGGTCCACTTGGGGCATTTGGCCGAGGCACGGGGCTACGGCTACGGCATCCGACCCGTGGGCGGCTCGCTGTCCTGACCCCTTCCGGTGTGTCCGAATCCGCCGGCGTCCCGATCGGTTTCGTCCAGAGACGTCACCAGCGCCGTCGTCGGGCGACAGACCGGTGCGATGACCATCTGGGCGATGCGGTCGCCTCTCTGGATGGTGTAGGGGGCCTTCCCCAGGTTGATGATCGGGATCCGGATTTCTCCCCGGTAGTCGGCATCGACGGTTCCCGGGGAATTGACGAGCCCGATGCCGTGCCGGGACGCCAGGCCGCTCCTGGGGCGAATCTGGGCTTCATAACCCTCCGGAACGGCGATGGCGAATCCTGTCGGAATCAGGACGATCTCCCCGGGTTTGACGACGATCGGATCCGTCACGGCGGCGGCGAGGTCCATACCCGAGGCACCGACGGTCATGTAGCGGGGCAGGGGAATGTCCGCGTCCTGTTCGGGCCTCACGCGGCGGAATTGGAGCACGATCGTCATGTCAGGCAGCTCCGGGGAGATCCGGACAGGGTGTCGTCTCAAGCCCCATCTTCCTCTTCCAGAACCGCTTTGTGGCTCAGGCGAATCTTGCCGTCCCGGTTGATCTCGAGAATTTTGACCCGGAGAGTGTCGCCCTCCTTCACCACGTCCGTCACCTTCTTGACCCGTTCCCGGGCCAGCTGGGAAATATGGACGAGGCCGTCGGTCCCCGGGAAGATCTGGACAAAGGCGCCGAAGTCCATGGTCTTGACGACGGTACCCTCGTAAACGGCACCCACCTCCGGTTCGGCGGTGATCTCGTTGATCCGCTGCAGGGCTGCATCGCCTTCCTGCTGGGATGTGGCGGCGATCTTGACCAGACCGGAGTCATCGATCTCGATCTTGGTGTTGGTCTCGCTCTGGATTGCCCGGATCACCTTTCCCCCCGGGCCGATAATTTCCCGGATCTTGTCGGGATTGATCTTGACGGTGATCATCTTGGGGGCGTAAGGGGAAATTTCCTTCCGGGGTGCCTCGAGGGCCTGGAGCATCTTTTCCAGGATGAAGATCCGGCCTTCCCGCGCCTGGGCGAGAGCCTTTTCCATGACGTCCTTCGAGAGCTCGAGGATCTTGATGTCCATCTGGAGGGCGGTGATCCCGTCCCGGGTGCCGGCCACCTTGAAATCCATGTCGCCGGTGTGGTCTTCATCCCCCAGAATGTCGGAGAGGATCACCACCTGGTCCCCTTCCTTGACCAGGCCCATGGCGATGCCGGATACCGGCGCCGTGATGGGCACGCCGCCGTCCATCAGGGCCAGGATCCCCGAGCAGACGGTTCCCATGGAGGAGGATCCGTTGGATTCCAGGACCTCGGAAACGATGCGGATGGTGTAATCGAAATCTTCCGGCTTCGGCAGAATCCGTTCCAGGGCGCGCTTGGATAGACCGCCGTGGCCGATGTCTCGACGACTGGGGCCGCCCATGCGCTTGACTTCCCCGACGGAAAAGGGCGGGAAATTGTAGTGGAGCATGAACCGTTGAGGGTCGTCTCCGTAGAGGGTTTCCACCCGCTGTTCGTCCTGACCGGAGCCGATGGTCAGCACCCCGAGGACCTGGGTCTCCCCCCGGGTGAAGAGCGCGCTCCCGTGGGGCCTCGGCAGGACGCCGACCTCACAGGTGATGGGCCGGATTTCATCGAACTTTCTGCCGTCGATGCGCCGTCCCTCCTGAAGGATGAGATTCCTGCAGAGAGTCCGTTCGATGTCGTGCAGGATCTCGTAAATCTCGCCCTTGCGATCGGCGTAGTCCTCGCCCAGGTCGGCCATGATCTGGTTTCGCAGCTCCCTGAGAGCGGTATGGCGTGCCGTCTTCTCGGGAATCAGGATCGACTCCCGGATCCGTGTCGAGGTCATGGCGTCGAGTTTTTCGATCAGGGCCTGGTCCTTGGGGGGCGGTTCGTGAGGCCGCTTGGGCTTGCCCAACGCCTCCGTCAGCTTCTCCTGGATCTCGATCACCGGCTGCATGGCGGCATGGCCGAAAAAGATGGCGTCCAGCATCTCCTCTTCGCTCACGATGTTGCCGCCGCCTTCCACCATCACCACGCCGGTTTTGGAGCCGGCCACGATGATGTTGATGTCGCTTTCCGACTGCCGGCTCATGCCGGGGTTGACGACGAACTTTCCGTCGATCCGGCCCACACGGACCGCGGCGATGGGACCTTGAAACGGAATATCCGAGATCTGGAGAGCCGCCGATGCCCCGATCATGGCCAGAACGTCGGGATCGTTCTCCTGATCCATGGACAGGACCGTGGCGATGACCTGGATTTCGCTGTGATACCCCTTGGGGAACAAGGGGCGGATGGGCCGGTCGATCAACCGGGCCGTAAGGGTCTCCTTCTCGCTGGGCCGTCCGACTTCCCGTCGCATGTAATTCCCCGGGATGCGACCCGCGGCATAGATTTTTTCCTGATATTCGACCGTGAGGGGAAGGAAGTCCAGCCCGGATCGGGTTTCATAGGCGGAAACGGCGCTGACGAGAACGACCGTTTCTCCGTATTGAACCACCACCGCGCCGGAGGCCTGTTTGGCCACCTTGCCCGTCTGGATGCTCAGGGGATTGCCCCCGAGATCTGCTGTCAATGTCAATTCCATAAACTCTCCTAAAAAAAAGCGGCCTCAAGCCTTTGAAAGGCGCTGAGCCGCGGGATCATGCCGGTCGTGGTCCCGGCGGCGACGGGTGTCGACGGTGACGGGGAAAAGGCCGCTGGCCGGCACACAGGCGCACTTCGGTGCGTCAGGGTTGCGTTGGATCGGCTAACGATGGTGGATGCCGTTATCTGCGCAATCCCAGCCGCTCGATAATTTCCCGGTACCGGACGATGTTTTTGTTCTTGACATAGTTCAAGAGTCGCCGGCGCTGGCCGACCAGCATCAGAAGCCCCCTTCGGGAATGATGGTCTTTCTTGTGGACCTTCAGGTGCTCCGTCAGGTAGGAGATGCGGTGGGTGAGCAGTCCGATCTGGACCTCGGGCGATCCGGTGTCGCTGTCGTGCAGTTTATATTGGTCGATCAAATCCCGTTTTTGTTCTGATGTCAGTACCACTTCGTTTAGCCTCCTGTTGATCGTAATGAATATCGAAAAAACAAAGAAATATTAATTTTTTCCCTTAATATTCATGTTCTAGTTAAAAACACAACAATAATTATAGCGGGGATTTCCTTTTTTGTGCTCCAGAATCGCAATCAGGCGATCGTTTTCGTCCACTATCCGAATCCACCCCGACGAAGCGTCCGTTTTCGGGCGTTCGATCTCCTTTTCGGTCAGCGGCATGCCGTGGCGTATTTTACGGGCCGTTTCAGGGGCGATTCGCCGCATGGGCATGAAGGCCACGGCGTCGTTCATGGGAATCATCCGGTCTTCGACGGCATCGACCGCCGCCAGGGCGGCCACCTCCCGGGGGGTGAGGGCCTGTTCCAGGGAGAAAGGGCCGGCGGCCGTCCGGACGAGCTTCCGAAGGTGTGCGCCGCATCCCAGCATTCGCCCCAGATCGACGGCCAGGGTCCGGACATAGGTGCCGCCGGAACACGACACCGAAAAGCGGACATCCGGCAGATCGACGGCCTGAACCTCGAGGCGGTGGATCACGATCTCCCTGGGCGGCTTCTGGACCGGACGGCCTGCCCGGGCCAGTTTGTACAACGGCACCCCCCGGTGTTTGAGAGCGGAATAGACCGGAGGATGCTGCCGCATGGGCCCCTCCAGGGCGGCGAAGGCCGATCGGACGGCATCCGCCGTGACGTCGACCGGTTTTTCGGAAACCGTTTCCCCCGTCAGATCCTGGGTGTCGGTTTCGATCCCCAGCCGAAGGATCCCTTCATAGCGCTTGTCCCCATGAAGGAAAAAACCTGCCAGACGGGTGGCCTGATTGATGCAGCAGACGACGACGCCTGAGGCAAAGGGATCGAGGGTGCCGCAATGTCCCACCTTTCCCGCCCTGAGCCCACGCTTGATCCGACCCACGACGCCGGCGGAGCTCATCCCTTCGGGCTTGTCCACAACGAGGATGCCGCTGGTCAGTTTCTGCATGGTTCCGGCTCGCATTTTTTCAGCCATTTCAGGATGCCGCCCTTCAGGTCCGCCAGGGAGGTCTCCGCGCAGAAGCCGGCCGCCCGGTGGTGACCGCCCCCGCCGAAGGATGCTGCCAGGGCCGCCACGTCGACGCTGCCGTCCGACCGCAGGCTGACGTAGAAATTGTTTTTGTTCCGCGAATCATCGTTTCCGGCACGCTCCTGAATCAGAACGGCGACCTTCACGTCCTTGATGCTTTTGGCATAGTTGATCATGCCGTCCACGTCTTCGGGCTGCGTTCCGGTTTCTTCGAGCATGTCGCGGGTCAGCATCATGAAGGAGAGCTTGCCGTTCTCCGCGATTTCAATGGAATCGAGCGCCAGGTTGAGGAGTTTGATCCGGCCGATGGAATAGGTGCCGTAGACATGCTGGGCCACGGTATAGGGATCCACGCCGTTTTCCGTCATCTCCAGGCATATCGAAAAGGCGGTCTGGTTGGTGTTGGCAAACCGGAACGAGCCGGTGTCCGTCAGGATCCCGGTATAGATCGCCGTGGAGATGTCCCTGTCCATGGAAACGCCGATGGCCTTGACGATCCGGTAGACCATCTCGGCGGTGGAGCAGGCACCGGTGTCGACGTATTGGAGATCGCCGAACCCGGTATTGCTCGGATGGTGGTCGATGTTGAGGGTAACGCCGAGAGATGCCGCATCGGCCGCCAGCCTTCCGATACGGTCCATGTTGCTGCAGTCGAGGATGACCACGGCATCGAAAGGCGTGGTGTTCCGGTCGATGCGGCTGACGATCCGGTCCACCGCCGGCAGAAAACGGTAGACGGCCGGTATCGGGCTTTCATTGTACATCGTCGTCCGTTTTCCCGATTTTTCCAGGGCCAGGGCCAGGGCAATGAGGGCGCCGACGGCGTCGCCGTCCGGATTGACATGGGAGGCCAGCAGGATGCGCTTACTCCGTCTCAAATGGTGAATGATCTTTTCCATCTTCGGCATTAAGCGATTTGAGCAGGGCGTCGATGTGGGCGCCGTAATCAAAGGATTTGTCGTAATAGAATTTAAGTTCGGGCATATACCGCAATTCCAGCTCGCCGGCAAGCACGCGTTTGATATAGCCCATGGCGCTGTTGAATCCGAGCAGGGCGCCGTCGACCTTCTCGGATCCGCCGGAGACGGCGAAATAGATCTTGGCGTTCCGGAGGTCCTTGGACATCTTGACGCCGGTAATGGTTGCCATCTTCAGGCGAGGATCCCGGATGTTGCGCGTCAGGATTTCCGACACCACCTGCTGGATCAGTTCGCCGACTCTGTCCGCTCGAGAAAAAGGCTTCATATGTTGATGATCTCCAATTCGGTATCGATCATTTCCGCCAACCCCAGGGAATCGGCCATGTTGAAAAGTTTATCCAGCTTCGAGTTGATCACCTGCCGATCGTTGCCCACCAGGGAAACGCCGATTTCAGCCTGGTGATAGACGTCGTTGGCGCCGATCTCGGCTACCGAGGCGTTGAACTGATTCCGGAGCCGCGCGATAATGGATTTCACGATCTTCCGCTTTCCCTTCAGGGAGCGGCAGTCATGAAGCCTGAACGTCATGATGCCGATGCCCACAACCATATCGATCGTCACCTTTCTTCCGAATGCAGCGCTTACCGGAGCTCCGGCTTGATCTCCTCGAGGTAGTAACACTCGATGATATCGCCGACCTTGATGTCGTTGTATCCCTCGATCCCGATGCCGCATTCGTACCCGCTCTGGACCTCCTTGGCATCATCCTTGAAGCGCTTGAGCGAAGAGATCTTGCCTTCGTGAATGATGACGCCGTCCCGAACCAGGCGGATTCGCTGCCCCCGCTTGATGGAGCCGCTGGTGACGTAACAGCCCGCGATGGCCCCCACCTTGGGGACGAAAAAGACCTCCCGGGTTTCGGCCATACCCAGGACCCGTTCCTCGAAGGTGGATTCCATCATGCCGACGATGGCGTCCTTGACGTCCTTGATGACGTTGTAGATGATGTTGTAGAAGCGCATGTCCACGTGCTCTTCCGTCGCCATGGCCTGAACCTTCGCACTCGGGCGGACGTTGAACCCGATGATGATGGCGTTGGAGACCGCGGCCAGTGAGATGTCCGACTCGGAGACGGTGCCGGTGGCCGCGTGGATGATCCGGATCGTCACCTCCTCGTTGGAGAGCTTCGTGAGCGAGTCGCTGAGCGCCTCGATGGATCCGTGAACATCCGCCTTGAGGATGATGTTGAGGTCCTTGACCTCCCCTTCCTGCATCCGCTCGAAGAGCTTCTCCAGGCTGACCCGGCTGGTCTTGGCCAGCTCCAGGGACCGATGCTTCTGAAGACGGTGTTCGCTGACCTGTTTGGCGCTCTTGTCGTCGTCCAGCGCGACCATCTCGTCACCGGCGTTGGGAACGCCCGACAGCCCGAGGATTTCCACGGGCATGGAGGGGCCCGCCTCGTCAACCTGGGCGCCCCTGTCGTTGAGCATCGCCCGGATTTTCCCGTGGTGGATACCGCAGACGATCGGGTCTCCGGCATGGAGGGTGCCCTCCTGGATCAGGACGGTGGCCACCGGTCCGCGGCCGGAGTCGAGCTTGGATTCCACCACGTAGCCTCTGGCGTGTCGCTCCGGATTGGCCGTCAGTTCGAGGACCTCCGCCTGGAGCAGAATCATCTCCAGCAGTTCGTCGATCCCCTGGTTCTGTTTTGCGGAGACCTTGACAAAGATGGTGTCGCCCCCCCACTCTTCGGACATCAGTCCGTGATCCGCCAACTCGCGCATAACCCGGTCGGGGTCCGCGCCGGCCTTGTCCATCTTGTTGATGGCGACGATGATGGGCACCCCCGCCGCCCGGGAGTGGTTGATGGCCTCGACGGTCTGGGGCATGACCCCGTCGTCGGCCGCCACCACCAGGACGACGATATCCGTCACCGTGGCGCCTCTGGCCCGCATGGAGGTAAAGGCCTCGTGACCCGGCGTGTCGAGGAAGGTGATCTGTCCCCGATTGGTGGCCACGCTGTAGGCGCCGATGTGCTGGGTGATGCCGCCGGCCTCGATCTCGGTGATCCGGGTTTTCCGGATGACATCCAGAAGGGATGTCTTGCCGTGGTCGACGTGTCCCATGATCGTGACGACGGGCGAGCGTCCCACCTGTTTCCCGGCATCGTCCTCGCTGTCGATGTTCAGGACGGCATCCTCCTCAAACCGGGCCTTTTCGACCTCGTAGTCGAATTCCGAGGCCACCAGGGCGGCGGTATCGAAGTCGATGGTCTGGTTGACGGTCACCATGACGCCGAGCATCATCAGCTTTTTGATCATTTCATTGGCCTTGATGCCCATTCGTTTGGCCAGGTCGGACAGGACAATGGTTTCATCGATCTTGACCCGGCGTTTGATGGCCTTGGGTGTCGTGATCTGGGTCTTCTGTGTTTGCACGGATTTGGCCTTGGCCCCTTTTTTGCCTTTTCTGTTTCGGGCCTTGCTGTAAAGCGCATCTCCCTCGATTACCTCTTTTTTCTTGAAGGAGATTTTCTTTTTGGCCCAGCGGTTTTCCTTCTTTTTCTTCTTGTCGGCATCCTCCTCGGACGTCGACGTCTCTGCCGGCGTTTTGGCTTCGACGCCACCGGCCGTCACCGGCGTGCGTTCGGAAACGGCCGGGCGGCGCTGCGACTTGTCATCGCCTCGATCCGGAGGCGAGGGCTCCTCCTCGACCTTGGGCGGCAGGCTGATGATTTTCGCGGGCATGTCCGTGGGTTCCTTCTTTTTTTTCTTTTTCTTTTTCTTCTTCTTTGATTTCTGGTCCGAATCGGCATCGGCATCGGCATCGGCATCGGCGCCGTCGCCTTCCTCAGGCAGGGAGGGGGATGGCGTTTCGGCCTCCGCTGCCGGGTGTTCGACAACCGCGTCGGCTTCCGTGGGGAGCGGTGTTTCCTCTGCGGCGGGTTCTTCGGGTGCGGGTGCCGGCTGGGACGCCTCAGCGGGGGGTTGGATGGCATCCTCTTTTTTTTCAGGCATTTCTGCGGCTTTTTCTGTCTCTTCCGGCGCCGGGGCGGTGGTCTCTTCTTCAGCTGCGGGCCGTGGGGGCTCGGCCTCGACATCCGTTTCAGGCGTAGGCGGTGCCGCTGCAGCCGTCTCCTCGATCGGTTCGGTCGCTGTTTCGGGAACAGGTTCGGGGACGTCGACGACAGGGGGCGTCGGCTCGACGGGTGCTTCGACCTCCGTCGCCGGTTCGGTCTCCTTGGGGGCTTTTCCTTCGACGTGCCGCTTTTTTCGCCTTCGGATAACCGTCGGTTTGATGCGTTTGTGTTCCACCGCTCCCGGCTTTTTGCCGCGCAGGTGTGCCTTTACCCGATTGACCGCATCTTCTTCCAGGGAACTCATGTGGCTGCTGACCACGATGTCCAGTTCGCTTAACTTTTCGAGAAGCGCCTTGTTCTTTAAATTGAGTTCTCTGGCAAGTTCATATACCCTGATCTTCGCCATCCGTCCCCCTTACCTGTTGTTAAAAATCCAGTGCACCGCAGATCATTCCATAACTACACGCACCTGTATCATGTGTCGATGTCCGTTTTTCCCGAAAAGGTCATTCCTTTTCCTCGTCGTCGGCCGGCCCCGGCGGCGTGTCGGCCGCGAGGGGAGTGGTTTCTTCCCCGCCGGTCGGGGCGGATGCCCCGTCTTCGTCTTCGTCCCCCGATTTGCCGTCCTCCGCCGCCTCCGGGTTGTCCGAAGGCGTATCATCGGTCGCCTCCTCCGGAAGGGCGGCGGATTTTTCATCGATCTCGACGTCATCGGCCGCTGCCGCGACATAAGCCTTTGCCGCCGCGATCAGATCCCGGGCCTCGTCCTCCGTGACGATCCGGACCCGCGTGAGATCCTCGACGGTGCTCTTGGCGATCTCTTCGGCGGAGAAGAATCCGTTTTCATAAAGAGCGTCCGCCAGACTGATGCCGACTCCCGGCAGCGATATGAGGGAGTTGTAGCCGTCCTTCATCGCCTTGCTGTAGCGGGATTCGCTTTTGACGTCCAGTCGCCATTTGGTCAGTTTCGAGGCCAGACGGACGTTCTGTCCTTTCTTGCCGATGGCCACGGAGAGAAACTCGTCGGGGACGATGACCTCCATTGACCGGTTTTCCTCGTCGATGATGACCCGGGAAATTTCCGCCGGCGCCAATGCATTGCAGACGAATTTGGCCGGATCCACATGCCAGGATATGATATCGATCTTTTCACCGCGAAGCTCCTGGACCACGTTCTGGACCCGGCTCCCTTTCATGCCGACGCAGGCGCCGATGGGATCGATGTCGGAATCGTTGGATGAGACGGCGATCTTGCCGCGGCTGCCGGGCTCACGGGCGGCCCCCATGATGGTGACGATGCCCTCGCTGATCTCGGGAACCTCGGTCTTGAACAGGCTTACCAGGAACTCCGGGTGGGTCCTGGAGAGAATGATCTGGGAGCCGTGGGGGTCGTTGCGGACGTCCATGATATAAGCCCGGATCCGGTCTCCCCGTCGGTAGACCTCCTTGGGGACCTGCTCCCGGGCCGGGAGGATCGCTTCAGCCTGACCGAGGTTGACGATGATCTGGCCGCGGTCTATGCGCTGAACGATGCCGTTGATGATCTCTCCCTTACGGTTGATGAAGTTGGCGTAGATCGCATCGCGCTCCGCATCCTTGATCTTCTGGATGATCACCTGCTTGGCGGACTGGGCGGCGATGCGTCCAAAGGATTCCGTATCCATCTTGGCGCCGAGCCAGTCGCCGATTTCACATTCGGGGTCAAGCAGCAGACCGGCTTCCAGATCGATCTGCAGCTCGGGGTCGGTGATCTCCTCCACCACTTCCTTGAACTGGAAAACCTCTATCTCTCCCGAATCTTCGTTATATTTGACCTCGATGTCGATCTTGTTCCCGAATTTCTTCTTTGCGGCAGATTTCAGGGCGTCTTCAAGCGTTCTGATAAGGACGTTCACGTCGATGCCCTTATCCCGGCTTACCTGTTCAATGACACGCTTAATGTCTGGTATTAACATCCGTTTTCTCCGTATAATTGACGAGCCGCGCACGAGCGATCAGCCCATAGGGAATGGCCAGGGAGTCGCTGTTCGTCCTGAGGCTGATCGTATCGTCCGACACGCCCTCCAGCACCCCTTTGAACTTTTTCTTTCCGTTTATGGGTAGAGTGGTTCTGATTTCTGCCGTATTTCCCCGATATTTTTCAAAATCGAGCAACTTGCCCAGTGGACGGTGCTGCCCGGGGGAGGAGACTTCCAGACTGTAGGTCCCGATCTCCTCAAGGGCCACATCCAGAAGATCACCGAGCTGACGGCTGACGGCCGCGCAGTCGTCCAGGGTCACCCCGCCGGGTTTGTCGATATAGAGCCGCAATATCCGTCCCCGGGATTCCCGCTGATATTCGACGCACACCAGTTCGATGCCCTCGGATTCGCACAGGGGCTCGCCGAGGGCGTAAACCCGGGCGACGATCCGGCGTTCCTTTTCATGGGACATCGGCGGCGCATCCGCCGCGGACCGTTGGGGCGGCGCCTTTTTGAGGGCTTTTCTTTTGCTGTTTCCGCTCATCTTCTTTCCTGCTTTTTTTACGGGCCTCGCTTATCACTTTTTGACAATAAAAAAACGGGCTTCCGCCCGTTTTATTGGTTATAGACCCTACTGCTCAGTGGATGTTATCTAATTCTCATCGGTCTTAAATGAACAAAGGTTTAGATATACACACAGGAAAAGGCGCCGCAGACCGCTTCGTATCCCATTCATGGCCTACCTTTACCAAAAAGGCGGACGTATAACTGGAGCGGGCAACGAGATTCGAACTCGCGACACCAAGCTTGGGAAGCTTGTACTCTACCAACTGAGCTATGCCCGCTCAAGATGAACAAATTATAGCAAAGCATTCCTGTTGTCAATGATTTTTGCGATTCTTTTTTTGTTTTCAACTTTCGACTTTCATGCGATGGCCGGATAGCGGGCGGTTAGAGTCGAACGTTGCGTTTTATTTTCTTGACGCGTTTCGTATGATCCATCGCGCCGCTTCGGGCAGATTTACCACCGTCATGTCCGGATGCGGCCCTTCATCGACCCCGGGGAACGCTGCCGTGTTTCCGGCGCTCACCAGAACCGCGCCGCCGCATCCGGCCCGTCTGGCGCACTCGATGTCCGTCGTCCGGTCGCCGACCATGTAGCTCTTTTCAAGATCGATGGGGTATTTGTTCCGGGCGCGGCGAATGAGACCCGGCCGGGGCTTGCGGCAGTCACATCCTTCCTCCGGAAGATGGGGACAGAAAAAAACATCCGTAATGCAGCCGCCTGCAGCCGCTGCCGCGCGCTTCATGTTGCGGTGAATCCGATCCAACTCCACCGGGGAAATGAGCCCCCGGTGGACCGCCGACTGATTGGTGACGACGATGACCGCGAACCCGGCGTCATTCAGCATCCTGACGGCCGAAAGGCTTCCGGGGATGAAACGGACGTCGGACCAGCGTCGGATGTAATCCGGGGAATCGTGGTTGATCACGCCGTCTCGGTCGAGAAAGACGACCCTGAGCGGTTCCCGGGTCACTGGGCGATGGTGAAGGCATCGGGGAAACCCTCGCACCGCAGAGCGTTCTCATAGGATTCCGCTGTCTCGAGGGATGTGCATTTTCCCACCACCACCCGGTACAGGGGGTGTCGTTTCCCCGGTGAATAGCTGGGCAGGACCTCGGCGCTCCGGTATTTCCCGGTCAAGGCATTCGCCAGTTTGAGCGCCGTTTCCCGGTTTCCGAAGGCGCCCACCTGAATGGCGAAATTTCCCCGGTTCAGATCTCCGGAGGAGAGGATCTCCGCCGCTTGCCCGTGGGGTCTGTGCCGGGGAGCGGCAGTGGCGACGGCCGTGACCTCCACCTTCGCCGTCCCCGGTCCGAGGATATCGAGACGCCTGGCGGCGCCGTAGGAGAGGTCGATGATCCTGCCGGCCACGAAGGGCCCCCTATCGTTGATGGTGAGCCGAAGGGTGCGCCCGTTCTCGATGTTCCGGACCTCGACGTGGGTCCCCATGGGAAGCGTTTTATGGGCCGCGGAGATGCCGTACATATTGTAGGTTTCGCCGTTGGAGGTTTTCCTGCCGTGAAAATCCTTGCCGTACCATGAAGCGATGCCCGTCTTTCGATAGCCGTGGGCCGTCGGGAGGGGGTGGTACCAGATGCCGTTGATCTGGTAGGGCCGCTGCGTGGGGGGGATCCGCTTGAACGCGGGCGCGGCGTCGATGCCTTTCCGCGCCGTCGTCTTTCCGGGGGCGCCGCATCCGGCCAGGGCCCCCGTCAGGAAAAGACCGATAAGGATGCACCAGGGGTGCAAGGTCCGTCTTGCCGGCATTCTCATGGGTTTCCTCCTCCCGATCAGGGTTTTTCCAGTGCGATGCTGAGCACCTGGTGCATTTTGTCCACGAAATGGAACTGGATCTCCTCCCGGACCTTTTCAGGAATGTCTTCCAGATCTTTTTCGTTCTCCCTGGGGAGGATGATGGTCTTGATCTTGGCCCGGTGGGCCGCCAGGACCTTTTCCTTGATGCCGCCCACCGGCAGGACCTGGCCCCGGAGGGTGATCTCGCCCGTCATGGACAGGTCCTTCTGAATGGGTGTGTTGGTGATGAGGGACGTCAGGGCCGTCAGCATCGTGACCCCGGCCGAGGGGCCGTCCTTGGGAATGGCGCCCGCCGGGATATGGATATGGATATCATGTTCCTCGAAGAATCCGTCGGGAATTTTGAGCTTCCCGGCGTTGGCCCGGATGAAGCTCAAGGCCGCGGTGGCCGACTCCTTCATGACGTCCCCGAGTTGTCCAGTCAGGATCAGCCCCTTCTTGCCCGGCATGGCCGTCGCCTCGATGAAGAGAAGGTCTCCCCCCACCGGGGTCCAGGCCATCCCCATGGCGACCCCCGGGGTCTGGAGGCGGGACTTGCTTTCCGAGGTGAACCGGATCGGTCCGAGATATTCGGCGATGTCCCCGATCTTGATGGAAACGGATTCAGCCTCGTTCATGGCGATTTTGGCGGCGACCCCGCGGCAGAGGGCGGCGATCTCGCGCTCCAGGTTCCGGAGGCCCGCCTCCCGGGTGTAGCTGTTGATGATCATCCGGACAGCCCCCGCGGTGATGTTGATCTGTTCCGCCGTAAGGCCGTGGGCCTTGCGCTGTCGGGGGATCAGATACCGGTTCGCGATCTTGATCTTTTCATCCTCGGTGTAGCCCAGAAGCTGCAGAACCTCCATGCGGTCCCGGAGCGGCGGCGGGATGGTGTCGAGCATGTTGGCCGTGGTGATGAACATCACCCGGGACAGGTCGAAGGGAACGTCCAGATAGTGGTCCGAAAACGAGAAATTCTGTTCGGGATCCAGAACCTCGAGCAGGGCCGAGGAGGGATCGCCTCGGAAATCGCTGCCGACCTTGTCGATCTCGTCGAGCATGAAGATGGGGTTGTTGGATTCGGCCCGTCGGATCCCCTGAATGATCCGGCCGGGAAGGGCGCCGACATAGGTGCGCCGGTGGCCCCGGATCTCGGCCTCGTCGCGGACCCCGCCCAGGGAGATCCGAATGAACCTGCGGCCGATCGCCCGGGCGATGGAATGGCCGAGGGAGGTCTTGCCCGTCCCCGGAGGGCCCACGAAACAGAGGATGGGGCTTTTCGATTCGGGATTGAGTTTGCGGACGGCCAGATATTCGATGATGCGCTTCTTGACCTTTTTCAGGCCGTAGTGGTCTTCGTCCAGGATCTTCCGGGCGGCCGCGATGTCGAGGTTGTCCTCGGTGCTCTCGTTCCAGGGCAGGGAGGTGATCCAGTCGAGGTAGGTGGACGCGACGGTGTATTCCGAAGAGGACGGGTGCATCCGGGAGAGCCGGTTCAGCTCCCGCTCCGCCTCTTTCCGTGCTTCTTCCGGAAGCTTCTTGGCTTCGATCCTGGCGCGGTAGTCCTCCACCTCGACGGTGGTCTCGTCGCTTTCCCCCAATTCTTCCCGGATGGCCTTGAGCTGCTCCCGGAGATAGTATTCCCGCTGCCGCTTGTCCATATCGCCCTTGACCTGGGACTGGATCTTGTTGCCCAACTCGAGAATGTCGAGCTGGTAATTGATCAGCCGGGTGACCTCCTTGAGACGCTTCTTGACGTCCTGAATCTCCAGAACCTTCTGCTTCTCCTCCAGGGTGGAATTGATGGTGGAGGCGATCATGTCGGCCAGAACCCCGGCCTCCTGGATCGACTTGGCCATATTGATCAGCTCGGGGGGCAGCCCGGGCGAGAGCTGAACGATCTTGGCGAAGATGTCCAGGATGTTGGACATGAGGGCTTCCACCTCCCTGTCCTTCTTTTCCTCTTCGACGATGTGGGTGATGACCGCCTGGAGGTAGGGCTTTCCTTCGACGTATTCCGCCACCTTGAATCGGCTGATCCCCTGAACCAGGAGCTGGGCCTTGTTGTCGTCGGTTTTGGCCATTTTGAGGATAAGGGCGCTGGTGCCGATCTTTTCCAGTTCCTCCATCGGGTCGGAGTCCGGTTTGATCGGGCCCTTGGCCACCAGCAGCCCGATGATCCGGTCCTTGGCCATGGCCTCGTCGACGAGCTGGACGGATTCCCCCTGCATGACCACCAGGGGCAGGACCATCTTCGGGAAGAGGGCTGCATCGAACAACGGAAGAATAGGAAGTGTTTTCGGTAAATTATCAGGATCAAAATTCTTTTGAGGTTGTGCTTGTTGCATCATGGATGACCTCCGAAACGCTGTTGATGTCGCTCAAGGGTGAAATGGGCTTCCATGCCGATTTCGCCGCCGTCGTTCACGTTCCCGGCGGAAACGGTATCATTCTTCGGAAATGGATATCTTGTGAGGTTTGTCGGCCGGCTGCTTCGCCAGCGTGATATGGAGCATGCCGTCCTGGTAGGCGGCGGTGGCCTTTTCCGTGTTGATGGGCACCGGCATGAAGAGGATGCGTTCGAATCTGCCGCACTGGATTTCGGCCAACCGGTAGGTGGCGCTTTTGTCCCGGGGCATCTCATAGCGTTTGCCGATGATCTTCACGGCCTTGGCGTTGATTTCGATATCCAGGTCCTCTTTTTTGACCCCTGCGATTTCAGCGAGAACGACGATCTCGTTCGGGGTTTCGTAGATGTCCATGGGCGGGGTCCACGAGCATTCGGTGCAGGTGAAACGTGGACTCATGGATCGGAACATCTCCTCGATGTTCCTCTTGAACTCTGCGCTCAATTGATCTAAATCGTTGCCGAATCGAATTTTGATGTAATCCATTGTCAAACCCCCGTCTTCAATCCTGGTGTCCTTATGTTGTCCAAAGCCGTCACCTTGTGAAAGTAACATCATTACAGGCGTCTGTAAAGCAAAATGCTGTGAGGCATCGGCGGCTCGCACCCTTTCCGGCCCTGAAGGAATCCGTTGTGTTTTGTATTTGTTTGCCGTATGAGATCCGCCATGGAACAGCATGACGCAACGGGCCGTCGGGTCATGGGCGGGCAGTATTTCCTCTACTTCGGCGTATTGGGGATGTTTCTGCCCTATTTCAACCTTTACTGCTTTCATCTCGGCTTCAGCGGGATCGAAATCGGCGTCCTTTCGGGGGTGCGGTCCCTGGCGATGATCATCTTCCCCATCGCGTGGGGTATTGTCGCGGACCGCCGGCAGGCCCGGCGGCCCATCTACATCCTCTGCAATTTTGCGGCGACGGGCGTCTGGGCGCTCTATCTTTTCTGGGACGACTTCATCGCCATGTTCTGGATCACGTTGGCCTACGGCGTCTTTTTTTCGCCCATCATCGCCTTCATGGAGGCGTTCACCATGGAGGTCCTGGGCGGGGAGAAGAAGCGCTACGGGCGAATCCGCGCCTGGGGGACGTCGGCCTTCATCGCCGTGGTGATCCTGCTGGGGGAACTCATCGATGCCGCCGCCGTCGACGTCATCCTGGTGCTGATTCTGGCGGGATCCTTTCTTCAGGCGGTATTTTCGGTGAGGGTGCCCCGGACGACCCGGCGCCGCGTCATCGGCACGGGGCGTGCCAAGGACTTTCTACGCCGGCGCGCCACCCTGATTTTTCTGGGGGCCGCCTTCCTGATGCTGGTGAGCCACGGGGCGTATTACGGCTTTTTTTCCATCCATCTGGAAAAGCTGGGTTACGACAAGAGCTTCATCGGCATCGCCTGGGCCCTGGCGTCGGTGGCGGAGATCCTGGTGATGCTCAACTCCGATCGCATCTTCCGCCGGTTTTCCCTGGAAAACGTTCTCCTGCTCTCCCTTCTCATCGCCGTCTTCCGCTGGGCCGTTCTCTCCCGGGCGGGTTCCGCTGCGGCGATACTGGCGTCCCAGGCGCTCCACGCCCTGACCTACGCCGCCTTTCACATCGCCGGGATCCTCTATGTCGACCGCCTCACGCCCGACGGGTCAAAGACCCTTGGACAGGCGGTGAACAACGCCGTGACCTACGGGCTTGGCATGATGGTCGGATTTTTTCTGAGCGGCTGGCTTTACGACGCCGTGGGGGCGTCTCTCCTTTTTCTTGCAAGCGCCGGGATCGCAGGCGGGGGTGCCGTCCTATTTCTGGGGGTCTGGATTCCGGCCAGGCGGACCGGGACGCGGGGGTGACGGATGCCGGATTATCGCTTCGAAACCATCGGCATCATCCGATCGCCGTTCAAGGAAAAATTCGGTATTCCCCGGCAGGCCGGTCTCATGGCCCGTGCCCGGGCCGTCCTTGAGATTTTTCCGCCCTACGACCGGGATGAGGCCTTTCGGGGTCTCGAGCGGTTCTCCCATATCTGGATTCTCTTCGTGTTTCACGGCTGCATCCGCACGAGGTGGCGGCCGACGGTCCGGCCCCCGCGCCTCGGGGGCAACCGGCGGGTGGGTGTCTTCGCCACCCGGTCCGGCTTCAGGCCCAATCCCATCGGCTTGTCGGCCGTCCGGCTGGAAGGGATCGGCGCGTCCGGCACCCGGGACGGATGTCGACTTCACCTCGCCGGGGTCGACATCCTGGACGGGACGCCCGTCCTGGACATCAAGCCCTACCTCCCCTATGCCGACGCCGTTGCGGGTGCCGACGGCGGATTTGCGAGCGATCCGCCCGCCGCCGATCTGCCGGTGTCCTTCAGCTCCGCGGCCGCGGCGGATCTCCGTTCCAGAGAGGCCGCAATGCCGGGCCTTACGGACTTTATCACAGACATGTTGAAGGCCGACCCCCGGCCGGCCTACCATGCCCGTCGCCGGGAGCGGCGGCGCTTCGGCACCCGAGTCTTCGACGTCGATGTGCAGTGGGAGTTCCGGGAGGACGGCATATGGGTGACGGGGGTGGCGGACGGGGGGGATCGCCCTCCGGCGTACTGACGCCGGAGGGCGGGCGTTTCTATTTTTATCCGATGGGGGTGTTTTCCATCATGGACCAGATCCCGCAGGGACAACCGTTGGCGCAGAAGCCGCAGCCGATGCACCGGTCCGGATTCACGACGTATTCAAAGGCGCCGTCGCTTTTTTCCTCCCGGGTGATGGCCGCCTGGGGGCAGAGGGTCGCGCACATGCCGCAGTCGCGGCAGGTGCCGCAGGAGGCGCACTGACTGCCGCAGGCGTCGGTGTTCTCAAAATCCGTCAGGCGCGGATCGAAATACTCGAGGGTGATCCGGCGCGTGTCGATGACGGGCCGGATGCCGCCCTGGGGGCGCTTGCCCGCGAGCATGTCGTCGATGGCCAGGGCGGCTCTCCGTCCGGCCCCGATGGCGTCGGTGATGAGACCCGGCCGGACGATGTCGCCGATGGCGAAGATCCTGGGGTCGGTGGTCTGCTGGCTTTCGTCGGTCACCACATACCCGCGGTCGGTCCGAACGGTGTCCGGCAGGAATGCCACATCGGGGGCGTCGCCGATGGCGATGAAAACGGTGTCGGCCGGCAGGACTTCCCCGGTGTCGAGCACCACCCCCTCCCCGGTGATCTCCCGGGTGAAGCACGGCCAGCGGAATCGGGCCCCCACGGCCTCGGCGTCCGCTTTCTCCTTACCGAAGGCCAGCGGCTTCTGGACGTCGATGAGGGTGATGTCCCGGGCCCCCAGCCGGTGGGCCTCGGTGGCCACGTCGCACCCGACGTTTCCGGCGCCGATGACGATCACCCGTTCTCCCGGCAGGAACGGATCGTCCTTGGACCGGGTCAGGAATTCGAGGGCCGTCATCATGCGCTCCTTGCCGGGGATCGGCAGGGTTCGGGGCTTCTGCGCCCCCGTGGCGATGACGATGTAGTCGAAATCCTCCCGAAGGCGGGCCAGGTCCTCCTTTTTCAGCTCCTGCCGGAGATGGATGTGGGGAATCACCTCGCGGATCCGTTCGAGCTCACGGGTGAGGACCTCCGCGGGCAGACGGCTCTCCGGAACGGCGGCGGCGACCTTGCCGCCCAGGATGTTCCGGGTGTCGTAGAGGATCGCTTCGTGTCCTTTCAGGCGAAGCTGCCAGGCGGTGGAGATGCCTGCGGGGCCGCCGCCGATGACGGCGATGCGCCGTCCGCTCAGGGGGGGGAGTTCAGGCGCTCCGGCGGCGATGCTCGCCCTGCCCAACTGTTTGACGTCCACCGAGGGCATGCGCTGAAGGGTGCGGGTACAGCTTTGCATGCAAAGGTTGGGACAGAGATATCCGCAGACGGTGGCGGGAAAGGGTGTGTAGGTCAGGGCGAGGTCGACGGCCTCGTCCACCCGGCCCTCCCGGATGAGGCGCCACCGCTCCTGGACCGGAATTCCCGTGGGGCAGGAGGCCTCGCACGGGGCCGCGTATTTTCTGTTTTCCCACACCGGCACGAACCGTCGCATGTCGCCGGTGGGGATCAGGGGGATCGGACTGCGGTCCAGGTCCGTCAAATCCCCGATGAGTCCCCCCTTGCCCAGCTCCCGGTCCCAGACTTCTTCCCGGAACGATGCCATGGAGGGGGTTTTGACCACCATCCGCTCCTGGGGCGATCGGGTGGTGATGAGCTGCCATTCGTCCCGGCTGTCCAGATTTTCCAGGATCTCCGTCCGGTCGATGCGTTCCAGGAACATCTTGAGGTTGCTTCTCAACCATCGCCATTCTTCGTCGGAGATGGGGACCTGCTTGGCGTCGGTTCGGCTGAACCCCTTGTGGGGACCCCGGAAGAAGACCTTGCCGCCGACCATCCCCACCAGGGGACGATACCCCAGGACATTGTCGGGGGTCTGGGGGTTCCAGCCGCAGATGACGGCGATGCCGCCGGCCATGAACTCCCCGAAATAATCCCCCGCGGACCCGAGCACCCAGAGTTCCGGGGGATCGAAGCGGGGGTTCTGTTTGGTCATGGTCATGCCCCGGGCGCCGATGTTTCCGGCCACGTAGACCCTGCCCTGGGCCATGGCGTTGCAGGTGCCGTTGCCGGCGTTGCCGTGGACGACGATCTGTGCCCCGGCGTTCAGCCACCCCGTGTCGTCGGAGGCGGGCCCCATCACCGATATCCGGGTGTTGGGGAAGCCCATGGCGCCGACCCGCTGTCCCGGCGGGCCGACGATGCGGACGTTCACGGTCTCGTTTCCGGCCTTCCACAGCCTGCCGCCGATGCCGTGCTGTCCGTAGGCGACGATTTCCAGGTATCTCTGCCCGTGATCGACGGCCTCCTGAATCTGCTCCTCCAGAACCCGGGATTCGATCCGAATGCCGTCCTTTTTGCCTGGTATCCTGTGATATTGATCCTTGTTCATTCAGTACTCCGAATATGATGCATTTCCGATAACGGTCTCCATGGATTCCGCTTTGTTGCCTTAGACGACATATTGAATCTGCAGCCGGTCGGCGATGTCGCGGTCGTCGACGCCGAGAGCGTCGGACATGCCGATGGGAAGCGAGGTGGAGCGTCCCAGCGGGGCGAAAATCTTTCGGATTTCCGTATCAAAGCCGAGATAGAAGTCGACGACGCGCTGGGCCACCTGTTCCGGATCGAGGCGTCTGTAGAGACGGGGATCCTGGGAGGTGATGCCCTTGGGGCACAGGCCGATGTTGCAGATATTGCATCGATCCCCTTCGGAGCCGAGGCAACCGGCCGCGGCCTGCATGACGTATTTGCCGGTGACGACCCCGCTGGCGCCCAGCATGATGAGGGCGGCGGCGTTGGCGGCCAGGTTGCCGTTCTTGCCGACGCCGCCGCCGGCGAAGATGGGGATCTCGTTCTGCTTGCCCAGCCTGACCAGGTTGAGATAGCAGTCCCGGACGTTGCCGGCGATGGGGTATCCCATGTGGTTCATGGAGACGTTGTAGGCTGCGCCGGTGCCGCCGTCCTCGCCGTCGATGAGCAGGCCCGAGGCGTAAGGGTTCCGGGTCAGGTTGTTCAGAACCGCCAGAGCGGTGGAGCTGGCCGAGATCTTGGGATAGACCGGCACCCGGAAGCCCCAGGCCATATACATGGACTGGATCATTTTGGCCACGGCCTCCTCGATGGAATACTTCGTCTGGTGGGTGGGCGGGCTGGGAAGGCTTACCCCCTCGGGCACGCCCCGGATGGCGGCGATGAGCTTGTTGACCTTGTACCACATCAGGAGCCCGCCGTCTCCGGGCTTGGCGCCCTGGCCGTACTTGATCTCCACGGCGCAGGGGTCCACCTTCATTTCGGGAATGGCATGGATGATCTCGTCCCATCCGAAGTATCCGCTGGCGATCTGGAGAATGACGTATTTCAGGAAGCGGCTCCGAAGAAGCCGCGGGGGGCACCCCCCCTCGCCGGTGCATATCCTGACCGGCATCCCCAACGTCTCGTTCAGGTAGGCGACCCCCATCTGGAGACCTTCCCACATGTTGGGGGAGAGGGCGCCGAAGGACATCGCGCCGATGATGAGCGGATAGATCTCCCGGATCGGCGGCACCCACCCGTTCTCCTTGAAATGCCGGAGGCTCTCCTCGGGGGGCAGCACCCGACCCAGGAGGGTCCGGATTTCGAACTCGTGGCGACCGGCGTCGAGGGCCGGGTCGGTAAGCATGGAGATGCGGATGAACTTGATCCGGTCGAGCAGGCTCGCGCCGTTGTTGCGCCGCCCGCCCCGTCGTCGGGGCTGCCCCCCCCGATCGATGTGGAATCTGAGCTTGTCGGCCTCGTCGCTTTTGAGGGGCATGATGCAGTCGTTGGGGCAGACCATGCTGCACATGCCGCAGCCGATGCAGGCGTATGCGGGATCGGTCTTCTGGCGGATGCCGTAGAAGATGTCGTATCCGGTGGAGGAGGATCCCGCCGGTTTGATGTCGGCATGGATATACCTTTTCCGGAAGACGCCCAGTTCAATGGCGTTGACCGGACATACCGCCGTGCAGCTGCCGCAGAGCGAGCATTTGTCCTTCTGCCAGGAGATCTGCCATGGCAGGTCCTTGACACTCAGTGTAGAGGGGGTAACGGGTCGGTTTGACGGCATATTCTAACCTCCTGTCGGTCGGGACCGACGATCGCGGTGTCGAGATACATGGGTTGAAAGTCCTTGGTTTTGTCGCGGTCGGGGATGGCGGCGTCGAGACCGCAGATTTCGGATGAAAAGGCGAAGGTGCCGGGTTTGCCGCCCACGACCCCGGGACGCAGTTTTTTCCGGTCCTGAACCATGAAGAGGCTGTGGTCCGTCAGGGATCCGATGACGCAGTTGGGCCCGTCGATGATCATCCGCCGGCAGCTGTGTTTCAACGCCTTCAGCAGTGCCGCGTTGGGATGGGCCTCGAGGTCCTCGTCGGCGAGAGGGGTGATGACGTGCTTGTAGCCTTCGATGCCGAAGCCCAGGTTTTTCAAAGTGTAGTGGAGGATATGGGTGAACACCTCGGAGTCGGACTGGTAGCCGGTGTAACCCTCAAATCCCCGGGAAGACAGGTACTCCTTGATGGGCACGAATGCCGTGTTCTCCCCGTTGGTCATGGTGGAAAAGCCCTCGAGGAAAAAGGGGTGGCAGGCATACAGGTTGATGGCGTAGTTGGTGTTCTGGCGCCCCTGGGCCATGATGATGCGGGCCTTGAGCTCCTTCCGGTCCAGCTTGAGATGGTTGGCCACCCGCATGGGGTCGCCGATCTCCTTGATCATGACGGCGTCGGGCCACAGGGAGAAGACGATCATGTCCTCCTTCTCCTCCCCCATCCCCCGGAGCGTGAGACGGAGGTGCACCAGTTTCCGAAGCTTCTCCGTTTCGGTCATCTCGTCCCATTCCTCGGGATACTCGTAGGCGCGGATCAGATAGATGTCCCGCTTGGGCACGCCCGGCGGGGGTGCCTTGGGGACCTTGATCGTCAGCTTGTATTTGGTCATGAAACCGAGATTCATCATGAAGGCGTCCAGGCGTTTGAGGCCGGACTCGGTAAAGATGCCCGACAGAATCGGGGCATCCTTCATTTCTTCGAAAGGCCCTCCAAGATCGCGCAGGAAAAGGCCGACGCCGGAGCCGTCATGGCCTTCGCGCATGACGTCCAGGGCCTCTACGGCGACCATCGGAGACAACGGTTCCTTGCTGGTGATGGCAAACAAACGACACATATTTTCTTTTTCTCCTTCATTGCCTGCCCGGGTCGCCCGGCAAGCGAAACCATAGGGCGGCGATGGTTACAGGATAGGCTTGGGGTGCGGTAATCCGGCGGGGTGTCTATCCATGTTGCAAGAGCGCGAACCTCTTCATTTATCGCTTTTGACCCGAAAATTCAAGCTCTTCCTTGCGATGACAGGTCTCAAGGCTGGACCAGGCATCCTGATGCCGTTTTTAACATATTTGAAAACATTTGGAAAACAAGATTTTGGTGAGCTTTTTCGCCGGGGATTTCAGATCGGCTTCAACTTGCTATTGAAAAAAAATATGGTTAGGTTTATTAATGATAGATGTAAACATCCATAATAATTGTGATCCGCGTCCGGAAGGGCGACGGGTCCTTCTGACGGAGGGGGAAGCGACAACCCTCCGGCACCGGATTTTCAAACCCAAGGAGAATGCCATGGCCGAAAAAGAGACGAAGACCTTGAAGCGCGTATGCAAATGCGAACACTGTGGAAACGAGGCTGAGATGGTGGTGACCTGCACGCTGGTCGATGAAGCGGATTCCGCTTCGGCCGAAGCGAAAACCGATGCCGGAAAAGGCTCCCGCCGCGTCAGGGGAACCGGGACCTGCAGTCACTGCGGCAATGAAGCGGACATGTGGCTGGACATCTGAAACGATCGATCCCAGGGGGCCGAACGCGGTTAACGGTCCTTTCCGGGGAATGAAAAAGAGGTGGTGCCTGATGACCGAAGAATGCAAGATTACGATGAACACCGGGCTTCGCGGCGTCACCATCGCGAGCACCCGCATCAGCGATGTGGACGGTGATGCCGGAAAACTGATCTATCGCGGCTATCTGGTCAAGGATCTGGCTGAAAACGCCTCCTTTGAGGAGGTCGCCTATCTGCTTCTCTTCGAGCGGATGCCCAAGGCGGAAGAACTTGCGGCATTCAAGAAGACCCTGGTCGGCCGGATGCCGATTCCGTCCGAGATTATCGATGCCTTGAAAACCCGGCCCCGGGACGCCCTTCCCATGGATATCCTTCAGGCGGGGGTGGCCATGCTGGCCCATCACGACCCCGATGTCCGCGTCGAGGGAAGCCGCGATGCCGCTATCCGTATGGGTATCCGGCTCATCGCCGGGCTGCCCACGCTGGTGGCGGCCTGGGACCGCCTCCGCAACGGCCGGGCGCCGGTGGCGCCATTGCCGGAGCTGGGGCATGCCGCCAATTTTCTTTACATGATGAGCGGCCGGATCCCCGACGAGGAGGCGGCAAGCTTTTTCGACGCATGCCTGGTGCTTCACGCCGAGCATTCCTTTAACGCGTCGACCTTCGCCGCCCGGGAGGTCGCCTCCACCCGAGCCCACATGTACGCCGCCGTCGGCGCAGCCGTGGGGTCCCTGTCGGGTGCGCTTCACGGCGGCGCCAACACCCGGGTCATGCAGATGCTCAAGGAGATCGACACGGTGGAGAACATCGATGCCTACATCGAGAAGCAGCTCGGCTCCGGCGGCAAGATCATGGGGCTGGGGCATGCCGTCTACAAGGTGGACGACCCCCGGGCCCTCATCCTGGCGCCGATGTCCCGGAGGATGGGCGAGCGGATCGGCGAGGTCAAGTGGTACGAGATCTCCAGGCGCCTGGAGGAAAAGGCCAAGGCGGCCTTCAAGCGCCACAAGGATATGGACATCTATGTCAATGTAGACTTCTACAGCGCTTCCCTCTATTACGCCATGGGTATCGCCATGGATCTGTTCACCCCGATCTTCGCCATATCGCGAGTCGCCGGATGGGCGGCCCACGTCCTGGAGGAACAGTTTGCCGGCGCCGCGCCCAAACCGATGCTCTATCGGCCCGAGTCCGAATACATCGGGGACTATTGCGGGCCCGAGGCGTGCGCGTGGGAGCCGATTGACCGCCGGTAGGCCCGCACCGGGCGGCGTCCCGGCTCATCCGGGTTCGGCGCCGGAAGACGTCGGCCCGAGCCGTGGGGCGGAGGGATCACAGGAAGGAAGGAGCGGTTTGACCACAGATCGACTTAACAGTAAGGATGCCGGGCGGAACATCCGGATGACGCGGCAGCGGAAGGTGATTCTGGAGGTGCTGAGAGGGATGGCTTCCCACCCCGGCGCCGAGGAGATCTACGAGGTCGTTCGCCGTGAGCTTCCCCGCATCAGTCTCGGTACTGTCTATCGCAACCTGGAGATCCTGTCGGAGCTGGGAAAGATTCAGAAACTCGAGCTGGGGGGAACCCTCAAGCGGTTTGACTGGAACACCCGCAAACACTATCATATCCGGTGCATCAACTGTGATCGTGTGGACGACGCTCCCATGAACTTCATGGAACATGTGGAAAACAGCCTCGACGATACCACCGGCTATCGGATCACGGGGCATCGGCTGGAATTCCTGGGGCTGTGTCCCGACTGCCTGGAAAAGGCCATCGACCGCCGAACCCTATCCCCCCATCCCGTCGCCGAGCCGTCCGATTCAGCCAAAAGCCCGGACGGCGACGCCCCGATGTCCAGGAAGGCTTCCAATTTCTGATATAAGGCTGAAGGCTGAAGACTGAAGGCTGAAGGGGTGCACCTGTGACAGACGGTATCTTTAACCCCTTCAGCCTATAGCCTTCAGCCTTCAGTCTATTCAGAAGACGAGAGGCTGAAGGGGCGGACCGCAACGGACGGCGCGTTTATTCCCCCTTCAGCCTTCAAGTCTTCAGCCTTCAGTCTATTCAGAAGACGAGAGGCTGAAGGGGCGGACCGCAACGGACGGCGCGTTTATTCCCCCTTCAGCCTTTAAGTCTTCAGCCTTCAGCCTACTGTGTGAAACACGATCTCCCCGTTCTGAACCCCCGCCGCCACTGTCGATCCGTCCGGGATCGTACCCTTGAGGATCTCCATGGAGAGGGGATTTTCAATGGTTTTCTGAATGGCCCGCTTGAGGGGCCTTGCACCGTAAATCGGATCATATCCCTTTTCGGCGATGTGTTTTCGGGCCTCGTCGGAGAGGATCAGGGTGATCTGGCGTTCCTCCAGACGCTTCTTGAGTCGCCCGATCTGGATCTCGACGATCTCCCCGATCTGCTCGTGATCGAGGCTGTGAAAGAAGATGATTTCGTCGATGCGGTTCAGGAATTCGGGCTTGAAGGTTCTGCGGAGGCTTTCCTTTACGCGCGCTTCGACCTCCTGGTCGCGGCCGACGCCCATCTCCTGGATGTATTGACTTCCCACGTTGGAGGTCATGATGACGACCGTGTTCTTGAAATCGACGGTTCGGCCGTGGCCGTCGGTCATCCGACCGTCATCCAGGATCTGGAGCAGGACGTTGAAGACCTCGGTGTGGGCCTTCTCGATCTCGTCGAAGAGGATGACGGAATAGGGCCTTCGCCGGACCGCCTCGGTCAGGTATCCGCCTTCCTCGTAGCCCACGTATCCCGGAGGTGCTCCGATGAGCCGGGCCACCGAATGCTTTTCCATGAATTCGGACATGTCGACGCGGACGATGGCCTGCTCGTCGTCGAACATGAATTCCGCCAGCGCTTTTCCGAGTTCCGTTTTTCCCACGCCGGTGGGTCCCATAAAGATAAAGGAGCCGATGGGACGGTTGGGGTCCTGGAGGCCGGAACGGGCTCTCCTGACGGCGTTGGCCACGGCGATAATGGCTTCGCGCTGGCCGACGACCCGACGGGCCAGCCGTTCCTCGGCCTTGAGCAGCTTTTCCCGCTCCCCTTCAAGCATTCTGCTGACGGGGATGCCCGTCCATCGTGAGACGACCTCCGCAACGTCCTCGCTGTCCACCTCTTCTTTCAGCATCTTCTTTTCGGCCTGAAGTCCGGCCAGGTCCTGGTTGGCGGCCTCCAGCCGCTTTTTGAGTTCTCCGGCCTTGCCATAGCGCAGCTCGGCCACCCGGGCGAGATCGCCCTCCCGTTCGGCCGTCTGCTCCTCGACACGCAAATGTTCCAGGTCCTCCTTGATTTTCCGGATGGTCTGGATCAATTCCTTTTCGTTCTGCCAGTGGACCTTCATTCCCGCCATCTCCTCCTTGAGGGAGGCGACGCTTCTGTCGAGCTTCCGGAGACGTTCCTGCGAGACCGGATCGGTCTCCTTTTTCAGGGCTTCGCGCTCGATCTCCATCTGGAGGATCTTGCGCTGGATCTCGTCGATCTCCACCGGCATGCTGTCGATCTCGATGCGGAGCTTGGAGGCGCATTCGTCGATCAGGTCGATAGCCTTGTCGGGAAGGAAGCGGTCGGTGATATAGCGATGGGACAGGGTCGCCGCCGCCACGATGGCCGAGTCCTTGATGCGGACGCCGTGGTGCACCTCGTATTTCTCCTTGAGCCCCCGGAGAATCGAAATGGTGTCCTCAACGTTGGGTTCCCGCACGAGGACCGGCTGGAAGCGCCGTTCCAGGGCGGCGTCCTTTTCGATGTGTTTCCGGTATTCGTTGATGGTGGTGGCCCCCACGCACCGGAGGGTTCCCCGGGCGAGAGCGGGCTTGAGCATGTTGGAGGCGTCCATGGCCCCCTCGGCCGCGCCGGCGCCGACAAGGGTGTGGAGTTCGTCGATGAACAGCACCACCTCTCCTTCGGCCCGCTCCACTTCCTTGAGCACCGCCTTGAGGCGATCTTCGAATTCTCCCCGGTATTTGGCGCCGGCGATCAAGGCGCCCATGTCGAGGGAGACCAGCCGGCGGTTCTTGAGGGTTTCGGACACGTCGCCCCGGACGATGCGCTGGGCCAGCCCCTCCACGATGGCGGTTTTGCCGACGCCGGGATCCCCGATGAGCACCGGATTGTTTTTGGTCCTTCGCGAGAGAACCTGAACGATGCGTCGGATCTCGTCGTCGCGCCCGATTACGGGGTCCAGCTTACCCAGCCGGGCCAGATGGGTCAGGTCCCGACTGAATTTGTCGAGGGCCTGATATTTTTCCTCTGGATTTGGGTCGGTGATGGTCTGACCGCCGCGGATGTCCATGAGGACCTTGAGGATGGATTCGCGTTCGACGCCGTAATGCCTGAGAATCCGGGCCGCCTCCCCCTGCTTCTCGTCGGCGACGGCAATCAGGATGTGCTCGACGCTGACGTACTCGTCCTTCATTTTCGAGGCTTCGGCAAAGGCGGCATCCAGGACGGTCTTGGCCCGGGGAGAGAGATAGGTATCGCTCACGCCGCTCACCTTGGGGAGGTTCTTGAGGGCAAGGGTGACCTCCCGGGCGATCGCGCCCGGCGAGGCGCCAAGCTTTCGGAGCATCGATTTCGCGATGCTTTCAGGCTCCGACAGCATGGCGCTGAGAAGGTGTTCCGGTTCAATCTGCTGATTGCCCAGGCGGGCGGCAAGTGCCTGGGCGTTCTGAATCATTTCCTGGGATTTAAGGGTAAATTTGTCAAATCGCATACAGTTCTCCTCACGGTCGAATACATGTTGGGGTCGGCACGTGGGGTCGCAGTATCATGTCAAAGTCATACAAGAAACGTGCCAAGCATTTTTAACCAACAATAACCATCTGCGATTTGGTGTCAACATCTCATTAGCCGAATTATTTGCGTTTTTTGGCGGCGTTTTTCAGGCGCTTGCTCAGTGCCGGCTGGGAAATACCCAGCATTCTGGCGGCAATCGACTGGTTCCCCCCGGAGCGGCGCATGGCTTCCTCCACCAGCATATGGGTCACTTTCTTGATGGTCGGCAGTTTCCGGAAGGATTTGAAGGGGGCGTCGTCGTCGACATCCAACTCCTCCCGGTAGGGCTTCTCCGCCTTCTTCCGGCTCATGTGCGCCTTGAAAACATCCAGGGACAGAATCTTGGACTTGTGCTCCCGGACGGCTTCGAACACCATCCGCCGAAGTTCGGAGACGTTGCCGGGGAAGCTGTATGTCTTCAGAAGGGTGTACAGCTCCTTCGGGGGGGTGGGTCGCTTCTTTTCCAGAATACGCGCGGACTCCTCGAAGAAATAATCCGTCAGGAGAGGGATGTCGTCGATGCGGTCCCGAAGCGGGGGCAGGTGGACGTGGTGCTCGCGCAGCTTGAGGTTAAGATCCCTTCGAAATCTGCCCGACCGCTGCAGCACCCACAGATCGGCGCTGCTGGCGAAGACGATGTAGGCGTCGGTGTGGGACGGCTTGTCCTTTCCCAGGGGGATGTATTCCCCGGATTGGAGCAGCTTGTAGATTCGAATCTGGGAGGCGGGGTTGAGGGCGCTGATTTCATCGAGGAAAAGGACGCCGCCCGAGGCTTTTTCGATCAGCCCTCCATGACTTTCCTCCGAACGTGCGAAGGCGCCCCTGGTATAACCGAACAGCGTCGCCGGGAAGAGATCCTCGTCATTCAGATCCATGACGTTGATCTTGGCCAGTCCGCCTCGGAAACCGCCGATCTCGTATATGTAGTCCACCATCAATTCCTTTCCGGTTCCGCTTTCTCCGGTGATGAACAACGGTTTACGCGCGGCCGCGGCGGATTTGACGTCCTCTATGACGGAGAGCATCGCCTCGTTCTGGGTGATGATTATGTTGGAAGGTGCGGTATCTTTCGAAATGCTGGACATGGTTCCATCCTTGGAAAAAAATGAATAAACGATAAAAACGTGCGTATTCCATAATGATGTCGGCATAAAAATGGGTATTCTTTTTTTTATAAATCAATTCTAATTTAGACATCATTTCTTTAAAATGCAAGGCTTTTTCAACAATTTTTTGCCGACGGCGGGTCGGACAGTCGCCTCGGGAAACGTCAGCGGATCGGGAAGAAAACATCCGCTTTATCTTGACACGGCACCTTCGCGCTTTATATATTCCTGTACTTGATGCGACTTTTCCGCCGTCGTCCGGAAAGCGGCCGAATCTCAAGACTTCAGACTGAAAAGAGCCGACAGGATCCCATGTCGCGGACGGCTGTCTTCAGCATAGGTCTATAAATAAATATATGAATATTCCTGAAAAGCCAAAACATAAAATAGCTTTTTTTGTAGGATCCGCCTGCGGACTGGGATTATCCCCCGTTCTTCCCGGAACCTGCGGGGCGCTGCTGGGGGTTGTTCTTCACGCAGCCGTCGTTCTGGCGCTTCCCGCCTCTCTGAAGATGCCGATGCTCCTGACGATGTTCGCCGCGGTCTGCGCGGCCAATCACCTTCTGACCCCGTGGGCGGAGGCCCACTGGGGTGTCAAGGACCCCCCCCACTTCGTCCTGGACGAGGTGGCGGGCTATCTGCTGATCCCGATCCTGTTCCGGGAAGGGAACCTGTGGCCCGTGGCCGTATGGGGATTCGTCCTTTTCCGGATTCTGGACATTTTCAAGCTCCTGCCGCCGGCCCGCCTGATCGACGAACAGCTTGGCGGCCCGTGGGGTGTGCTCCTGGACGATCTGGTAAGCGCCGGATACGCCGCCTGGATCATGGCGATCGTCTATTGGATGTCACCCGAACTATTCGTGTGATCCCCGCGGCCGTCCAACCACCGGCGTTGCCCCAGTGCGGCGCGTCCGCCGGTATCCAGACCATCGATCGACCGAATTTTGGATGACGATCGGCCGATTTTTCGAAAAATCAACCTAACGAGGTCAACATGTTCAGTTACAAAGGACTCAGCGAAAGGGAGGTCGAGGCCTCCCGCCTGGAACACGGCTCCAACCGGATCAGCCCCCAGGAGGTCGAGACCTTCTGGGACAAATTGAAGGACAACTTCAAAGATCCCATGATCGTCATCCTGGTGGTGGCGCTGGCCGTCGTCACCGTTCTGGCCGTGTTCGGATTCGCCGAATGGTATGAGGGCGTGGCAATCGCCGCGGCCGTGGCCCTGGCGACGTTCGTCGCCACGGCGTCGGAATTCAAGAACGAACAGACCTTTCAGAAGCTTCAGGAGGAAGCCTCCAGGATCCTGATCAATGTTTTCCGGGAGGGCGCGCTCAGGATCGTCGGCATCGACGACATCGTCGTGGGGGACGTGGTGCTGCTTCAGCCCGGCGATAAGATCCCGGCGGACGGACGGATTATCCAAGGGAAGGTCAAGGTCAACCAGGCGGCCCTGACCGGCGAACCGGTACCGGTGACCAAGAAGCCCGGCGAGGCCGAACTCTCGGATCTGGCAAACCCTCATTCGGTGTACCGCGGCACCATCGTGGAGGACGGCGAGGCGGCCATGACCGTTCTGAAGGTCGGAGACCGGACGCAGCTGGGCCGGCTCTCGGAAGGGCTTCAAACGGACAACCGGCAGGGCCCGCTCAGGGTGAAGCTCTCCAGACTGGCCGACGATATCGCCCGGTTCGGCTACATCGGCGCCACTTTCATCGGTGCGGCCTTCATGTTCAAGTCCGTTTATCTCGACAACGGGGGTGACGCCGCGGCCATGATGGCCTATGTCTCCAACTGGCAGGTGCTGCTTCTCGACATCGTGACGGCCCTCATTCTCGCGGTCATCATCATCGTCGTCGCCGTGCCCGAAGGGCTGCCCATGATGATCGCCATCGTTCTGGCCCAGAACATGCGCAAACTCCTCAAATCGAACGTCCTGGTCCGACAATTGGTGGGGGTCGAGACCTCGGGGAGCCTCAACCTCCTCTTCGCCGACAAGACCGGAACCATCACCCAGGGCAAGCTCGACGCCGTCGGGTTCATGGCCGTCGAGGGCGGCGGAGACGACGTCCGGGTCGTGGAATACGATCGGTTCGATGCCGTTCCCGACGCCCTGGCCCGGCTTCTGGATTTGTCGCTTCGCGAGAATACGTCGTGCGTCGTGAACTGCGAGGCCGACAAAGAGGAGGAACGGATCATCGGCGGCAACATTACGGAACGGGCCCTCCTCAGGTTCATCCACGCCGACGTGAGCGCCTGCGTCGAACCGGCGGCGGAGAATGTGTTTCAGGTGCTCTTCAATTCCGCCCGGAAGTTTTCCGCAGCCGGCATCAAAACCCTTGACGGAGAGGAATTGACCCTGATCAAGGGCGCGCCGGAACGGATCCTGGCGCGTGCCGCCCATCACTACGCCCCAACCGGTGAGCGGGTTCCGATTTCCGAGGCCGAGAAGGCCGTGCTCAACCAGGCCATCGACCGGAAGGCCGATGCCGGATTCCGCCTCATCGCCGTCGCCGTTCGGGAGGGCATTTCCCCGGAGGACGCGTCGGATGACATGAAAGACCTGCCGGAAGGGATGACGCTCCTGGGCTTTGCGTTGATCCGGGACGAGCTTCGCCCCGAGTCGCGGCCGGCCATCGAGACCCTTCAGGGCGCGGGAATTCACGTGGTCATGCTGACGGGGGACCGCAGCGGAACGGCCAAGGCCATCGCCCGTGAGGCGGGGCTGTTGAACGGCGAACACAAGAAGGCCATCCGTTCGTCGGAAATGGCCGATATGTCGGATGATGCCCTTCGGGCACTCCTCCCGGATCTGAACGTGGTGTCGCGGTGTCTGCCCCAGGACAAGATGCGGCTGGTGAAGGTGGCCCAGGAAGCCGGCCTGGTGGTGGGGATGACCGGCGACGGAGTCAACGACAGCCCGGCCCTTTCCAAGGCCGACATTGGATTCGGGCTCGGCAGCGGGACGGAGGTGGCCAAGGAGGCTTCGGATATCGTCGTTCTGGACGACAACATCCAGTCCATCACCAGCGCGGTCCACTACGGCCGGACCATCTACCGCTCGATCCAGAAATTCATCACCTTTCAGCTGACCGTCAACGTCAGCGCCATTGCCATCGCCTTCATCGGGCCGTTCATGGGGTTCAAGCTGCCCCTCACCATGATTCAGCTCCTGTGGGTCAACCTGATCATGGACACCCTGGCCGCCCTGGCCTTCTCCGGGGAACCCCCCCTGGCCAGGCACATGGCCGAGAAGCCCAAGCGACGGGATGAAAACCTGATCACCCCCGCCATGTGGTCGTCCATTCTCGGCAACGGCTTTCTCATTACCCTGATCTCCGTCGTCTTTCTCACGGTGCCTGCCGTGCGAGGTCTCTTCAACAGCGAGGCGGCGTTCATGACGGCCTTTTTCGGCGTGTTTGTCTTTCTGAACAATTTCAATAAATTCAATGTAAGGGTCGAGGACTTCAACCTTTTTGCCCACATTCTGGAGAATCGGGGGTTTTTGAGGATTGTCGGAATCATTTTTCTGATTCAGATCCTCGTGACCTATTTCGGCGGCGAGATGTTTCGAACGGTGCCGCTGCTGCCGGTGGAGTGGCTCTATGTCGTCGCCTTTTCCATCGTCATCATTCCCCTCGACCTTTTACGAAAATATGTGTTCCGGATGTTTGCCTGATGAAAAAAAACAAGGAAAAAATCGGTAGAAACGATCCCTGTCCCTGCGGCAGCGGTCTCAAATACAAACGATGCTGTCTCAGAAAGCGGAAATCCGATCCCGACGATCTGAAGGACCAGTACTGGAAGCGGTACAAGATCCGCCTCAAGGGGCCTGAAGACATCGCGGCCATCGAAAGGGCCGGGCGGCTGGTGATGGCGACCCTCGACGCGGCGGCGCAGATTATCCGCCCGGGCATGGAGACCGAGGAGATCAATACCTTGGTCCACGAGTTCACCCTCAAGCACGGGGCCCGTCCGGCACCGCTTCACTACCGGGGGTTTCCCAAGAGCGTCTGCGTCTCCGTCAACGAGGTGATCTGCCACGGCATCCCCGGTAAGCGGGTGCTCCATGACGGCGATATCGTCAATATCGACGTGACCTCGATTCTGGACGGCTATTATGCCGACGCCAACCAGACCTATTTCGTGGGGACGCCCGGGGCGGATGCCCGAAAGATCGTCCGGGTGGCCCGGGAATGCCTTTTCAGAGGAATCGCCAGGGTGGCCCCCGGAAACACCCTGGGAGATATCGGGTGGGCGATCCAGGAGTACGCCGAGAGTGAGGGGTGTTCCGTCGTTCGGGAATTCGTTGGCCACGGTGTCGGGTTCGATTTCCACGAGGCGCCCCAGATCCCCCACTACGGCCGCCCGGGTGAAGGTGTTGTGCTGGTGCCGGGCATGGTCTTCACCATCGAGCCCATGATCAATCTTGGCGGCAAGGAACTCCGGGTGCTTTCCGATCAATGGACGGCTGTGACCCGGGACGGCTCCCTTTCGGCGCAATTCGAACAGACGGTTCTGGTCACTGAGGAGGGGGTTCGCAGCCTCACCCCCTACGGCCCGGATCCGGAAGCAACCCCATAAAGGAGAAAGACATGGCATCTTCCGTCGACGAGCAGGTGTTACGGGCGGCCAAGGAGATCGTCGTCAAATTCATCGAAACGGGCCGCGTCTCCCCCACGGCGTTTCCCGAGGTGTTCAACGCGGTTTACACCACGATCTTCGAGGCGGTCCACAGACCCCGGGAAGCCGCGGACGACGCGTCGAACGACGCGGTATAGGTCAGGGGGGCACGGGCGTGGCCGACTTCAAGACCCATATCACCGCGGCCTGTGCGGTCAGCGGCCTTGCGGCGACCTGCCTTCTGGCGGGGGGCGCGGCGAGGCCGGAACAGGTGCTGCTCTATTTCGTTCTGGGGAGCGTCGGCGGTGTCCTGCCGGATATCGACGCCGATAATTCCGTCCCGCTCAAGCTCACCTTCGACATCCTCTCCTTTGTCGTCGCCTTTGTCGTCATGTTCAGCCAGCCCTGGGGGGATTCGGTCATCGAACTGGCCCTCATCTGGGTCGCCGTATTCCTGGCCGTCAAGTACCTCGTCTTTTCCTTCTTCATCCGGATGACCGTCCACCGGGGCGTCATCCATTCCATCCCGGCCGGCGTCACCTTCGGCCTCACGGTCGTCATTCTCCTGGACCAGGTACGGGGCATCTCCGCCGGGTACGCCTGGATGGGCGGCTTTTTCCTGTTTATGGGATATCTCGTCCACCTGTTCCTGGACGAGCTCTACAGCATCGATTTTTCCGGGATGCGCATGAGGGGCTCTTTCGGCACTGCCCTGAAGTTCATCAGCTTCAGGGACATGACCGCCACCCTCGTCCTCTATGCCGCCATGATCCTTCTTTTCTTCACCGCCCCGTCTCCCGGGAGATTTCTGAGGCTCATCCTCGACAAATCGACCTACGCCGGCATCCGGTTTCTACCCTGAGGGGGTTGCCGGCCGGCCCCGGCATTCTTCACGCCGTCACCTGGGTGCCTACCGAGAGGTCTGTCACCGCCGCCTCGATCCTGTTCACGGCGGTGATGACGGCCCGCCGGCCGCCCGCCTGGATGAATGCCGCGGCGGCCGCCACCTTGGGTCCCATGGACCCCTCGGGGAAGTGGCCCTGCGCCAGGTAGTGCCCGGCTTCCGCCGTCGTGAGACGATTCAGAAGCCGGGCCTTGTCCGTCCCGAAATGGATCACGGCGCCGTCAACGTCCGTGGCGATCATGAAGATGTCGACGCCGACTTCCAGGGCCAGCCGGACGCTGGCCAGATCCTTGTCGATCACTGCATCCACCCCGCTGAAGGCCCGGCCTTCCCGGATGACGGGAATCCCGCCGCCGCCGCAGCAGATGACGATGAAGTCCATGTCGATGAGTCGCTGGATCTCGCGCCGCTCGACGATGGTGACCGGTTTGGGGGAGGCCGCCACGCGGCGGAACCCCTTGGCGGTTTCCACGGTGGGGTAGGGCAGGGTCCGGGCCTTTTCCCGGGAGAACGCGGGGCCGATGGGCTTGGTGGGCGTCTTGAACGCCGGATCGTTCTTGTCCACCACCACGTAGGTGATCAGGCTCACCAGGGGACGCTCGTCAACCCCCAGGGCCATGAGGGCCTTGTCGAGGGTCGATTCGATCATGTAGCCGATCTGGCCTTCGGTCTGGGCCACCAAAATCTCCAGGGGCAGTTTGGGCACGGCGTCGCAGCATTCCTGCTGGAGCAGGAGGTTGCCCACCTGGGGGCCGTTGCCGTGGGTGATGATGATGCGGTATTCCAGGGAGAGGCGCGCGATCTGCTCGATGGGTACCCGGAGGTTCTCGAACTGCTCGGCGATGGTGCCCTCCTGACCTTTTTTGATCAGGGCGTTGCCGCCGAGGGCGACGAGAAGGACCGGTTTGTCGTGTACGGGGTTCATGACGCCTCCTTTGAATGGCGTCGCCGGGACCGGCGCCGCGGGTTTCGGGGGGCGGTACCTGTTGCGCGTCAGGCGGAGAGCCGTTTGAGGAGCAGCTCCGCCAGGGTGGGCCGGCTGTTGTCCCGATAGGTATATCGGATGCGCTGGACCGGATGCCGGACGGTGATGAGCCGGGCCAGATCGATGGGGGTGGCCGCCAGGACGAGGTCGCACGGCGTCCGGTTGATGGTGGCCTCCAGGTCCCGGATCTGGTCGGGGCCGTAGCCCATGGCCGGCAGAAGCCGGTCGATACGGGGATAGTCCGCGAAGGTCCTGATCAGAGAGCCTTCGAGATAGGGCCGGGGGTCGACCCGCTCCGCCGCCCCGAAGCGCCGGGCCGCGATGACGCCCGCACCGAAGGTCATCTCCCCATGGGTCAGGGTGGGTCCGTCTTCCACAACCAGGACCCGTTTGCCGCGGATGGCCGCCGGATCATCGGGGATGACCGCCGAATCGGCCAGGACGATCCCGGCGGACGGGTTGTGGCGTTCGATGGTCCGGCGCACCTGCAGGACCTTTTCGGGATCGGCGCTGTCCACCTTGTTGATGACGGCGATGTCGGCCATGAGCATGTTGGTTTCGCCGGGGTGGTAGGCGGTTTCGTGCCCGGCCCGATGGGGGTCGAAGACCACGATATGGATGTCGGGTTTGTAGAAAGGGGTGTCGTTGTTGCCGCCGTCCCAGACGATGACGTCGGCTTCCGTTTCCGCGGCACGGAGGATCTTTTCGTAATCGACGCCGGCATAGACGGGGATGCCCATGTCGATCACCGGCTCATACTCCTCCCGCTCCTCGATGGTGCAGCGGTGGCGGTCCATATCCGTGTGGACCGCGAAGCGCTGGACCACCTGTTCGGTGAGGTCGCCGTAGGGCATGGGATGACGGACGGAGACCGCCCGTTTTCCCATCCCCTGGAGAATCCGGAGCACCTCCCGGCTGGTCTGGGACTTGCCGCATCCCGTCCGGACGGCGCAGACGGAGATGACGGTCCGGGTGGAGGAGAGCATGGTGTAGGGGGCGCCGATGATGATGAAATCCGCACCCGCTGCGGTGACGACGGCGGCCTTGTGCATGACCTCGGTGTGGGGGACGTCGCTGTAGGAGAAGGCCGCGAGGTCGACGCGATGTTCCCGGATGAGGCGGGCCAGATCCCGGTCGGGATGGATGGGGATGCCCTCGGGGTATTCTTCCCCGGCCAGGACCGCCGGGTAACACCGGCCGTCGATGTTGGGGATCTGGGTGGCGGTGAAGCCGACGACGTGATAGCGGGGGTTGCCCCTGAAGTAGACATTGAAGTTGTGGAAATCGCGCCCGGCGGCGCCCATGATGATGACGTTTTCCACCATTCTTTCGCGCTCCTTTCCGGCGCCCCCGGAAGGGGCGTTTCAGTCGGCCGTCAACAGCAGGTAGAGCAGGGCCATGCGGATATAGAGGCCGTTTTGGGCCTGCTCGAAGTAGTGGGCCCGGGGATCGTCGTCCACGGCCCGAGGGATCTCGTCAAGTCGGGGCAGCGGATGCATGATGATGGCGTCCGGTTTCATCCGACGGACCTTTTCGGGCGTGAGGACGTATTTCCCGACGGCGTCGTCGTAGTCCTCCGGAATGATGAAGCGCTCCTTCTGGATCCGGGTCATGTAGACGCAGTCGACCTGGGGCAGTACGTTGTCGAGGTCGGTGTCCTCCGCCCAGGGAATCCCCTCCTTGTCCAGGTAGCTCTTGATGTCCGATGCCATCCGGCAGACCGGGGGCGACACGAAAACGATCCGGATTCCCGAATATTTGGTCAGGAGATAGGAGAGGGAACGGACGGTGCGCCCGTATTTCAGGTCGCCGACCATGGCGACCTTGAGGTTGTTGATCTCGGAAAAATGATCCTTGATGGTATAGAGGTCGAGGAGCGCCTGGGTCGGGTGCTGGCCGGCGCCGTCCCCGGCGTTGATGACGGGGATCGTGGAAACCCGGGCGGCTTTCTCGGCGCTCCCGGCCTCGTGGTGTCGCATGACGATGATGTCGGCGTATCCGTTCATGATCCGGGTCGAGTCGTAGAGGCTCTCCCCCTTGGCGGCACTGGAAAACTCCCGGGCGTTTTCCGTGGTGATGAGGTTGCCCCCCAGGCGCATCATGGCGGCCTCGAAGGAGAACCGGGTTCGGGTCGAGGGCTCGTAGAAGAGAGAGGCCATGATCTTGTTGGCCAGAGACCGTCCATAGCGCCGGCCGCCTTCGGCCATGTCGCGCTTCATGTCGTCCGCCGTCTCAAAGACCGTGTCCAGCAGTCGGCGATCGAATTGCTGGGCTTCATACACATGCTTCAGGGGAAACGCGCCCATGGGGCCCTCCTGTCGTCTCGATTCATGTTGAAGATTACGGGGCGGTCTTTCCCGGAGATCATGCCCCCAGGGTGGCGACCATGACCGCCTTGATGGTGTGGACCCGGTTTTCCGCCTGATCGAACACGACGGATGCCCGGGATTCGAACACGTCGTCGGTGACCTCCATGGCCGGGATGCCGAATTTCCGGTAAATGGCCTCCCCCACGGCGGTGTCCCGGTTGTGGAACGCCGGGAGACAGTGCAGAAACCGGGTATCGGTATTTCCGGTCATGGCCATGACGTCGGCGTTGACCTGATAGGGCTTCAAGAGGTCGACCCGCTCCTGCCAGACCTCGTCCGGCTCGCCCATGGAGACCCAGACGTCGGTGTAGAGGAAGTCGCATCCTCGGACCCCCGCTTCGACCTGGTCGGTAATCGTGATGCGGGCGCCGGTCCCGGCGGCGATATCCCGTGCCTTTCCCACCAGCGCCGGACTCGGCTGGAGAGACCGGGGGGCGACGGCGCGGAAATCGAGGCCCATCTTGGCGGCCCCCACCAGAAGGGAGTTGCCCATGTTGTTCCGGGCGTCTCCCAGGTAGGCCAGCGCCATCCGCCGGAGGGGTTTGTCGCAGTGCTCCGTCATGGTCATCAGGTCGGCCAGCACCTGGGTCGGATGGAATTCGTTGGTCAGGCCGTTCCACACCGGCACCCCCGCGTATCGGGCCAGGGTCTCCACCGCCTCCTGGGCGAACCCGCGGTACTCGATGCCGTCATACATCCGGCCCAACACGCGGGCGGTGTCCTTGAGGGATTCCTTTTTCCCCATCTGGGAGCCGGAAGGCCCCAGGTAGGTGACGTTGGCGCCCTGGTCCCAGGCGGCGGTTTCAAAGGCGCACCGGGTCCGGGTGGAGTCTTTTTCGAAGATCAGCACGATGTTTCTGCCCTTGAGCCGCGGCTGCTCCATGCCGGCGTATCTGGCCCGTTTGAGATCCCCCGCAAGCCGGAGCAGAAAATCGATCTCGTCGGGGGTAAAATCCAGCAGTGTCAGAAAATGCCTGTTTTTCAGGTTGAATGCCATCGCTCGTCTCCCTGCCTCGGATGCGGGGTTGTCGTCGATCCGTCCTTTGGAGCGATCGATCAGGATCGCGTCCACAGATGCCGTCAGACGGTTAAGGGGCGATGATCACCGAATCATCGCATCTCTCCCCCCGGGGCGGCGCCCCGGGGGCGTCCCATAAGGATCTACCGTCGATTCTGTATCGAATGGCGGAGAATAATTCAACCCCTAATCGCGTGGCGTTCACCCCTCGATGACGGACCGAATGATGTCGAGGGCCCAGTCGACTGTCTCCCGGGTGATCACCAGAGGCGGCGCGAACCGGATGGTGTGTTCGTGGGTCTCCTTGCAGAGGATGCCCTTTTCCTTGAGGCGTTGGCAATAGGGCCGAGCACCGCCCATCTCGGGATGGAATTCCATCCCGATCATGAGCCCCTTGCCCCGGATCTCCCTGACGCCGGGCGTCCGGATCTGGTTCAATCCCTTCAGGAAGTAGTCCCCCATCCGGGCGGCGTTCTCGATCATCCCCTCCTCGACGAGGACCTTGAGGGCCTCCCGGGCCACGGCGCAGGCCAGGGGGTTGCCGCCGAAGGTGCTGCCGTGCTCCCCGGGCTGGAGGACGCCCAGGACCTCGCTGTTGGAGAGGACCGCCGATATCGGGTAGAAGCCGCCGGAGAGCGCCTTCCCAACGAGGGTCAGATCGGCCTCGATGCCTTCGTGTTCCTCGGCCAGGAGCTTTCCCGTGCGGCCGAGGCCGGTCTGGATTTCATCGAGGATCAGGACGATGTTGCGGTCCCGGCAGATGGACCTGGCTGCCTTGAGGTATCCGGCCGGGGGGAGGATCACCCCGGCCTCGCCCTGGATCGGCTCCACCAGAAAGCCTACCGTGTTCGGGGTGACGGCCGAAGAAAGGGCGTCGATGTCCCCGAACGGGACGATCCGGAACCCCGGCGTGAAGGGGCCGAACCCGTCCCTGGAGGCGTCGTCGGTGCTGAAGCTGATGACGGTGATGGTCCTGCCGTGAAAATTGTTGCGGCAGACGATGATCTCCGCCTGATCCTCCGGAACCCCCTTGACCCGGTACCCCCACTTCCGAACGGTTTTGACGGCGGTTTCCACCGCTTCCGCACCGCTGTTCATGGGCAGCACCTTGTGGCTGCGGGTCAGGTCGCAGATCTCCTCATAGAAGCGGCCCAGTTGGTCGTTTCTGAAGGCCCTCGAGGTCAGCGTCAGGCGGGCGGCCTGTTCGACCATGGCCTTGAAGATCCTCGGGTGGCAGTGGCCCTGGTTGACCGCGGAATAGGCGGAGAGGCAGTCCAGGTATTTCCGGCCGTCCACGTCCCAGACCCAGACCCCCTCTCCCCGTGTCAGTACGACGTCCAGGGGATGGTAATTGTGGGCCCCCAGCCGTTCTTCCATGGCGATGAACGCATCCGCCTTCACGCGATTATTCCTCCCAGTGAATGCAACTCACCGGACAGGTTTCCATGGCCTCCTCCACGCAGGCTTCATCATAGCTGTCGGCGGATATGACCACGGCCTTTTCCAGATCATCGTCAAATTCGAAAACCTCCGGGCACAGTTCCACGCAGCTTTCGCAGCCGATGCACTCCTCCGTATCGATGATTACTTTTTTTCCCATAACTGACACTCCTTGTCTTTAAGGTTTCAGGTGATGACCGATCACGGTTCACGGTCGCGGACGGGATTCGCCCGCGCGCCTATTCGCTGCGGATCATGATCAGCAGCATCTTGAACCGCTTCCCGGCATGAAGCGCATGGGGCACGTTTGCCGGCATGATCAGGGATTCACCGGCGGCGACGTCGAACTTTTTGCCGCCGATGGTGATCTCGCCCTCGCCGTCGAGGATATAGACCACCGCGTCGAAAGGGGCGGTATGTTCACTGAGCCCCTGTCCCGCGTCAAAGGAAAACAGGGTGATGTTGCCGGCGTTTTTCTTGAGCAGGGTCTTGCTCACCACTGAGCCGATGGCATAGGCCACGCTGTTTTCGAGATTGAAAGGTACGCCTTTGGGGGTTGAGTTTTGCGTGTTCATGTCGGTTTCCTTTATGGGTTGACCGCTTCGACGACAACGGTCGGATTTTCGGAAATGCGGGCCCGGGCTCGGGTTGCCGCCCTATCTGTTCCACGAGAACATCCATGAGCCGAAAACGAGGAAAATCACTGTCATGGCCCCAAGAATACCCACCTCCGGCCAGACCTCCGCCAGGCCGGCGCCGTCGTTCATGATGCTGCGGACGGCCCGCAGCATGTGTGTGAGGGGGAAGACCTCCGCCGTCAGTTTCAGCCAATGGGGCGCTCCCTCCAGGGAAAACCAGACCTCCGAGAGAAACATCATGGGCCATCCGATGAAATTGACGACGCCGCTGGTGAACTCTTCGCTGGTCCCTCTTGCGGCGACGACCAGTCCCAGTGCGCAGAGGCTGAGGCCGCCGAGCACGAACGTGATGCAAATATCAATATAAGAGCCCTGAACGTTGAAGTCAAAGAAGAGGTCGCACCCGATCCACATGATCACCCCGGTGAAGATCAGGAGAAAGATCCTGGAGAGCATCTGGGCCGTCAGGTACTCGAAAGCCGTCAATGGGGTAACCTTCAGGCGTTTGAGCACGCCGGTCTTCCGGTAGCGCACGATGACGAAGCCGACCCCCCAGAGGGCGCTGAACATCATGTTCATGGCCAGGATACCGGGAAAAAGCCAGTCGATGTATCGGATCGGAGTGCCCTCGATCTCCTGCTTTTGCCTCGCTTTCAGGCATTCGGGGGGCGCCAGGGCGGCGAGAAAGAGCCGTTCCGCCACGTGTCCCCGCGGCCCGTCGGTCACCCAGTATCGCCTGTCCGAGGTGTTCGTCGCCGTCAAAAGATCGATCTTGTGGTGCCGCAGGGCTTCTATGCCGTCGGCAGCGGTTTCGAATTCCACGAAACTGAGCATGGGGGCAGTTTCGAGGGCCTCGGGCAGGGATGTGTCTGCCGGGGTCACCGTCCCCTCCAGGTGGTGGAAGATGCCGATCTTGTAGTCGTTGCGGACGTCGCTGCCGAAAATGAGCCCGAACCCCGCCACGATCAGGAACGGAAAGAGAAAATTCCACCCGAAGGAGGCGCGGTCCCTGAAAAATTCGGCGTTTCGGGCCTTGAACATCATCCAGGTTCGCTTGAAACGCATGGTCAGTCCCTCAGCTTTCGACCGGTCAGTTTGAGGAAGACGTCTTCCAGGTTGGGGGAGTGGATGATCACGTCGTTGAGATCCACCGACCGGTCCATGAGGGTCTTGAGGCAGGCGTTGATCTCCTCGGTTTCGACGATGACGTTCTCGCCCGCGGCACGCCATTGAAGGCCGAGCCGGTCCGGGGAAGAGGGGAGAACACCCCTGGGCAGCACCACCGTGGTGCCGCGGCAGTGGCGTCGGATCAGCGCGTCCGGGGCTCCCTGGGCAATGATCCTGCCGTGGTCCATGATGGCGACCTCGTCGCAGAGGTGCTGGGCCTCCTCCATGTAGTGGGTGGTGAGGACCACGGTTTTGCCCCGCGCCTTGATGTCGAGAACGATGTCCCAGAGATTCCGCCGGGCCTGGGGGTCCAGTCCGGTGGAAGGTTCGTCGAGGAAGACCAGTTTCGGGTCGTTGACCAGGGCCAGGGCCAGCAGCATCCGTTGTTTCTGGCCCCCGGATATCCGGTCGGCGTATTGCTCGAGGATATCCTCGAGCCGGCAGAGGGCCGACAGTTCGTCGATGCCGGAACGGATATCGTAAAAGGCCTGAAACGTGGCGAGCATTTCGCGCACCGTCAGGAAGTCCAGGAGCGTCGTGTGCTGGAACTGAACGCCGATCTCCCGCTTGAAAGCCGGCGTTCGGGGGCGGCCGCGATAGAGGATCTCTCCGGCCGTCAGGGGGAGGATATCCTCGATCACCTCGATGGTGGTGGTTTTTCCGGCGCCGTTGGGCCCCAAGAGTCCGAAGCAGATCCCGGGCGGAATGGCGAAACTGATCCCGTCGACGGCCCTGGTATCGCCGTAGGCCTTGACAAGCCCCCGGACCTCGAGAACGGCCTTCACGGCCGAAGCGGTTTCCATTGCGGCAGGCTACTTCGGAGCGGGAAGGGCTTCCGCCAGGGCCCGACCGGTTCGATATGCCTCTTCCAGGTACTCGGGGTGTTCCAGGACGTCCCCTTCGAAGTCGAGACCCCGGTAAAGCAGCGATCGCCAGAGGTCCATGTCCAGGACGTCGAAAAAGTAGCGTACGGTGAGGAGGGCCCCCTCGAAGAGCCTTTTCCCCCGGGTCGCCCCCACGGCGATGAAGAGCCCCTTGCGGGTGGGGGGCCGTTTTCCGAAGGCGGCCTTGTCGATCCAGTATTTCTTGACCCAGCAGGACTGGCAGCGGTCCATCAGAATCTTGGTGTGGGCGCTCACGGTGTAGAAAAAGATCGGGGAGGCGATCATCATGCCTTCGGCGGAGAGGATGTCGTCATGGACCGTCTGAAAGTCGTCCCGGATGGCGCACCGACCGTTCTCCCTGCATTTGTAGATTTCAAGGCAGGGCGACATCCTGAGGTCCCGCAATACGAATTCCCGGACCTCGGCGCCGGCGTCCCGGGCGCCCCTGACGGCCGCTTTCAGCAGGGTCGCGGTGTTCCCGTTTCGTCTCGGGCTGCCGTAAACGGCGACAATCTTGGGCATGTTTCGACTCCTTCACGGCGGGGACCGGCGACGGCGCCCCGCTTCAGGGTTTGGATATCAGGGTGCGATAGGCCTCGTGGATTTCTTTGAACCGCTTTTCGGCCGTTTTCTGGAAATCCTCCCCCAGGTGGGCGAACTTGTCGGGGTGGTATTTGGCCGCCAGGGTCCGATAGGCTTTTTTGACAGCCTCGGGTGAAGCGCCCCGGTCGATGCCCAGGATCTCATAGGGGTCCTTCGGGGCGTCCCCGGTCGGCGGCCTCTGGTCGGTCCCTCCCCGCTCGTCGCGGCCGCCCCGGAAGGTCCGGGAGCGATCCCGACGGGGGTCGGCATCTTCCGAAGCGGGTGTTTCCGTTGCGCCGGGGCGCAGGAAGAGATACCAGAAGAGGAGGACCCACAGGGCAACATCGTCCAGAAATCCCACAAACGGCATGTCGGGGATGATATCTACGGGCCACAGGGTGTAGATCAGGCCGATGATGATGCCGATGAGCTTCATGGGGCGATGACGGCTGCGAAGTCGCGCCGGAGGGTCTCGTAGAGCAGCCTGCCGACGGCGAGGCCCATGTCGATGAAGCGCGGGCCGTAGACCTTCCCCGTTTCAGTGCGGAAGGTCCGCTTGATGTCGGCGATCCTTGCCATACCCTGGGGGTATCGACCGATGAAATCCTCGATCGGCACCCGCAGGTAGGATACCATGGTCCATACGGTGTCGGTAAAATTGTCGTACCCCCATCGGAACTTGTCGGCGTCGTAGAGACAGTCCGATATCATCCGGTCTTTCCCGCCCGGGATGGGCAGGTTTCGCTTGAAGGCTTCGTGGTTCAGGATGGCGCCGCAGACAGCGTCAATCTCCGACGACGTGAACAGCCCGCTTCCTTCCAGAAGCTTCCGGGCATGTATCGATCCCGTCAGGGCATGATCGGCATCCTTGCGTCGGATATCGTGGAGCAGCCCCGCCGATTGGGCCAGCCGAAGCCGCTTCCGGATGCACCGGAGGGAGAGGCCGATGCGCCGGCTCTCGATGATCGCGAGGGCTCCGGCATCCAGGCTCACCTTGTCGGCGTGGGGCAGTCCGTGTCCCAGATCGTCCTCCAGTTCCCGGACGGCGATGCGTCGTATGGCGCAAACGGTTGGATCCAGTTCGAAAAAACGCTGGGAAAAAGCGAACTCCAGGGGAAAATCGACGTAAAATTCCGGGACGGGGAATCGGGCCGCGATCCGTCTGGCGCAGCGCCGAATGTCGGTGTAGGGCACGCCGATATCTTTCGAGGGGTGCAATGTCACATCGGTCTGAACACCGGCGGGGCGGCGGGGCCGCCCTGCCGGGATCGAGGACTTCTCAATCGGGTAACGGGAAGGGGTTATGCCTTGTCGAGGGAGAGAAGATCGGTGCAGACCTTCCATTTGCCGTCCTCTCTGACAAGGTCGAAGGTGAGGTCCACCGGATGGACGTCTTCCCTGGAGAAGAAGGTCCTCAGGCCGGACTTGCGCTCGGCCGTCAGGCGGACCCTGGCCTTGTCGAAGGATTCCTCGAGGATTTCGGTCTCCACATGATAGAGATCGTTCTTGACGTACATTCCCAGGTCGTATCCCCGGGCCTCGGCCTTCCGGGCGGCATCGTATATGTACTGATCGACGACGTTCACCTCGTCGACCACCCGGCTGCTTTCACAGAGTCGTTCCCCCAGCCCCGTCTTGTCGAATCCGTAGTAGGCTTCCGCGAAGGCTACGGCCGCCTTGTTCGGCGTTTCTTGCATGTCCGCGAAGACGAACAACACCTGGACCAGGATGCCCAACAGGATGACCAGCGTCAAGGGTATGATCTTGGGTAAGCCTTTGCTGCTCTGCGCCATTTCTACGTTCTCCTTTCAAAACAGGAATGCATCAATTCTTCATGTGGTTTTATCCGGAAAAGAAAAATCGATTTCCGATACCACGGCGGAGAAAAATATACAAGGAGAAAAACGGGTTCCGTCTCCAGAGGGGGCGTCCGGAGACGGGATGCCGCCCCGTCTCCGACAAAAAATTATCCGGGACCGCCCGGACGTCCTTCGTTGCGGCGGGAGTGATCAGGACAGGTTTCGCACCTCAAAGGGCCATCCGATGATGCCGCCCTCGATGAACCGGACCCGGTCGAACCCCGCGGCGTTGAGGATCAGCTGGGCTTCGTATCCCCGCATGCTCACCTTGCAGAAGGCGAGGATGTCCCGGTCGCGGGGCAGTTCCGCCGATTTTTCCCTGAGGGCCCCCAGGGGGATGTGGACGACGTCGTAGGGGAGCTGCACTGTTGCGAATTCCTGGGGTGTGCGGACATCGAGAAGCAGGGCGTCGCCCCGGTCGATGATCGCCTTGGCCTCAAAGGCCGAGATTCCCCTGGCCAGGCCGTCCAGTTTGTTGGTGAGCACGTGGGCGCAGGTGGCCAGGGGATCGATGGGCGGACTGTAGGGCGGGGCGTAGCCGAAATCGACGTCGCTCACGTCGTCGAGGGTGCCGCCCAGGAGAATGACCGCGGCTGATACGTCGATCCGTTTGGCCCCGTTGCCCATGCCGGCCACCTGGACCCCCAGCAGCTTACGATCCCGTTTGGAGGCGATCATCTTGATGATGAAGGGGCCGCTGCCGGGCATGTAGTGGGGCATGTCCGGGCCCGACCAGGTGACGGTCTCGATCTCCATGTTCAGGTTGCGGGCCTGCTGCTCGCTGAGACCGGTCCGACCAAGGGTGAAATCGAAGGCGCGGACGATGCCGGTGCAGGTGATGCCGGAAAAGGGCGTGGCCTTTCCGGCGATGTGGTTGGCGATGATCCGGCCGTGCTTGTTGGCCGTGGAGCCCAGGGCCACGAAGAGACGGCTTCCGGCGATCTTCCCGGCATACCGGTTGACCACGCAGTCGCCCCCCGCGTAGATATTCGGATCGCTGGTCTGGCAGTATTCATTGATGATGATGCCCCCCCGGGCCATGCAGTCGAGGTCGGCGGCCCGGGCCAGACGGTCGTTGGGGCGGGTGCCCACGGCGATGACCACGAGATCGGCGTCGATCTTCTGCCGGTCGGTCTTGACGGCGGCGGCCCGGGTGTCCCCTTCGATGGCGGTGACCCGTTCGCCCAGTACCAGTTTGACGCCTTTGGCCCGGAGATGCTTGGCCGCGAAGGTCGCCACATCCTTGTCCAGGATGCCGGGCATGATCTGATCCACCATCTCCACCACCGTGACGTCGAGGCCCCGGTGCTTGAGGGCTTCGGCCATCTCGATGCCGATGAAGCCCGCACCCACCATCACCGCTTTTTTCAGCCCCTGGGCCTGGATCTCCTCCACCAAAGTGCGGGCGTCGTCGGGATGGGTCATGAACCAGACGTTTTTGAGGTCCACTCCGGGAATCGGCGGCCTGAACGGATAGCCGCCGGTGGCGATCACCAGCTTGTCATAGGGCAGATCGGCCTCCTCACCCGAATCCAGGTTGCGGACCCGGACCTGCCTGTTCTTCCGATCGATGGCAAGGGCTTCGGTGCGGGTTCTCACCGAGAATCCCTTGACCTTGTCGAAGAAGACCGGGGTCCGGGCCACGCCGACAGGGGTCTCCATGAGGGTGTTGATGTCGTCGAAGAGGCCCTCCACATAGTAGGGCAGGCCGCAGGCCCCGTAGGAGACGATTCGGTCCTTGTCGATGAGGGTTACGCGGGCTTCAGGCATGATTCGTTTCAGCCGGGCGGCGGTCTTGGGGCCGGCGGCGACGCCGCCGATCACAACGACGTTTAACGGTGATGTCATCTGATGGGTCCTTTCTGGCTTGGGGTTGGGTGTTCAACAGGGGGCGTCCGCTCCGGAACGGCGGTCTTGGACACCCGAATCCGGCAGCGGGCGGCCGCGCCTTCGCCGCCGGCGTCGTCGATGCCCAGACGACGGGTTTCCGGAGGCAGGATCCGAAGGAGATCGGAACGGGTTTCGGGATCGCACTCCCGGATTTCAAGGGTATCGCCTGGCGCCATACCCTTGAAGACCCGGCTGATTTTCAGGAGGGTAAACGGGGAGAAGATCCCCTTGACATCGATGATGTAATCGGGCGGCCGTTCCATGACGCCTCTCTGTCTTTGAATTCATCGGATAATGGGTGATCCCCGGACCACGATGTCGTGAACGCGGTATGCAGTGGCGACATCCGGGGTTTCGCATTTCGACTGTAGAGCATAGCAATTTAAATGCCAGCATCGCGTATTTTTCATGGGGCGCTCCCGCATCCCCATTAGCCGAAAGGCACGGGCGATGTCGTTCCTTGACACTGGACGTTGGCGGCCGGATGTGTTAAATTCGTTAATGATCGATTTTTAACATTCGTTAAAGGTTAACAGGAGCGGTCGTGTTTGAAACGGAGATGAACAATTATTGGAAAACGGTCGTCGACACCATCCAGGACGGGGTCATGATCGTGGACAAGGACGGGACCATCGTTTCCGTCAATCGGGGGATGGTGCGGATGACCGGCTATGAAAAGGCGGAGATCGTGGGGAAGCCGTGTTCGTTTCTGAACTGCGACACCTGTGAAATCGCCCGGGAAAGAAAGGGGGATCACTGGTGCGTGCTCTTCAGAACCGGTGCCATGAACATGCGGCGCTGCACCTTCAGCCGAAAGGACGGCCGGCCGGTTCATGTGCTCAAAAACGCCTCTCTGCTCCGGGACCGCGACGGCGTGGTTCTGGGGGCGGTGGAGACCATGACCGACGTCTCGGAGCTTGTCGAAAAGGATACCCAGATAGAAGCCTTCCGCCGGGAACTCCGTCAGGAGGACGGGTTTCACGGGATCCTGGGGACCTCGGCCCCCATGCAGCGGGTCTTCGATCTCATCGCCAATGCGGCCCGCTCCGAGGCGCCGGTGATCATCCTCGGCGAGAGCGGCACCGGAAAGGAGCTCGCCGCCAAGGCCATCCACGACATCCGGGGAGACGACAGGCGCCCCTTTGTGAAGGTCAACTGTGCCTCACTCAACCCCGCCCTTCTGGAGAGCGAGCTGTTCGGGCACGTCAAGGGCGCCTTCACGGGCGCCTACCGGAGTCGGGAGGGGCGGTTCGCGGCGGCGGGGGGCGGAGATATCTTCCTCGACGAGATCGGCGACATCCCCCTCTCGGTTCAGGTCAAGCTGCTTCGGGTGCTCGAGGAGAAGGTGGTGGAGCGGGTGGGCGACCATACCCCCATTCCCATCAACGTCCGCATTCTGTCGGCCACCAACCGGAATCTCACGGAGATGGTTCGGGAAGGCGCGTTCCGGGAGGACCTCTTCTACCGCATCAACGTGATTCCCATTCACATCCCGCCGTTGCGCGAGCGGCCGGGCGACATTTCCCTCCTGGCCGATCATTTCTTCCGGCGGATCCGGCTCAAGAGCGGGAAAAAGATCGAAGGCATATCCCGGGAGGCCATGCGGCTGTTGGCGGCATATCCCTGGCCGGGCAACGTGAGGGAGATGAAAAGCGCCTTCGAGTTCGCCTTTGTCTCCTGCCGGGACGATGTGATCCTGCCCCGGCACTTTCCGCCCGCCCTTTTCGGGGGCGGCACCTCCCCTGCTCCGGGGCCTCCGGAAGCGGCGCCCCATCCCCTTGAGGAAGCGCAGGCAAAACGGCGTCGGCTCGTCCAGGCCCTGGAGGCGGCCGATGGGAACCAATCCGAGGCCGCCCGGATTCTGGGCGTTTCCCGGGTCACCGTGTGGCACTGGATGAAGCGCTACCAGATTCGCTTCGAGCGAAAGATCAAATGACGGGATCGGGCTTGTCCCTGCCGGGTCGAAGAGCGCCGTGCCGGATCCGTTCGGCGGTGAGCCGGCCCTCGATGTAGAGGGCCAGGGCCCGGACCGCCCGATCCGAGGATCGAAAGACGGCCATGCCCTTTTCCACGAGGGCATCCACCAGCGGGTCATAGAGGCGTCCGGCATCCACCACCCCCACCACCGGCTTGTCCAGGGCGTCCACCTGCCGGGGCAGTTCAAAGGCGATGCTCCCGGGAGCGTCGAAATTGTACCGGCCGCTTTCGCAGGTGGCGAGGGTCCGCATGGCCGGCGACAGGGGGTCGAGGCCCACGACCACCGCATCCACGTTCGGATCCTCGGCCAGATGCCGGACCGCCAGGATGTGGGCCTCGTCGTCGGCGCCTGGGTTGATGTCCATAGGGTTGCCCACCTCCACCAGCCGGTCGAGACCCTTTGCCGTAAGAAGGGCGGCCATCCTGTCCACGGTGACCGGGGTGAAGCGCGCCAGCGTCATGGCGTAGTCGTCCGACTGGATGTTGTCGGCCATGCCCACGGCCTCGAAGCCGGCGCCGCTCAGGGCCGCCAGACGGTTGCCGTTGATGCGTTTTCCGTGAAGGCGCTGGGCGAGCATCAGGAGATCCTCGAACTGGGGAAAGGTCTGAGCCGGGATGCCTCCTGCCTGGCGGATGCAGGATTCGCAGACCATGTAGTCCCCGGCCAGAGACGCGGTGTGGCCCGACGTGGCGGATTTGCCCTCGGGCGTGCGGCCGGCCTTGTAGAGGATGACGTCCTTGCCCGACGCCACCGCCTCCCGCAGCGCCCGGGTGAAGTCGAGGCCGTCCAGGTCCTTGAAGCCCTCGGCATAGACGGCGATGACGTCGATGTCGGGGTCGGTTTTGAGATAGTGCATCATGTCTCCCAGGGTCAGATCGTTCTGGTTGCCCACGGAGATCATGTAGGCGGGATCCAGCTCCGGCCGCTTGCTGAGCCGCGTGATCATGAAGGCGCCGCTCTGGCTCACGAAGGCGGCGTTGCGCTTCCGGACCTCCCACCGCCTTGAAAGCTTCGCGTCGGGGATGAAGAGCGTGTCGTAGCGGCCGGGGTGGGAGACGACCCCCAGGCAGTTGCCCCCCAGGAAGATCGGTCCGCCTGAAGGCGATCGATGGGCGCGTTGGACGGCTGCCGTCACCTGCTCGGCCCGCTGAACGCTCTCCCGGGTCTCTCCCAGCCCCCCCGGGATGAGCATGACCGTGTGGGCCGCATCCCTTTCGATGATCAAGTCCACCAGGTCCGGCACCTGATCGGATCCCACGGCGATGACCAGAAGATCCGGCTTCACGTCCAGTGCCCCGATGTCGGGAACGCACCGGACCCCCTCCAGAACCGTGATCCCCGGCCGGATGATACGGATCCGGTCGGCGGGAAACCCGGCGGCCAGGATATTGTTCAGGATGATCCGTCCGAAGTTGACCCGGGAGGCCGACACCCCGATGAGGGCGATGATCCCGGGGCGGAGCAGACGGCGGATCTTCCAGTAGGGCCTTGGCACGGAGCGGGTCCCGGGTCGGGAGAATCGGCACAGCCCGTCCAGGGGCACCATGAGATAATCGGTAAAGGCGAAGGGGTTGATTTCCAGCGTGTCGATGACGTAGGGGGCCGTCGGGTTGACCGGGGAATAGTGGTTGGCCATGGCGATGAAGGCGGCGAAACACTCGACGAGCTGTTCGTCGGTGACGATGCGCCGCTGTCCCCGGGTCAGCCCGGCCAGTTTCCGGTAGCTGATGGTGCCTCGGAACAGATCGAAAAAGGCCTCGCCGTCGGTCAGGGCCGTTGCCGCGGCCACGACGGCCTGCCCTTTCCGGAAACGCTCGGCGTAAAGCTCGGTGTCGGTGCCGCCCAGTCCGGCGCTGATGATCATACCGAATTCGCGGGTGAACCGGATGCCCACGATCATCTCATTGCCGAAGGCCTCCGAGTCCGGCGGCATGAACCGCGCCATCAACACGCCCTTGATATCCCGGGAGACGGCCTGCCGGAGCCGCTCCCCCTCGAGGCCGAGATAGTCCGCGACGGCAAGGGTCGGATTTCGCTCCATCACGGCGGCATAGGCCTCGGGGACTTCGGACATCATGCGGCGCCATGCCGACCGGACCTTTTCGGGGGTGTTGGGTACGATCCTCACCCCGCCTACGTCGCTTTTGTGGACGATGGCGGGGGAGACGATCTTGAGCACCACCCGATCCCCCGGCAGGGCCGTGAGATCCGCATCCGAGGGCCGCGATCCCTTCGGCAGGAGGCGGGTCGCAGGCGGCGTCTCGGCGCCGGATGCGCGGAGGAGATCGTAGACCTCGTATTCGAACAGGAAATATCGTCCCGCCGCTTCGGCGGCGGCAAACAGCCGGGTAATCGCCTCGAAATCGATGGGCGGGGTTTTTGTATTTTCAGGGGGCGGTGTCGACAGGCTCATGGGGGTTCTCTCCATCTTCTTCCGGACGGATGCTGTTGTCGGCGGCGTTTTTCAGGGCATGACGGCATTGGGCGGCGTAGTCGGCGGCGGCCTTGCTGTGGGGGAATTTCTCCAGAACGGCGAGGGCCTGATTGTACCGGCCCATGTTCATGTGGCCGACGGCCGCGGCGAGATTCAACGACTCGCTTCCCGGGAAATGCCGGATGCCTTCCTCGAGGATCCGGATCGATGCTGAAAACCGCTGCCTGCGCTGGTGCAGAATGCCGAGGCCCAAAAAGGCCCGATGGTCCGGGTGATAGCCGAGTGCCCTGGCATAGAGCCGTTCCGCCGTCGCCGGGGCCTCCGGATGGTCGGCGTAATCCCCGTGGGAGAAGGTCATGGCCAGCCGGGAGAGAAAATCGGCGTGACAGGGATAGAGGGCCGGGTCGTCCTTGAGTGCCGCGGCGTCGGCGAAGCCGGGAAGGTGTGCGCGGAAATGATCCCTGAGGGACCGGCCGAAGGCGAGGATCAGTGCCTCGGGAAGGTCCGGATCCCGGGTGTAGTAAGGAATGTCCTCGATACGCCGACCCCAGATGTCGTCGGTAATGCCGTCGCGCTGCCGGATCTCGTCGTAGAGGGCGGTGCCGGGCAGGATGTCGAGGATGTAGAAAACGGCGGCCAGGGGTTTGATCTCCCGGATCAGGGCCTGAGTCTCCTCCAGGGTTTCCCACGTCTCTCCGGGGCAGCCGTAGATGAAATAGGCCCGGGCCAGGATGCCGAAGGCCGTGGTCAGGGCAAAGGCCCGTTGGATCTGCTCTCGGGTGATGTTTTTTCCGAGCCGTTTCCGAATCCGCTCCGAGCCGCTCTCCACGCCGTAGCTGATCTGAACGCACCCGGCGCGCCGCATCCACCGGAGCACCTCCTCGTCCACGGCATCCACCCGCGAGATGGCGGCCCAGGAGATCCGGAGCCCCCGCCGGAGAATCTCCCGGCAGACGGCGATGACCCGGTCCTTTTTCAGGGTGAAGGTGTCATCGGAGACGTAAAAGAAACCGACGCCCCGGGCATGGAGCAGGGACATCTGATCCACGAAGTAGTCGGCCGAGTGAAACCGGACCTTTCGGTCCCACAGCCGCGGCGAGGCGCAGAAGGTGCATCGGCCGGGGCACCCCCGGGTCAGGGAGAGATGCTGATAGGTGAAATGACGGGCGGGATTCGGCAGACGATCGAGGTCGGGGATGGGCGGCGCGGCTTCATTGAGGACGGGGGTTCCCCTTCGCCGGAAGGCAACGCCCGGGATGTGGCCGACGATTTCCGCAAGGCTCTTTTTCCCCGGGCGATTCCCCGTCGCCGCCAGGGCCTTTACGAGTTCCAGGAAGGGGAATTCCCCCTCGCCCGCCACCGCCAGGTCGATCTCCGCAAAACGGCCGAGGAGATGCTGCCACAGGAACGTGGCGGCCACGCCGCCCACGACGGTGGTCACCCCGGGATCGAGGGCCTTGGCGATCCCGGCGATTTCGACGGCACCCCACCGGTTGGCGTTGAGGACCGAAAATCCGATCACCCGGGGAGCCTTTTCCCGAAGAATCTCCCGGATCCGTTCCGGTTCGCCGGCCATCCCGTGGCAACTGAGGATCTCCGCATCGTAGCCGTTCTCACGGAGGAGGGCGCCGATGTAATAGAGTCCCATGGGCACGGCGCTGACGTCTGTTTCATCGCGGCGGCGTTCGAGGCAATATGGATATATAAGCAGTATCTTCAAGTTGTTGGCTTTGCACTCCGTTGACTTTTCCGGTTGAACACCTTAAATTGTATGACAAAAGACCGAATGCAACCCCGGCGGGTAGGCGAGGCCCCGGAGCGGCCTCGCCGTCGTCCGGAAGACGTCAAACAGCACGGGCGGGTCTATCTGATAGACCCGCCCGTGTCGTTGGTTCGATGTGTTCAAAAGATCCGTCCCTGGGCCGGAAACCCCGCGCCGGCGCCGCAGATCCTGTGCCGCCGTCCTTATCCGGCCGTCACGGCGATCTTCCGGGGGGTCGCTTTGGCCACCTTGGGGAGGCTGACCGTGAGGACGCCGTCCGCCAGTTTGGCGTCGATCCTCGCCTGGTCGATGACCTCCGACAGCGTGAACTGGCGGAAATAGGTGCCGGTGTCGTATTCCCGCATCACGCTCCGTTCGCCTTCACCATCCGGGGACCGGATCTTTCCCGAGAGGGTCAGGACGCTCTCCCGGAGGTCGATCTCCATATCGTCGGGGTGCACCCCGGGGATGTCGGCGATGACGGTGATGGCCGTGTCGGTTTCAAAGATGTCCACCGCCGGAGAAAAGATTCTGCCCGATTGGGTGGGTTCCATGGTCGCTTCCGCCTGCTGTTTTTGCTTCACTTGGATGTCTGACATGGTAAGCCTCCAGGGTTGCGTCATCAGCTGACCTTGATCTGTCTCGGTTTGGCCGACGCGGCTTTGGGCAACATGATGCTCAGGACGCCGTCGGCGATTCCGGCCTTGACCTTCTCCGGATCCACCCGGTCGGGAAGCTCGATCATGCGACTGAATTTTCCGGCTTCCCGCTCCCGGCGATGCCATTTTGCCGATGCACCGGCATCGGGGATCTTCCGCTCACCGGAGAGGGAGAGATGATTGTCGGTGATGGACAGATCGAGATCATCGGCCTTGATGCCGGGCAGTTCCGCACGAATCCAGAAGTGATCCTTGTCCTCGGTCACATTGATGAGCGGGTAGACGCCGGCGTCGGGCCGCGACTCCGGTTCGCCGCTCAGGGCGCGGGCCAGGTGCGCCAACCGCCCGCGCATCTCGTCGAGTTCATCATAGGGGCTTTTCCATCGAAACGCCGGTGTGGTGAACATTCTCCTGATGATCATGGATATCCCTCCTTGGGTAATGAGATTCAGACGGCCCCAACATCAAGCCGGTGACACAGCTGCCGATGTTTTGTATAACCTTTTGGATTTAAAGGCTTAGAACTTATTTCGCACAAATATAACCATCTCTTCCCGGAGGTCAAGGGCACCCTGTCGGCGATTTTCAGGGGCGGGCTTCCGCCGGTTCCGGCGGCCACATCCCCTTTTCCTCGAGGACGGCTTTGAGCACCTTGAGGGCCGTGTTGACGGCCGGAACGCCGCCGTAGACCGCAGTCTGAAAGATGGTCTCGGCGATGTCTTCAGGGGGGCAGCCCACGTTGAGGGCGGCCTGGATATGGAGCTTCAGCTCCTCCGGCCGAACGAGTACCGTGAGGGCTGCGACGGTGACGAGCTGCCGCACCGTGTGAGGGATTTTTTCCCGGGCATACATCTGGCCGGTGATAAAGAGGGAGAGATCCCGGGCCAGGTTCTTGTCGAAGGCCCGCCAGAGATCGTAGGGCCTTTCATCGGTCACTCCTTTGAAATAGAGGGCCGCCGTTTCCCGGGTTTTTTCCGGGACGGATTTGTCGGGTGGGTTCATATATCGTCTCCTTTCAGGCGTTTTCAGGTTCTCGGGGTTACCGGTTGGCCTTTCTGACCCCCAGCTGATCCAGGGCGATGATCATCTTGCAGATGTTGGCCGAGCCCTCCACCATGTAATAGGTGGGTGCGTCGCGGTAGAAGCGGGCGACGGGGTACTCGGTGGAGTAGCCGTAGGCCCCGAGGATGCGCATGGCGTAATTGGCGCACTTGCTCACGGCTTCGCCGGCGGCATACTTGGCCATGGCCACGTCGAGGCCGTTGTTGAGCCGGCCCTCGTCCTTTGCCGCGGCAGCCTTGTAGGCCAGAAGACGGGCCGCCTCCACCTCGACGGCCATCTGGGCGATCATGTCCTGGTTCATCTGGAAATCGCCGATGGGCTTGCCGAACTGGCGGCGCTCGTTGCAGTACTTGATGGCGGCGTCCAGGCAGGCCTGGGCGAGCCCAACGCCGCCGGCGGCGGCTGAAAGCCGGGTGTGGTTGAGGGATCCGAAGACGATCCTGGCGCCGTCGCCGGGCTTGCCGAGGATGTTCTCCTTGGGCACCTTGACGTTGTCGAGGAAGAGCTCGCCGGTGGGGGAGGCGTGGGATCCCAGCTTCTCCAGGTTGGAGGTCTTGATGCCGGGGAAGTTTCTGGGTTCGATGACGAAGGCCGAAAGCCCCCGGGAGCCCGCCGCCTTGTCGGTGTAGGCATAGTAGATCAGCACGTCGGCCTGGGCCGCGTTGGAGATCCAGGTCTTGGAGCCGTTGAGGAGCCAGTGGTCCCCCTTGTCCTCGGCCGTGGAGGACATGGCCATGACGTCGGAGCCGGCGTCGGGCTCGGTGATGCCGAAGCCGCCCAGGAATTCGGCGCTGGAGAGCTTGGGGACGTATTTCTTTTTGAGGGCCTCGCTCCCGTAGGTCAGGATGGTATAGGCGCACCCCAGCACCTCCATGTTGAGCTGGACCCGGAGTGCGGAGGAGCCCCTTGCGATCTCCTCGGTGACGATCATGGCCGCGAGCCATCCCTGGTCCATGCCTTCGCCGCCGTACTCCTCGGGAATCACCGTCCCGAAGAAGCCCAGCTCGCCCATGGGCCGGACGGCCTCCTCGTATGGGAAGTGATTCTCGTTGTCCCACTGGTCGGCGAAGGGGACGATCTTCTTGTTGACGAAGTTGCGGACCTCTTTCTGCAGCATCTGTAGTTCTTTGGATAAGTTGAAATCCATGTGTTCCTCCTGAAAAGTTTGATGGGATCAATGAATAGGCCGGGATGACATCGGGGCCCCTTTATCCCGAATACCCCATGTGTTTCGAAAAATCGCGGGTCGCCTTCAAAAGGGCCGCGATGCAGAATTTGCGGTGGATGGGATCGCGGTACCGGATCTCCGGCAGGGCCAGGCTGATGGCGGCCAGGAGCGATCCCCGGTAATCCAATACCGGCGCGCTCAGGGCGCCGAGGCCCGCTATCCGCTCCCCGAGGCTGGCGGCGTAGCCTTGACGCCGGATCCGGTCGAGCTCTTTTTTGAGGCCGACGGCGTCGGTGACGGTCTGGTCGGTCAGGGTTTCGAGTCCGGGCCTGCCGAGATAACGCTCGATGAACGCCGCCGAGGAAAAGGCGAGAAGGCATTTGGCCGACGCCCCGGCATGGAGCGGGGATCGGTTGCCGATGGGCATGATGGCCTTCAGCTCCTGGGGGGATTCCATGTGGTCGATGCAGACGCGGTCGGTTCCATCGATAACGTTGAGGTGGACCGTCTCCCGGGTGGCCTCGAGCAGCGCCTGCATGAAGGATCGCGCGGCGCGGGGGAGGGGCTGGTCCGATTCGAGGACGGCGATGAACCGATAGTAGACGCTTCCCAGCCGATACTGTCGGGTCTGATCGTCCTGCTCCACGAACCCGTGAAGCTTCAGGGTCTGGAGGATGCGCTGGACCGTTGCCGGGCTGAAGCCCAGGCGCGCCGCCAGCTCCCGGACGCCCCAGACGGGATGGTCCGCCTGAAAGGCCTGGAGAATGGCGATGGCTTTCTCCACTGAATTGAGATTGGACGAATTTTGTTTCATAATACAAAACGATGTTTTATTTTTGATGGGCTGCTTATGACAGACCGGTGCGGAGTTGTCAAGGGGGATTTTGTCGATCTTGGGAAGGCGGGGAGGATGAAACGTCCGTGAGCGGCGTTCAGCCATAAAAAAAGCCCGCGCTTCAGAGCGTGCGGGCTTTCAGATCTGCGAACTGTCGGTATGTCTTCTACCGGTACTTCTCGATGGTCCGTTTAAATCCCGGCATGGCGCCCGTGATGGTCTTGTCGTCCACGCAGTAGGCGATCCGGAAGTGGCCGGGGCCGCCGAAGCCGCTGCCGGGAACCGCCAGGATCCGCTCCTCCTGGAGGGCCTGGACAAAGGCGACGTCGTCGGGGATGGGACTTTTCGGGAAAAGATAAAAGGCCCCCGGCGGCGTGATGAAGTCATAGCCGCATTCCGCAAGCCCCTTGCAGAGGAGCCGACGCTTCCGGTCATACTCTGAAACGTCCACGGTGACGCCCTGGAGCCGTGCCACGACCCGCTGCATCATGGAGGGGGCGTTGACGAATCCCAGGATCCGGTTGGTGAGGGCCAGGGCTGCCAGGAGATTCCTGCGGTCGTCCACGGCCGGGTTCACCGCGATATAACCCAGGCGCTCGCCGGGGATCGAGAGCTCCTTGGAGTAGGAGGTGGCCACGATGCTGTTGGGGGATGCCGTGAAGATGCCGGGCACCGTCGCCCCGTCATAGACGATGTTGCGGTAGGGTTCGTCCGAGACGAGGTAGATGGCCCGACCCATGGCCTCGCCCCGGTCCAGGAGCAGCCGGCCCAGGGCCGCCAGGCTCTCGGCGTCGTAGATCTGGCCGGTGGGGTTGTTGGGAGAGTTGATGAGGACGATCTTCGTCTTTTCCGTAACGGCCGCATCGATGGCGGCGAGATCCAGGGTGAAGTCCTCACGGGTCGGCACGGTTTTCAAAATGCCGCCGTGGTTGTCGGCGTATGCGTTGTACTCCACGAAATAGGGCGCCGGCACGAGGACCTCGTCCCCGGGATCCAGCAGGGCCTTGAAGACGGCGTTGAGGGCGCCGGCGGCACCGCACGTCATGATGACGTCGTCGGCGGTGATGGCCGCGCCCTGCACCCTCCCCACATGGTCGGCCACCGCCTGGCGGACAAAGGGGTATCCCGTGTTGGGCATGTAGCCGTGGTCCCTGGCCTCACCCGAGTCGACAAGCTCCCGAAGGGTCTTTTCGAAGATCTCGGGGGGCGGGACGTTGGGGTTTCCCAGGCTGAAATCATACACGTTTTCCGCCCCGTGGAGGGCCTTGAGCCGTGCCCCCTCCTCGAACATCTTCCGGATCCATGAGGATTTTTCGATCACTGCCTGGATCTTCACTGCAATGGGCATTCATCTCCTCCGGGTTAGGCGGGTTCGACGGCTTTGACTTCCGGGATCTCCTGCTTGAGAACCCGTTCGATGCCGTTTCTGAGGGTCATCTGGGACATGGGGCAGCCGGCGCAGGCGCCCTTGAGGCGGACCCTGACGATGCCGTTGGCCAGGACCTCCACCAGCTCGACGTCGCCGCCGTCCCGTTGGAGGGCGGGCCGGATTTTCTTCAATACCGCTTCGACTTTTTCCTTCATGGGTGCTCCTTCTCTGTGTAGGGGTTGAACGGAACGCGTCGCGCTCCGGATGCGACAAACGGCGCAACGACGCCGGGTGGCCGGCGTCGGCATCCCGTGAATGCGCGTTCCCTGGGTTGCGTCTCTTAACATAAGGCTCAAATGGGGTTTGTCATGCCGCGCCCCCGGGCTCACGGTCGGCGTAAAAGCGCTTCCGAAACGCCTCGAACCGCCCCTCGGCAATGGCCGACCGCATCCGGGCCGTCAGGTCGAGGTAATAATGGAGGTTGTGGAGGGTGTTGAGCCGGTAGGCCAGCAGTTCCCGGGACTGATAGAGGTGCCGGAGGTATGCCCGGGAGTAGTTCCGGCAGGTGTAGCAGGCGCACTCGGAGTCGACGGGGGCCGTGTCGGTCCGGTGGCGGCTGTTGGCGATGTTGAGGGTGCCCCGGCGGGTGAAGAGCTGCCCGTTCCTGGCGTTCCGGGTCGGCATGACGCAGTCGAACATGTCGGCGCCCCGGGCCGTCAGCTCCACCAGATCCTCGGGGGTGCCCACCCCCATGATGTACTTGGGACGGTCGCCGGGCAAAAGCGGCAGCGCGGCTTCGGCGACGTCGTACATCATCTGGTTGGGCTCCCCCACGCTGAGGCCCCCCAGGGCGTATCCGCTGAAATCCATGGCCGTTAGGGCCTCGGCCGACATGCGCCGGAGATCGTCGTACATGCCGCCCTGGACGATGCCGAAAAGGGCGTTCTTTTCGCCGCTTTGCTCCCGCCAGGTTTTTCGGCACCGCCCGGCCCACTGCGTGGTGATCTCGAGGGCCGCGAGGGCGGCCGCCCGTTCGGCGGGGTAGGCGATGCACTGGTCGAGACACATGATGACGTCCGAGTCGAGGCTGATCTGAATCTCGATGGACTTCTCGGGCGTGAGGAGGTGCCGGGAGCCGTCGATGTGGGACTGGAAGCTTGCTCCCGCCTCGGTGATCCTGGTGAGCCTGGCCAGGGAGAAGACCTGGAACCCGCCGCTGTCGGTGAGAATGGGGCCGTCCCAGTTCATGAACCGGTGGAGGCCCGAGAACCGATCGATGACGTCGCATCCCGGCCGGAGATAGAGGTGGTAGGTGTTGCCCAGAATGATCTGTGCCCCGGCGGCCGTGAGGTCCTCGGGGGTCAGGCTCTTCACCGTCCCCAGGGTGCCCACGGGCATGAAGACGGGGGTCTCGACCGTGCCGTGAACCAGCGAGAGCCTCCCGGTGCGGGCCCGGGTCGTCGTGCAGCGTGCAGTGACCTGAAACGGATGGGGCATTTTTCTCCTTTCACCCGATCAACATCGCATCCCCGTAACTGAAGAAACGATATCCCCGGGCCACGGCCTCCCGATAGGCCGAGAGCACGTTCTCCCGGCCGGCAAAGGCCGACACCAGCATGATCAGGGTCGACTCCGGGAGGTGGAAGTTGGTGATCACGGCGTCGACGGCCCTGAACCGGTACCCGGGATAAATGAACAGGTCGCAGTGGCCGCTTCCCGGTGCGATCCGGCCGTCCGGACCGGCGGCGTATTCGAGGGTTCTCACCGAGGTGGTGCCCACGGCCACCACGCGCCGCCCCTCGGACCGGGCGAGGTTGACGGCCTCGGCGGTCTTCTCGGGGATGGTGAATGCTTCGTGGTGCATCCGGTGCTCCCGGATGTCGTCGACCCGGACGGGAACGAAGGTGCCGTACCCCACGTGGAGGGTGACGGCGGCCACCGTCACGCCCCGCTCCCGGATGCGGGCCAGAAGCTCCGGCGTGAAATGGAGGCCGGCGGTGGGTGCGGCCACGGCGCCTTTCCGGGCCGCGTAGACGGTCTGGTAATGCGTTCGGTCGTCAGGGGTTCCCCCGCCTTCGGCAGCCGTCCCCGGCTCTCCGTCTCCGTTTCGCCGGATATAGGGCGGCAGGGGCATCCGTCCGATCCGGTAGAGTATCGACTCAAAAGGCTCCGGGCTCGAAAATCGCAGGGTGTGGACGGCCTCCCGGCTGTCCACCACCTCCGCGGTGAGCCCCTGGTCAAAGAAGATGCGGGTGCCCGGTTTCGGCCGCTTGGCGGCCTTGAGCATGCAATTGCGGGTCACCTCCCGGGCGTGGGCGGCCCTGCCGTCGTGAGGGTCGAGGATCAGGATCTCCACCTTCCCGCCGCTGGCCTTCCGGCCGTAGAGCCTGGCCGGTACGACCTCGGTGTCGTTGATCACGAGAAGGTCCGAAGGATCGAGAAGCGCGGGGAGGTCCGCGAAGACGCGATGGGCGATCCGGCCGTCCCCCCGGTTCAGGCAGAGGAGGCGAGATGCGTCCCGGCGTGCCGAAGGCGACTGGGCGATGAGATCCTGGGGCAGGTCGTAACGGTAGTCCTTGAGCCGGTACATTCTAGTCGAACATCCTCCCCGCCCAGACCGTCAAAAGTCCCGCGAGCATCATGATAAGGCCCAGCCCCCGCAGGGTTCGGGGCGGGAGTTCCAGGATTCTTTCCAGCCAGGATTTCATCCGGTTCGGAAAGGCGGCATAGGGAAACCCCTCTATGAACATGACCATGCCGACGACGCACAGAAAAAATTCCATCGGTCTGTTTTCCTCACTGCTGAAGATATCCCGGCACCGTTCAGGCCGGCCCTGACAATGGGCCCGGCTGTCGTGCCGTCAAAACCGGTTTTGCCGGGGGTGCGTTAAAACGATCTATTATAGGCCCTGGGGATGGTTTGTCAAAAAAATAATGACGGGACAGCCGCCCGGAGGCGGGCGGCGTCGGTTATTTCCGGACGGGAGGCGCGTGGACGGCTCCGCCCAGAAAGAGCTCGGCCGCCTCGGCCTCGGTCTCCGAGAGGGTGGGGTGGGGATGGATGGTAAAGGCGACGTCCTGGACCACGGCGCCCATCTCGACGGCCAGAACACCCTCCGAGATAAGCCCTTCGGTGTTCCGGCCCACGATGCCGACGCCCAGAATCCGCTGAGATTCGGGATCGACGATCATCTTGGTCATCCCCTCGGGGGTCCCCAGGGTGACGGCCCGGCCTGAATACTTCCAGGGGAATCGCCGGACCTCGACGGTCCGTTTTTCCTGCCTGGCCGCCGTTTCGGTGAGGCCGCAATAGGCGATCTGGGGATCGGTGTACACCACCGCCGGGATCGCTGCGGCATCGAAGGCCGAGGGCTGACCGGCCATGACCTCGGCCGCGATCTTGCCTTCGCGGGAGGCCTTGTGGGCCAGCATCATGCCGCCGGTGACGTCGCCTACGGCAAAGATGTTTTCGTCCCCGGTCCGTTGCCGATCATCGACAATGACAAACCCCCGGTCGTCGGTGCGAACCCGGGTGTTTTCAAGGCCGAGGCCCCGGGTGTTGGGTGCCCTCCCGACGGCGACGAGGACCCGGTCGAAGGTGTCGTCGCTCCCGTTTCCGGAAAACGAGACGTCCACACCGTCGTCGCGGGGCTGGAGCTTCGATACGCGGGTGTTGAGGTGAACCGCTTTGAAGGCCTTGTCCAGCCGGCGCTTCAGGGGCGCCGTGAGATCGTCGTCGATGCCCGGCAGCAGGCGGTCCCCCATCTCCACCAGATGGATCTCCGAACCCAGGGCCGCGTAAATCATCCCGATCTCGAGGCCGACATACCCGCCGCCCACCACCAGCATCCGTTTGGGGATGTCGGGGAGGCTCAGGGCCGCCGTGGAGCTCATGATCCGGCCGTCTTTTTCGAAATCCGTGTCCGGGAGGGGGATTGGGCGGGAGCCTGTGGCGATGACGGCATGCTTGAACCGGATGCCGCTGATGTCCGATCCCGGGATCCGGACTTCATTGGCGCTCTTGAACGCTGCCCGGCCTTGCAGCAATTGAATGCCCCGGGCTTTCGTCAACTGCATCAGGCCCTTCGCCAGTTTGTCCACCACCTGTTGTTTCCAGCCGCGGACGCCCGCGATGTCGATATCGGGCCGGCCGAAGGTGATGCCCATCTCCCTGGCCCGGTCGGCGTCGTGGAGCAGTTCGGCGAGGGTGAGATACGTCTTGGAGGGGATGCATCCCCTGAAGAGGCAGACCCCGCCCGGCCCTTCGCCCGTGTCGATGAGGGTTACGTCCATGCCCAGGTCCGCCGCCCGAAAGGCCGCGGCGTATCCTCCCGGCCCGCCGCCGATGACGACGACCTCGCAATCCTGTACCAGTTCTCCCATAACCATAATCATCTCCAATCCGGCCTTCAGCCGGTTAAAAACAATTCCTCGGGATCGGCCAGGGCGGCCGTGACCGTCGCGAGGAAGCGGGAGGCGTCGCCGCCGTCGAGGATCCGGTGATCCATGGTGAGGATGATCGGCATCATGAGGCGGGGCACGATCTCATGCCGGCCCGACGGCAGGGTGTGCACCACCGGCGCCATACCGGCTCGTCCCATGCCCAGGATGGCCGCCTGAGGATGGTTGACGATGGGCACGAAGAGCGTGCCGCCGCTCCCCCCGGTGTTGGTGACGGTGAAGGTCCCGCCCTGGAGCTCCTCCACGGCGATCTTCCGGTTCCGGGTCTTGTCCACCAATCCTTTGAGTTCGACGGCGATCTGGGTGAGGCTCTTGCGGTCCACGTTCCGGAGCACCGGAACGATCAGTCCGTCCTCGGTGTCCACCGCCACGCCGATGTGATAGTAGCGCTTCAGGATGAGCTCCCCCGACGCCGCGTCCAGGCTCGAGTTGAAATAGGGGAATCGTTTCAGGGCCGAAACCAGGGCCTTCAGCACGAAGACCGTGAGGCTCAGATGTCCGTCCTGCTCGGCGATCTTTTGCTTGTGCTTCCGGCGAAAGGCTTCCAGATCGGTGATGTCGACCATGTCCGTGGTGGTGACGTGGGGGATCCGGGACCAGGCCACGGCCATCTGTCTGGCCGTAGCCCGCCGAATGGAGCGGACAGGGACCCGCTCCACCTCGCCCCACCGGGAAAAGTCGGGCAGATCGGGAGCGTCCGCCGAAAGGGGTCGGGGCTGTTCCGGAGCTTCAGACCGATCCGGCGCCGCTTCCGGCTTTTCCGGGGCCTTTTCGGTCTTTTTCCCTTCCCGTGCCGCCGTGCCGCCGGCATCGGCATGACGCCGGACATCGTCCGCCGTGACCACCCCGCCCCGGCCGGTGGGCGTCACCTCATGAAGGTCGATCTCCATCTCCCGGGCCAGACGCCGGGTGGCGGGGGATGCGGGCACCGGTCCCTTCCGGTCCCGGGGGCGCCCCTCGTCTGTCTTGTCCGCGGCCTTGTCTTCCTTCTCTTCCCGGCTCGGCTTGTCCGGCTCTTCCGCGCTCTGCTCGTCCGCTTCGGATTTTTTCGAGGGCTTCGCCCCCGAGGATGCGTCGCGCTCTCCGGATGCTTCCGGTTCTTCCGTTTCGGATGCCGCTGCCGTGTCGAAGGTCATCAGAACGTCGCCCACCTTGACCACGTCTCCCGCCTTGACGCGGATCTCCACGACGGTGCCGGTGACGGGGGAGGGAATCTCCACGGCCGCCTTGTCGGTTTCGATCTCGAGAATGACGTCGCCTTCCTCGACGCGGTCGCCCTCCGACACCGTCACGGCGGTCACCTCCCCTTCGTGAATCCCTTCCCCCAGGTCGGGTAGCTTGAAAGATTGGGTCATGGGTTTTCCTCCGAATCAGGTTTCAAGAATTTTCTTGGCTTCGTGGACGATGCGCTCCACGGTGGGGATGTAGTGCTTCTCCCGGCTGAAGAGGGGAATGACGACGTCATAGCCGGTAACCCGTCCGATGGGCACCTCCAGGTAGTAGAAGGCCTTCTCCACCAGTCGGGCCGTGATCTCGGCCCCGGGGCCGAAGCTCATGGGGGCCTCGTGGACGATCACGGCATGCCCCGTCTTTTTGACGGACGTGACGAAAAGGGTGTCGTCCAGGGGCGAGATGGTCAGCAGGTCGATGACCTCGACGGAGACGCCCTTCTCCTTCTCCAGTCGCTCCGCGGCCTCGAGGGCGGGGCGCAGCATGGCCCCGTAAGCGATGAGGGTCAGGTCGTCCCCTTCCCGGGCAATCCGGGACTCGCCCAGGGGGATCGTCTCCTCCGCCTCGGGCACCTCCTCCCGGAAGGCCCGGTAGAGGGCCTTGGCCTCATAAAATATGACGGGGTCCGGGTCCCGGATGGCGCTCACCAGGAGGGCCCGGGCGTTCCGGGGCCCCGACGGGATCACCATCTTGAGGCCGGGGATGTGGGCCCAGAAGGCCTCGCGGCTCTCGGAGTGGTGTTCCAGGGCGCGGACGCCGCCGCCGTAGGGCGCCCGCAGCACCATGGGGACGTGATAGCGCCCCTGGGAGCGCCACCGGAGGCGCGAGGCGTGATTTTCGATCTGGTGGAAATTCTGGTAGGCGAAGCCGGAAAACTGGATCTCGCACACCGGCTTCAGTCCGTAAACCGCCATGCCGACGGACATGCCGACGATGCCGTTCTCCGAGAGGGGGGTGTCCACCACCCGCGTCTCGCCGAATTTTTCGTAAAGGCCGTCGGTGACGCGGAAGACGCCGCCGTCCTTGCCGACGTCCTCACCCAGTACGATGACGCCGTCGTCTCGTTCCATCTCCTGTCGCAGGGCCAGATTGAGGGCCTGTACCATTGTCATCTTCGCCATGTCAGTCCTCCTCGCGGGTTTTCTCGAGCCAACGGGCAAGGGCTTCTCGCTGGGATTTCAGGTGCGGGGGCGGCGTCTCGTAAACATGCTCGAACATGAGAAGCGGGTCCGGGGCGTCCGCCATCTGCTTTTCGGCATTGTCCACCGCCGTCTGGATCCGGTCCTTTACCGACTGCTCCACGTCGGCGATGCCGTCATCGTCCAGGAGCTTCCGCTCCTTGAGGTAAACCTGGAAACGCTGGATGGGATCCTTCTGCCGCCAGGATTCCACCTCCTCGTCGGTGCGGTATCGCTTGGGGTCGTCGGCGGTGGTGTGCATCATGAGACGATAGGTGACGCATTCGATCAGGGTGGGGCCTTCGCCCGACCGGGCCCTATCCGCCGCTTCCTTTGCGGCGGCATAAACGGCGAGGATGTCGTTGCCGTCCACCTGGATTCCCTCGATACCGTAGGCCAGGGCCTTCTGGGCGATGGTCTTGGACCGCGTCTGACGGGAGCGTGGGATGGAGATGGCCCATTGGTTGTTCTGGCAGACGAAGATGACGGGAACCTGAAAAACGCCGGCGAAATTGAAGGCCTCGTGGACGTCCCCCTGGGAGGTGGCGCCGTCGCCGAAGAAGGTCATGGCCACGTGCTTCTTCCCGCGATATTTCAGGGCCCAGGCAAGGCCCACGGCGTGGAGGGTCTGGGACCCCACGGGTACGGCGTTGGGGAGATCGTTCCGGTCCTCCGCCACGTGAAAGCCCTCGTTGTATCCGTTGAAGGCCATGAGGACGCTTTCCATGGACCGCCCCCGCCACAGCTCCGCCGCGGTCTCCCGAAAGGAGGGCACCATCCAGTCTTCGGGTTCCAGGACGGCTGCGGCCCCGAGATGGGCCGCCTCCTGGCCGGTAATGGGGGGAAAGGTGCCGATGCGTCCCTGGCGCTGCAGGTTCAGCATCCGGCGATCGAACTCCCGCCCCAGGACCATGGCTTCGTAAAGTTTCATCAAGAGGTCGTCCGAAAGGTTGGGGTCGAGCTCGGCGTCGACCTTGCCGTTTTCGTCGAGAATGGAGAGATAGTCGATCTGTCCGGGGATGTCGATGGCTGTTCTGGGCATGTCGGTTCTCCTCCGATGGCTTTGGCGCCGATGATGCCGGCGACGCTGTTCAAAGGGAGTAATGAGCATAAAGATGATACTGCATGACCCGAACGTCAAGGGGAAGCGGCGGATTCGGGGGGCATGGGGCGGCGCGGTCGTGAGCGATGCCCTGTGCCCCCCGGCATCCGACGCCGGCGGCCTACGAGGCCAATTTGGCGAGAAACCCCTTGATCCTGCTCAGCAGAGGCTTTTGAATCCGGACCTTCAGGTAGAGATCCCCCGGGGGGCTGCCGATGATGGAGGGGCGCCCCATGCCGCTGAGCCGGATCCGCTGCCCCTCCCGGACACCCGGCGGAATCCGGACCACGAGCTTCTTGCCCAGCCTTTTGTGTTCGTAGGCATAGGGCCCGCCGTCCCGTGCCGTCTCCGGCGGGAGAACGAGGGTCTCCTCCACGTCCGCCCCTTTCATGAATCCACTGCCTGCGCCCGATTTCTCGAGAAGCCGGCGGACGATGCCGTCGAGAACGCCCGGGGTGTTGCGATGGGACGCGGGGCCGGTTCCAGGACCGCCGAAAAAGAAGAAACCGCCGCCGCGAACGCCCTTGCCCTTGAATTGAAAGGTCTGGTAGCCCTGGCCGTAAAAATCCTTGAAAATGGCGTCAAAACCGCGGAGGCCGAAGGATCGCGCCATCTCCTCGAAGATCTGATTGATGTCCGAGCCCCTGAAAATGTCCTGCTCGGAATAGTTCTGCCGGAACCGGCCGTGAGCGTCCGCGCCGAACCGTCGACGGAGGTCGTCGTAGGCCTGTTTTTTGGACGGGTCCGAGAGAACGGCGTAGGCCTCGTTGATGCGCTTCATGCGCTCTGCCGCTTCCGGGTCGTCGGTGTTTCGATCGGGATGGTATCGGAAGGCCAGTTTCCGATAGCCTTCCTTGATTTCCCTTTTGCCGGCGTCGGGCCCGACGCCCAGGACCTGATAATAATCCTCTTGAGTCATGAACATGTCACCTTTCCATTGAGGCATCCCCGATCGGGGCCGTGGTTTTCCATGGGCGGCCCATGGCTTCTGAACCGGGGAACATAATCATCGCGTTCGTGCAAATCAACGGGAAAGGATCTGCCGGGCCGACGGCGTGGGCAGATCGGGTGAAAAAGCGGATTGACCCGGGAGGATATTTATTCTATTCTTCTCATTAACGTGATTTTCGGCTTTCATAGGCCGTATCTATCCGGTCACCATCATGAAAGTTGAAGTGAGACCTTAAACTGTCCGCGTCATCAGGAGACCGCCGGATATGGTTACCCAGAAGCCCCTTTTCTACTGGATCTTTCACCGTTGTCGCCTGCTCCAGGCCGGTCTGTTGCTGATCATCCTGGCCGGTCTCTTTTTCAGGGTTTTTCCCCTGGAGATGCAGAAGCGGATCGTCAACACCGCCATCCACCTCAAGCAGACCGACCTCCTGATCCGCTACTGTCTACTCTATCTGGGGGCGGTCCTCCTGGCCGGCATCCTCAAGTACGCCGCCAACGTTCTGCAGAAATACCTGGGCCAGAAGATCCTGCTGGAGATCCGGACGGCGCTTTACGCCCATATCCTGCAGCTGCCCCTGGGATTCTTCCGGCGCACCCCCCCGGGAACGGTCATCACGGCCATGACGGGAGAGCTCGGCGCCGTGGGGCACTTCATCGGGGGTGCCCTCGCCGTTCCCGTCACCGCGGTTCTCACCCTTCTCGCCTTTGCGGGCTACATGATCTGGCTCGATCCCATGCTGGGGGTCATGAGCATCGCCCTTTACCCCCTGGAACTCGTCATCGTTCCCATACTTCAGCGACGCTACAACCGCCTCAATACCCAGCGGGTCGACGTGGTCCGGTCCGCCGCCAACACCATCGGCGAGGCGGTTTCAGGCATCCACGAAATCCAGGGAAACGCCGGGTACCGTCTGGAAGGAGAGAAAGCCGGACGCCGTTTCGAGACCCTCTTTTCCCTGGCCAATCGTCTTTTCGTGCTGAAATTCGGTATCAAGTTCACCAACAACCTATTCCAGAACATCGGCCCCTTCATCCTGTTCCTGGTAGGCGGGTATCTGGCCATTCACGGCCGTTTTACCCTGGGAGCCCTGGTGGCGTTCCTCTCGGCGTATGAAAAGATCTACGATCCCTGGAAAGAGCTGATCGAATACTACCAGGAGCTTCAGGATGCCCGGGTGCGGTATCGGCGGGTGATGGCCTGCTTCGATGCGACCCCCGAATTCGAGGTCTCGCCGGTGGGCCGGGAAATCTATCCCCTGGCGGGGCGGATTCAGGTCAACCGACTGGAATACGCCATCGAGGGGGGGATGGCGCTGCTGAAGGACATCAACTTTGAGCTCTCCCCCGGGGAACAGATGGCCCTGGTGGGCTTTTCGGGGAGCGGCAAGAGCACCCTGGCCATGCTCGTCGGTCAGCTCTACCGCCACAGCCGGGGTCGGATTCTCATCGACGGGCGGGATATCTCGACCCTCACCAAGGCGGACGTCAGCCGGAATATCGGCTTCGTGGCCCAGCACCCCTTCATTTTTGACGGAAGCGTCCGGGAGAACCTGCTCTACGCGATTCAAGCGAGGGCCTCGTCGGGTGACGAAGCCGCCGGATCCCATCTTCCGGATCGAAGCGTTCTCCTCGATATGGTCCGGAAGGTGGGGCTCGGGGACGATGTCGTCCGCTGGGGGCTCAACACGGTCATCACCGAGGGCCGAAGGGGTCGCTTCATGGAAAAGGTTTTCGAGATGCGGCGCCTGGTGCACGAGAAGCTCGTGGAATCCCACTCCGACGCGGTGGAGTTTTACGACGTCAACCAATTTCTCCGGCATGTACCCCTCTTTCGCAACCTCCTGTTCGGGGACGGCGGAAGGGATGGCTTCACCCTTGAAGGCATCACCGGGAATCGCCGTTTTATGCGGTTTCTTCGGGAAACGGATCTCGAAGAGCCCCTTGTCCGATTGGGATGGAACCTGGCCCGGGAAACGGTCCATCTCCTCCAGGATCTCAGGGACGACGACTTCTTTTTCGGCAGCAGCCCCATCCCCTCCGATCAATTCGATGTGTACCGGGACCTGGTTTCCCGGCTGGAGGCGTCGGGGCAGGAGACGCCGGCCCGCGACGACCGGATGCGGCTTCTGGATCTGGCCCTCGGCTACATCCCGGCCCGTCATAAAATGGCGGCGATTTCCGAGCGCCTCGCGGAAAAGATTCTGGCGGCACGGCATCGCTTCATCCAGGAGGTTGCCGGCATGGACATCGCCTATTGCCGCGAGGCCACCGAACGGTTTATAAAGGGTGAGGATCCCGGGCCGCCGGGGGCCGGCCGCGGCCTGTATTGCCCGACGGAGTATCTTTTCTCCAGAACGGTGATGGAAAACATCGTCTTTGGGACCCCCCGGTCCGACGACGCCGCCGAAACATCGGTCCTGCGGGATGTGGTGGTGGATCGTCTTTCGGAGTCGGGGCTCCTGGACGACATCATGGAACTGGGGCTCGATTTCCAGGTGGGAAGCAAGGGCGACCGCCTTTCCGGTGGGCAGCGCCAGAAGATCGCCATCGCCAGGGCCTTTCTCAAGGGTGCGCCGATCCTCATCCTGGACGAGGCCACCGCCAGCCTCGACAATACCTCCCAGGGAAAAATCCAGAGATACCTGGAAAGGGATCTGGGCGGGAAAACCACCGTCATCGCCGTGCTCCATCGCCTGGATCTGACCCGGACCTATGACCGCATTGCGGTGCTCAGGAACGGGGCTGTCGTGGAGTCGGGAACCTTTGCGGAACTCATGGCCCAAAAAGGAGCGTTTTATGAGCTTTTTCACGGACAGGGATGACAGGGCGAAAGCCGTCTCGGGGCGATCCGAGCTGGTGGAAAACCTTGAAGCCCTGCGGCGGCTTCCCATGTTCAGGGATATCCCCTTCGAGATCATCAAACTCCATGCCTACACGGCCCGGCGACGTCGCTACCCGCGGGGTGCCGTTGTCTTTCGCCAGGGACAGGCGGCCAACGAGGCGTTTCTCGTGCTGGAAGGCCGGGTCCGGCTTCTTCTGGAGGAGGCGGACGGTAAGATGATCGACCTTCAGATTCTGGAGCCCGGCGGATTTTTCGGCTACATGTCCCTTCTGGCCGAGTACGAGTGGCCCCTGTCGGCTCAGGTCGTCGACCCCGCCGACGTGTTGATTCTCGATCGGCACAGTTTCCGGAAAATCCTGATCCGGTATCCGGAAAAAGGTTTTCTGATCGTGGAACGTCTCGTTCAGATGCGGATGGCCCGGATGAAGGCCCATATGAATCTTCTGATGCGCTATATCGACGACAAATCCCAACTCATCGATCTCTACCGGGTCGATGGATCGCGGGGATGACCCCGGCCTTTGACGCCGCGGCAAGGATGCTTACTCTGTAATCTGGAATAGGTTCAGGGGGGTGACCGACCTGGCGGGCGGGGCCTCCGGGGGCACCATTGATGAAAGGCTGAAGACTGAAGGCTGAAGGCTGAAGGGGTGCGCCGGCCGCGAACGGAGCACTGATCCGCCTTCAATCTTATGCCTCTATCCGCTCACTATGATGAAAGGTTGACGTTGAGATATCACTATGAAGACTATGAAGATGACGGGTATGAAGAGATGGATGGTCGCGGGTGCGGTTCTGCTGTTCTCGATGCTTTCCTCCGGGGGCGCGAGAGCGGCCGATGCGCCGCGTTCCCTGGGCGGATTCGTACTGGGCGAGCCCATCTCGCGATATGGAGATCGACTGGAGATGGACACGGTCATCCGGGTACGGGATGTCGGATGCCTCATGGAAGTGGACGTCATTCCGCCGGCGGGCTTCGAGAACGGAACGATCAACTACGGCGTCTGCGCGGCCAGGGATCGGATCGTCCGTATCAAGCTCAAGTATGCGGACGAATCCCGGGGATTCTACGAGGAGCTTCTGTCCCGCTACAAGGCCCGGTTTGGACCTCCGGACGAATGGAAGGGCGATCCATTCCATGTGGTCATCGCCTGGAAATGGTATTTCAAGGATCGGAACAATGACCGGATCAGCCTGATTTTGCAGCACAACACCCAGGACGAAGACGAGAAGATCGGCAATTCGGTGAAACTGACCCATTCCACCGCCATGGCCGCGGAGATCCGGCATTATCGTGAGCGCCGGACCCGGGAGAAACCCCCGGTCGAAAAGGAGCGGAGCGTCCCGGACTGGGACCGGCTCCTGCCCCGTTAGGCGCCGGGCAGGGGTGGCGGCGATGTTCCCGGGTGACGGGACCGTGGTGGGGCCATGGAAAAGAGTGGGGTGGTGCGGCGTTCGTCTGTCGGTGCCGGAAGGCTGGCACCCGGCGGGCATGGACAGGGGGCACCTGGCGTTCGAAGGGGACACCGGCGCCGTGATGGCCGTCAAATGGGCGCCGACGCGAGGCCGCGGTCCGCTCCGGCGCAAGCTCCCCCGGATTCGCGGAGGCTTCCCCAGGGAAATACGTCACACATTCCGGGAGACGGTTTTGCCCCGGTCCTGGCGGGAGGCCCTTGCCGGAAATTTCGAACCGGCGGATCTGACGGATGCCGCCGCCTTCAGATGGTCGGATCCCGTCGGCGGCGGGGAGGGGCTCGTCATTCGAAGCAGACGTGACCGTCGGGTTTTTCTGCTGCTGTTTCACGGCGAGGGAGCCTCGTGCGGCGTCGATATCCCCGAGATCCTGACCGCCTTCAGGAGCGGCGCCCGCCAGGGTCGCGTGCTGTGGGCCGTGTTCGACATCCGGGCCTGGGTGCCCGAGGCCTTCAGGCTGGTGCGTCATCGGTTCGTGCCCGGGGATTTTGCGCTGACCCTGGCCGCCCGCCGTGAGACGCTTTGCCTCCACCGGTGGGGCCCCGCTTCGGTCCTGCTCCGAAACCGGACCCTGGGGGCCTTTGCGTCGGAGCGCTTCCGGATTTCCCGGCAGGGGATTTCCGACGGCGGGAACGGTCGGGCGATTGAATGGACCGAGGGTCCGGTCGGGGAAGGCCGGATCCGTCGGCTGTCGTCGCTTTTCTCCCCTATCCGTCGGGGCCGGGCATGGCATGCCGACGACTGCGACAAAATCCTGGCCCTTCAGACGGTGGGGCGGCGGTTGCCGGACGAGGATCGCTTTACGGCCCTTTGCGCCGCGTTCCACTGCGTGCCCCCGGAGGGGCCGAAGCCCGGGGGTGTTTTCGAGGGGCGGCTGACGGACAGACCGACGGACCCGAATCATGGCCCGAATCATGGCCCGAATCATGGAAGGACGAATGGTACGACGCTTCAGAAAATCTAACGCTCCCGGGCCCGTCACCCGCAAGGATGCACTGGCCTGTCGACCGGTGAAACACTCGGGCGTCTCAGAGGAGATCCTTGACGGGGGATTGGTTCAGGTTTCATATCCGTTGAAGCCGCGGCCCTGGATCGCGGCAATGGCCCGCAGGCTGGGTTCGGGGGTGGACAGACCCGTCGTCAAAAAGCTTCAGCTGGACGAGATGGGGAGCAGGGCCTGGGGTCTGATCGACGGCCGGCGCACCGTCGGCGGCATCATCCGGGAATTCTCGGATGTCTTTCGGCTGCATCCCAGGGAGGCGGAGGCGTCCGTCACCCTCTTCATCCGTGAACTGGGCAGGCGGGGCATCATCGGCCTTAAACCCGGCATCCCGAGCGACGCCGGTTCCAGGCGCTGAAGGCAGGTTATTCATGCGGATTCGCTGGAAGATCCTCGTACTGCTCCTCGCCGTTTCCATGGTGCCGATGCTGGCTTTGCGGTGGAAAGCCGGCGGGCTCTTCCACGCCCTGGCCCTGGAACTCTCGGAACAGGCCAGAGACACCCTCGCCACGCAGTCGACCCAGGCCCTGAAGCGGCTGGTGGAGGACCATGCGCGGGTGCTCAAGCGGGATGCGGAGTTGATCGACATGATCCTCAGGGTCCGGACGGCCGAATTGGAGCGACGGCTTTGGGGATCACCGGTTCCGGCCGAACGCTCCATCCGTGAAACGGACCGGGCCGGAGAGGCGCCGGCCGGCGATCTGAAGGAGCGGGACCCCTCGGTCTACTGCCGTCTGGTGGAAACGGGCGTGTGTGAGCCCTTGTCCGTCTCCCGCCGCGAACCCCTGTGGCGATTTCCCCCGGGGACGGCAGCGCCCTATCGGGAGTTGACCGCCGGTCGTCTCGAGGGCATGGCCACTCTCTATGATGCCGTGGATCGGGAATTTCCGGGTCTTTTTCTTTGGCAGATGGTGGTGTTGGACAACGGGATCCAGACGCTCTACCCCGGCCCCGCGGGGGTTTCACTGCCCGACGGGCGCGATGCGTCCTGGTATCGGCAGGTCAGGGATCGGGGGAAAACGGTCTGGAGCATGCCCGTTATCGATGCCCTGACCTGTCGAATCGTAATCCCTGTCGCCGCGCCCATCCACGGGCCGGACGGAGCGTTCGCGGGCGCGGCGGCCCTCATGGTGCCGGTAAGCACGCTGCTCCACGAGAACAAGCATATCCGCATGCTCTCCAGGAACGTCATTTCACTGCTGGTGCGGGCGGTGCCGCGTTCCGCCTCCCGGGAGGCCGGGGTCATGATCATCGCCAGCGAGGATCCCGGAGCGGAACGGGGCCGGGAATGGCGCTATCTTCAAACCGTCCGATGGCTGTCGTCGGACGTTCCCGGGGCGATGGATGCCGTGATCTCCGATCTCATGAACCGGCGTTCAGGCATCAGCGAGGTTCCCTACGGCGGGGACGCGACCATCATGGCCTACAGCGTCATCAGCGCCGAAGGCACCTCCCTCCTGCTGATCGTGCCCAAATCGGACCTGATCGCCGATGCCGAGAGCATGGAACGCTATGTCCAGGCGCGATTCATCGAGGAGATGAGGACCACCAGGATTTTGTTTTCGGGCGTTCTCGTCGCCGTGTTTCTGATTTCCCTGGTCCTCTCCCGATATGTGACACACAACATCCACAAGGTGCTGGAGGGCTCCCGACGGCTGGCCACCGGCGACTTTTCCACTCGGATCGACATCCGTTCCCGGGACGAGGTCGGGGAGCTGGGCCGGGCCTTCAACCGGATGGTGCCGGACCTCGAGGAACGGATCCGCCTGAAACAGGGACTCGAGGTGGCCAGCAGCGTCCAGAAGAACCTTCTTCCCGGAAAGCCCCCCCATCTTCCCGGATTTGACATGGCGGCTGTAAGCCGATACTGCGATGAAACCGGGGGGGATTTCCATGACTTCATCCCCTTGAACCGGGGCGGAGTCCCCGGACTCGGCGTCGCGGTCGGGGATGTGTCCGGTCACGGCATCTCCGCGGCCCTCCTCATGGCCACCGCCCGGGCGTTCCTCAAGGGGCGGGTGGGCCAACCCGGCGATCTGGCGACGGTCATCGGCGACGTCAACCGTCTCGTCTGCCGGGACACCGACGCCACCGGTCAGTTTCTGACCCTGTTCTACATGGAGATCGCGCCTGATGCCGCGGCCGTCGACTGGATTCGCGCCGGTCACGATCCCGCCGTCTGGTATGACCCTGAAACAGGGGCTTTCGCCGAGTTGAAGGGGAAGGGGGCGGCGTTGGGCATCGACGAGGGGATGACCTACACTGCCGGCCGCCGGACGGGGCTGTCGCCCGGCCACATCATCGCCGTCGGCACGGACGGCATCTGGGAGGCCCGGAACGCCGCGGGAGAGATGTTCGGAAAGCACCGCTTCAAGGCCCTGATCCGATCCCACGCGGACCGGACCGCCGCCGGGATTCTGGAGGGGATCCTCGCCGGTCTCGAAGCGTTCCGGGGCCCGCGGCCCCAGTCGGACGACGTGACGATTGTCATTGTTAAAAAGACTGAAGGCTGAAGGCTGAAGACTGAAGGGGTGCGTCTGTGACGAGCGGCGCATTTTATCCCTTTCAGCCTTAGTCGTTCAAGAAGGCTGAAGGCTGAAGGCTGAAGACTGAAGGGGTGCGTCTGTGACGAGCGGCGCATTTTATCCCCTTCAGCCTTCAGTCTTCAGTCTTCAGCCTTATACAAGAAAGGAGATCATGAGAAGCGCAACCGATTATATCGTGTTTCCGTTGGACGTGCCGAGCCCGGAGGCGGCAAAGGAATGGGTGACCCTGCTGTCGGAAGAGGTGGGGATGTTCAAGGTGGGCCTCGAACTCTTTATCCAGGCGGGGCCGGATATCGTCCGGTTTATCCGCTCCCGGGGGGCCCGGGTGTTTCTCGACCTGAAGCTCCACGACATCCCCGCCACGGTGGCGCGCGCCATGGCCCGGGTGGCGGATCTCGACGTCGCGCTCGCCACGGTCCACTGCGGGGAAAGCCCTGAAATGCTGGGGGCCGCCGTGGCCGGGAGCGGTGGAAAGGTGGGGGTGCTGGGGGTCACGGTGCTGACCAGCGTCTCCAGCGAGGATATCGCCGCCGCCGGCTTCCGGCCGGAACTGGCCGCCGACATGACCCGGCTGGTCATGAACCGGGCGGAAACGGCCCGGGCCGCGGGTTGCGCCGGGATCGTCTGCTCGGGACTGGAGGCGGCCGCCGTCAAGAAGGCCTTCGGACCCGATTTTCTGGCGGTGACCCCCGGCATCCGTCCCGCATCGGCCCAGGATTCACCCGACGACCAGAAGCGCGTCACGACACCGGGACAGGCCGTCCGGTGGGGGGCCGACTATCTGGTCGTGGGCAGACCCATTCGGGACGCGGCAGACCCCCGGGAAGCAGCCCGCCGGATCGCCCGGGAGGTTCAGACCGCTCTTGCGGCCGCCTGATCATGCCGCGGGACGGCGACTCCGGGGCAGCACCAGGTTCAGGAGAACGCCCAGGATGCCTGAAAGCCCGATGCCCTTGATGCTGAAATCTCCGGCGGAGAAGACCATACCGCCGATTCCGAAGACCAGGACGAGGGAGACGATGCACATGTTTCGGGGTTCCATCAGATCCTCACCCGCCTTGACCAGGCTGTTGAGCCCCACGACCATGATGGCGCCGAAGAGCAGCAGCATGATCCCGCCCATGACCGGCGTGGGGATGGTCTGGAGGAGGGAGACGAGATACCCCGCCGTGATGCCGCAGAGGATGGGAATGAGGCGCAGCATGCCCCTGCCCTTCAAGGAGACCAGGACGGTGACGGCCAGGGACAGCATGGAAATAAAGAGGGCCGTTCTTTCGAGAACGAGGACCGCCGCGCCGTCGCCGGTCTTTCCCATGGCCATGTTGACGGCCACCGGCGCCAGGACCAGCCCGATGACCATGATGACCGGGCCGGTCCGAGGGGTCTGGGGACATGGGATGCTCCTTGCCCGGGTTGGGGGTTCCTGGGCGCACCGGTCTATTTGGTGCCGAAGATCTTGTCGCCGGCATCCCCCAGACCCGGCAGGATATACCCGACGTCGTTCAGCTTTTCATCCACGGACGCCACGTAGACCTCGACGTCCGGGTGGGCCTTTTCGAGCCGCCTGAGGCCTTCCGGCGCCGCTACGAGAAAGAGCCCCTTGATGTGGGTGCATCCGGCCGCCTTCAACAGATCGATGGTGGCGACGAGGGTGCCGCCCGTGGCCAGCATGGGGTCCAGGATGAGGGCGATCCGCTCCTCCATGTTGCTGGTCAGTTTGACGTAATAGCGAACGGGTTCCAGGGTCTCTTCGTTGCGGTAGAGGCCAACCAGGCTGATCTTTGCCGAGGGGATCATGTCGATGACGCCGTTCATCATTCCGATGCCGGCCCGAAGAATGGGGACGACGGTGATCTTTTTCCCCTTGATCGTATCGACTGTCACCGGACCGGCCCACCCCTCGACGGTGATCTGTTCCGTTTCCAGGTCCTTGGTCGCTTCGTAGGTCAGCAGTCTTGCGATCTCCGAGGAGAGGTCTCTGAAGTCCTTGGTCGAGATGTCGGCTTTGCGAATGAGCCCCAGTTTGTGTTTGATCAGGGGGTGGTCGGCAAGGGTGACGGGCACGGCGGCCTCCTTTATGCAGGGTGGAAAACATAAGTTGGGGAAAGGGTCAGAAACAGCCCAACGGCCGGTTGAAGGTGTATTTTCCCGGTTCCTTGACAAGTTTGTCAAGAGAATGTTGCCATCAGGGTGCCTCCTTATGAATGAAACAGGGTTGGGTATCGATGGGGTTGACCCGTCTGTATATAATGTGATTGATACGGAATGACAATCTATTCCTGATTATGACGATCTATTCCAGCCACATCGCCGTCGCCGTCGCCCTTCCCGTCGAAGGATCCTACACCTACGGGGTCCCGGACGCCCTCGCGCCGTTGGCGACCCCCGGAAAGCGGGTCCTGGTGCCCTTCGGACGGCGGCGGGTCACCGGGTACGTACTGGGGGAGACGGTCCCTTCGGGAGGGTATGCCGTCAAGCGGATTCTGGACGTCCTGGATCCGGTCCCCCTCTTTCCTCCGGAGATGATCCCTTTTTTCAAATGGGTCGCCGACTACTACATGCACCCCCTGGGGGAGGTGATTCAGTGCGCCCTGCCCGGCGGACTGAACGTTTACGACCGCTTGACCGTTTCGGCCACTCCCGGGGGGCTGACAGTCTTCGAGGCGGGGGGTCGGGATCTCACACCCCTCGAGCGGGAGGTGATGACCCGCCTGAAATCGGGGCCGTGTCGTCTCAAGGACCTGAGAGAGCGGCGCGTGCCGGCGGCCCTGGTGCAGACCCTCGAGGACCGGGGATGGCTGGTGCGGGAAGCCGTGCTCCAGGGGGGCGTGGCCCGGCCGAGAATGGAACGGTTCGCGGCGCGGGGCGACGGAACGCCGCCGGCGTCCCTTTCCCGGGCCCGGCGGGATATCCTGGCACTCCTGGAGTCCTGCGAGGAGATGTCGATCAGCGATATCAAGGCCCAGGTGCCGACGGCGCCGCGGCTCGTCCGCGCCATGGTCGAGCAGGGACTGGTCCGGGTCTACGAGAAACAGGTCTATCGCGACCCCTTTGGCGAACCGATACCACCGGATACCCCCCGAACCCTCAACCCGGAGCAGGCCGGGGTGGTCGCCGAAGTGGACGCCGTCACAGGCAAGGGGTTTTGTCCCTTTCTCCTGGCGGGGGTCACCGGCAGCGGGAAGACGGAGGTCTATCTCCATCTGGCCCGGAAGGTGATGGAAAAGGGGCTCCCGGTGCTGGTGCTGGTGCCCGAGATCGCCCTGATCTCCCAGATGGAGCGTCGGTTCCGGGCCCGATTCGGGGAGGCCGTCGCCGTGCTCCACAGCGGGCTTTCCGCGGGCGAGCGGTTGGATCAATGGCAGCGGATTCTGAACCGGGAGGCCGCCGTCGTCATCGGGGCACGGTCCGCGGTTTTCGCCCCCCTCGATCATATCGGTCTCGTCATCGTGGACGAGGAACACGACACCTCCTACAAGCAGGGAGCGGATCTGCTTTACAATGCCAGAGACATCGCCGTGGTCCGTGCGAAGCTTTCGGACGCCGTCGTGATCCTGGGATCGGCGACGCCCTCCGTTCACACCTGCTACAATGTCCGCACGGGAAAGTTCAGGGAGCTTCGGATTCGGCGGCGGGTGGCGTCCCGCCCGCTTCCCGAGATCACCGTGGTCGATCTCAAAAAGGTCGCGGACACCCGGGGGGCGAGGCGCTTCATTACGCCGCCCCTCCATGCGGCCATGACCGCGGCCCTGGAACGGAAAGAACAGGTGCTGCTCTTTCTGAACCGCCGGGGTTTTGCCAGCTTCCCGGTTTGTGCCGCCTGTGGAGAGGCCCTCCGGTGCGTCCACTGCGACATCACGCTGACCTACCACCGCCTGGCCGGGGTTTACCGGTGCCACTATTGCGGCTACACCCGAAAGGCGCCCTGCGACTGTCCGGCCTGCGGACCCGCCCCCATCAAACTGCTGGGGATGGGGACCGAGAAGGTGGAGGCCGCGGTCAAGGCCCTGTTCCCCGACGCCCGGGTGGCGCGCATGGACCGGGACACCACCACCCGAAAGGGGTCTGTCGTCAGGATCCTGAAGAGTCTGAGGAAAGGGGCGGTGGACGTTCTGGTGGGGACCCAGATGGTGGCCAAGGGTCACGACTTTCCCAACATCACCGTGGTGGGGGTCATCTGCGCGGACCTTTCCCTCAGTTTTCCGGATTTCAGGGCCGGGGAACGCACCTTCCAGCTCCTGGCCCAAGTGGCCGGCCGCGCCGGCCGGGGGGATGCCCCCGGCCGGATGATTCTGCAGACCTTCACCCCCGATCATTTCAGCATCGTCGCCGCGACCCGACAGGACTACGAGGCGTTTTACAAGGTCGAGATCGGTTTTCGCCGGGCCCTCGGTTATCCGCCGGTATCCCGGATCATTCAGCTCAGGATCTCGGGCGTCGACCCCGAGGCGACCCGGGAGACGGCCGAGGCCCTGGGGTCGGTCTGCCGGGAGCTGTTGCAGCAGGAGGCGGTTTACCGGAAATGGGTGACGCTTCTGGGACCCGTGGAGGCCTCGATCCAGAAGATCGCCGGCCGCTACCGCTGGCAGATGCTGGTCAAGGGCCTGCGGATCGGGCCGCTTCGCCGGTTTGTCCGGGCGGTTTCCTCGGCGGCGCCGAACCTGTTTCGCCACCCCGGGGTGCGGGTGGTGATCGACGTGGATCCGTATTTTCTGAGTTGAAGAAAGGGGAAGGGGGTAGCGACATTGCCTTGCCGAAGCCCTTAATCACTTTCTCTGTTTTCGAAAAAATCGGCCTTGTCGAGGATGAACTGGTCGGCCTTCCATTTCGGCACGGCGAAGATCCAGGGGCTGATCCGTTGATTCAGTTCAGCCGCCGCGACAGCCGGATCCGCCGGGGTTTCAGGGGCGCCGGCCGTCGTTTCCGTCCCGGCAGATACCGTCTCCTCCGGGGCCGGCGCCGTCGATTCGGTGCCGTCGGTGGGCGCATCGGTATTTTCAGCCGGATCCACCGGTGCTTCGGGGGCGTCGGCCGCCGTTTCTTCCCCGGCAGGGGCCGTCTTTTCCGGGGCCGTCGCCGGGGCTTCGGACGGCGGGGTGAAGGCGACCCGGGCCTTGAAATAGGTGCGGTCCGGATGGTCCGTCACGGGGCCTCCCAGGCAAAGGGTGTAGACGGTGCCGTCGAACAGCCCGTATTCGAAGCAGGCCCCGGTGTCGAGCCCGGTGGCTTCCGCCGGGGTTTTCGGATCGACCACGTCGTCGATCCGGAAGGTGGAGAGAGCGTCCATCAGGCGATTGATCTTGACCGACGCCGCGGTTTTGTCCGCCGGAACGTCGAGCAGCCCGGCCGGCTTTTCCGGGTCAGGGCGCCGGACGATATAGCGGGGCGCCCCGGCCCCCGGATCGATTCGGCGGACCTCGGCGATCCGTTCCGGCGCGACGTCCAGGATCTCCTTGTCGATCCATTTTTCGGGGTCGGTATCGAGGAAGTGGAACGCTTTGTCGACGACATAGACCGCCTTGTCCCCGTCGACCATGACATAGTTCCCGCCCCTTCCGGTGTCGCTATCCCGGGTCTTTCCGATGACGACGCTGGACAGGACCGCGTCGTTCCGACCCTTGAGGACGACCCGGGTGCCCCGGGCATCGGCGGCGGACGGATCGGATGCTCCGTCGGGGGCGTTGAGGGACAGGCGAGCCAGAATCTCGTCGGATGCCGGGAAGGTGCGATCCACCTTCATGTCGCGCAGCTTCAGCACGAGGTCGGAGAGCTTTACGAAATCAGCGGGGTATCCGTACCGCTCCCGAACGCGCCAGGTCGTCTCGCCCTTTTCCAGATGCACGCCGCGCTGGTGTCCGGTGATCTCGATCGTAAGGATCTCCTTCACCGGCAGGGCCGTCAGGAGGGGATCTCCTGACGGGTCGTCGGCTTTCCGGCCTGTCGACGGGCCGGATCCCAGAAGGAACCAGCTTGCCGCGCCGAGGAGCACGCAGATCAACAATAATATGATAAACGTCTTGGATTTCATGGTCTCATGCCCTCCATCCCCTACCGAAAGGGGGTTGTCCGATGTTTCCCGCCGAGGTTCACCTTCGGCTTTTCAGCCGCTGCCGCAAGCCGTAGATCATGCCCGCTGCGGCGACCACGAAGACCATCAGGAAGGTGTTGATGAATTTGACGGTGTTGCCCAGGCGTTCGATGTCGGCCCTCAGGTTGCGGCGGACCGTTTTGAGTTCCTTGTTGATGCGCCGACGCTCCTCCTGAAACGCGCGGATTTCGGCTTCCTGGGCCTCGCTCAGGATGAGCTGCTGGGCGGCCTCCTTCTGCTGCTCCAGCTGCTCCAGCTTCCGGTTGGTGTCGTCGATCCGGCGCATCAGCTCCTGTTCCCGCACCAGCCAGCGGGCCTGGGCCGCCTTCTCCAGGGCCTCGACCCGGGTGAAGGGGCGCTCGAACGTACCCCGGGAGCGGATGCCGATGAGGGCCTGACTTCCGATGAGCATTTCGCCGCTGTTCAGAACGAAATTGAGGTTGTCGTTGAACATTCGCGAGATCTTGAACCCCAGAAAGTTCTGGTGGCTGACGTAGTAGTTGTCGAAAAGGAGGTCCGCGTCTCCCACGAGGACGACGACGGCAGGACCTTGTCCCTCTTCGAGGTGCCCGTTTCCGGTGTTCCGGGGCTCGTCGCTCCCCGGTTTATCGGTCCCGCTTTCCGGGTCCCGGGGCGGGCCTTCGGGGAAGGCGCTCTTGAAGGTGCCGGTGATCTGAACCGCCAGGTCGAAGGGGGTCCCGGCGGCCTTGAAGTCCCGCCGCAGATCCTCGGCGCCGAGCTGGAGCATCATGGTGTCGGACATGGCGGCATTGGGGCTGGATCGGACCAGGGTCTCGAATGTGTAGGGGCTGTCCGGGGCCTTGAGAACGGCACCGGCCGCCGGCAGCAGCAAGCTTTCCAGCTGGGCCGTGATGATGTTGTCCCGGTTGAGGGCGTCGGCGTCCATCGAGAGCCAGAAGGGGTTGGTTTCCACCTGGTTGTCCTGGCCCCTGAGGCGGGTGGCGAAATCGAAGTCGACGACCGCCTTGCCGAGGTCCATCTCGACCCCCCAGGCCTTGAACAGGGCGGCCAGGCCGTCGGAGGCCTTGGACGGGGACCGGGGCGGCTCGCTCACCGAGAACGGGTCGGCGAACACCATGAGATTCCCCCCCCTTAAGAGATACTGATCAACGGCGTACTGAAGGGCCGGGGAGAGACCCTTGGGGTGGATGAGCATGAGCAGGTCGACGCTCTCATCGATGCTGTCGGCCCCGGGACTGATCTCCCGCACTTCGTGGTTCTTTCGGAGTTCGGTGACGAACATCCACGGCTCGGGACCGCCCTCCTGCGGCATGCCCATCATGGGCATGCCGAAGACGGGCAGGGCGCTGATGATCCCGATGGTCGGCTTTTCGGCGGACTGCACCCTGGCGATGATCCGGGTGATGTCGTACTCCAGCTGCTCCTCCCGGGTCGGATCGATCATGGGGATGACGGCCTCCTGATCCGCGGCCACGGCCGCCAGACCGAAATAGAGCCGCTCCCCCGTGGGCAGGTCGATGCCCGAGATGCCGTAGGCCGCGGCCTGATCCTCCGCCTCGGAGTCGGGTTCGGGGTCGTAGTGCTCGATGGTGAGTTTGCCCTCTCCGTGGCGTTCGTATTCGGAGAGAAAATCCATCAGCCGCCTGGCGTAGGTCTTGATGTGCACCGGGGTGTGGGTCTCGTCCCGGGTGTAGAAGACCTTGATGGCAGTGTCGTAGGAGAGGTTCGAGAGAATCTCCCGGGTGCCGTCCGACAGGGAATAGAGCTTGCCTTCGGTGACGTCCCATCGTGCGTTCACCCTGGATGCGATGACGTTGACGAGCACCAGGATGATCAGCACCAGGAGCAGTCCTCCTATGGATAAAAAGGATTTGCCGGCTTGTCCGGCCGGCGGGTGATGCGTTGTCATGATGCGTGGCCTCCTGTAGTCGATGCGGTGTCGGTGCTAAGCCCTTTTGTATTGAAGAATGATGCCGTTGGCGAACAGCGTGAAACAGATGACGGAGCCGAAGTAGAGAATGTCCCGCAGATCGAGGACGCCCCGCTGCATCGACACGAAATGGGATAGAAAGCCCAGGCCGGATACGACGGCGGTAAGCCACCTCGGGGCCCAGTCGGCCATCATCGCGGTGACGGGGGGGAAGCCGGCCAGGATGAAAAAGAGACAGATGAGGACGGCGAGGATGAAGCTGATCACCTGGCTTCGCGTGACGGCCGAGGTCATGCTGCCTACGCCGAGAAAGGCGCCGGCCATGAGAAAACTGCCGATGTAGCCGGTGATGATGGGGCCCGGGTCAGGGTCGCCGAGGTACGTCACCGTGAGCACCATGGGAAAGGTGAGGGCGAGGGCGATGCCGATGAAGGCCCACGCCGCCAGAAATTTTCCGATGATGACCTCGCCGGTGGTGATGGGAAAGGTGAGGACCAGCTCGATGGTACCCATGCGCAGCTCTTCGGCCCAGAGGCGCATGGCCGCCGCCGGGACCAGAAACAGGTAGAGCCAGGGGTGCCATTCGAAAAAGGCCCTCAGGTCCGCCTGACCCATTTCGAAGAAATGGCTGATGTGGAAGGTGAAAAAACCCATCAACAGCAGAAAGACGGCTATGAAGACATAGGCGACCGGAGATCCGAAATAGGCCTTGATCTCGCGTTTGAAGATCGCCGAAACATGGGTGAGTATCGCTTCTGATTTCATTGTTGCACCTGATAAGCGGTTTTGGGGTTCCGGGGTGTCGCTCAGGAGGTCGTGACGGCGCGGAAGACCTCGTCCAGCCGCCCTTGTTCGACGAAGAGGGACTTGACCTCGAAACGCTTCGCCGAAAGGGCCGTCATGAGATGCTCCGCCGCCAGAGGGTCCGCCGACTCCGGGTATATCCGGGCCTTGAGCGCCCCATCGGTGCGCTCGATCACCGCGACCTCCCGGATGCCGGGAACGCTCCGGGCGCAGGCGATGAAGGCGTCGGCATCGGCGTCGGCGAGGGTGACGGAGATGGCGCCGTGAATCGTGGAGCGGGCCTTCAGGTTCTCGGGGGTGTCGTCCGCCACGATGGCGCCTTTGGTGATGATGACGGCCCGGCTGCAGACGGCCTCCACCTCGTCCAGAATGTGGGTGGAGAGGATGATGGCCTTCTCGGCGCTCATCTTGCGGATCATGAGCCTGACCTCGTGCTTCTGGTTCGGATCCAGCCCGTCGGTGGGTTCGTCCAGGATCAGGTATTCGGGGTCGTGGAGAATGCTCTGGGCGAAACAGACCCGCTGTTTGAACCCTTTGGACAGCGTGCTGACGGTCTGGTGTTCGACGCCTGAAAGGAAGCACTTCTCGATGGTCTCCGTGACGCGCCGTTTCCTGTCGCTTCCCGAAAATCCGCGGATCTGGGCGCAGAAGTCGAGATAGGCGTACACGGTCATGTCGGGATACACCGGGGCGTTCTCCGGGAGATAACCGATTTTTTTTCGGGCCGCTACGGGCTCCCGGAGGATGTCGTGCCCCCCGATCACGGCGGTGCCGCCGGACGGGGGAACGAAGCCGGTGATCATCCGCATGGTGGTCGATTTCCCGGCGCCGTTGGGGCCGAGAAACCCCAGGATTTCTCCCTTTTGAACCGTGAAGGCGATGCGGTCCACCGCCTTATGGGGTCCGAAAAACTTGCTCAGATGTTTCACCTCGATCATTCGTGACACAGCTCCCTGTTTGGTGGGGTTGAACATGGCGTACCGCCGCCCGGTCATTGGTCGACGGGCGATAAGACAGCCTAATAATGCCTATGTTGGCACGGTTGTCAAGATTTAGATGGTTTCGTAACATGGCAGAATTCATGATGTTAACCACATGATATTGTTGTCGGTCACGATGGAAATCGGCATATGTTGCGGCAAAATCGTCAACAAGCGACTTTTTCGTCCTTTGATTCAAAGATCACGACCGGAGTGTCCCGCGTCCGGCCCTGTCGGGGGGTGATGCCGCCATTTTTATTGACATGGAAGGCCCATCAACTGTAAAAAATGGAAGATTTTCACCTGTAATTCAGTTTCAGCTTTCATCAGGGTGACCGGATAGCGGGTGTATAGGCTGAAGGCTGAAGGCTGAAGACTGAAGGGGGATAATTGCTATGTTCGTCGCAGGAGCTCTCTTCAGGCTTATAGCCTTGATCCCTTGGAGACTGAAGAGAGCATCCTGTTTTCTCTGCCCGTTCGGTTCTGATCGATGAAAAACAATCGCCGCATGCCCCTGAAGCGTTCCAGGATTCCGGTTGGCTTTCCATGCCTTCTGCTGGTGCTGTTTTTAGGCTCTATCGCCGGTGTGACGGAGATCATCATCGATAACGACGCCCCGGAGACCGCTTTCACCGGTTCGTGGCCCAAATCGACGGCAACCGACGCCTACGACCCTGACGAGACGGGCACCCCATCCCGGTGGAGCTGCAACGGCAGCACTTACACATGGACCTTTACGCCTTTGATTACGGGCGTCTATGAGCTTTCGATGTGGTGGAGCTCTCACGCCTCCAGAAGCTCCGCCGTTCCCCTCAGCATTGAATATTTGATGGGCCGGGAGCGTGTCAGCATCGACCAGCAGGTCAACGGCGGCCGATGGAACCGGATCGGCGTCTATCCTTTCGCCGGAGGAGAGCGATATGACGTCACCCTGATCGCCGCTCCCGGGGAAGCCCAAAATTACAGCACCTGCGCCGATGCGGTCAGATTCCGGTTTGCGGGGTTTACCGACACGGCGCCCGTTGCGAAAATCGAACGCATCGATCCCCCGGCGGCCGAGCCGAATCAGTGCATACGATTTCAGGGGTCGAGCATCGACACCGGGAACGTGCCGACAGCCTATGAGTGGCGTTCCGACCTGGACGGGATCATCTCCCGTCAATCCGCTTTCGATATCGATTCTCTCTCTTCAGGCGTGCACACCATTTTTTTCCGGATCCGGAACGATAAGGGCGGGTGGTCGAACCCGGCGACGGCGCTGCTCGTCGTCCGCGACTGTTCACGACCGGTGCCGATCATGCCCCTCGGCGATTCCATCACCTACGGCGTCGGCGAGATCAGGGACGCGAACCTGAGCACCGGGTACAGAGCCCCCCTGTATCGGTCATTGCGGCGTGCCGGTTATGATGTCGACTTTGTGGGAGAGAAAAACACCGGGGGTCATGTCTCCCCGCCTTTTGACGTTCAGCACCAGGGGCTTCCCGGCATCAAGGACGAGGAGGCGGCCGCCGGCATCTACGATTGGCTCACGGCGCACCCGGCGGAGATCGTGCTCCTGCATATCGGAACAAATTCCCTGACGGCGAATGAAGGCGACGTGGAGCGGATATTCGATGAGATCGATCGATACGAGTTCGACAACGACACGGACCTGATCGTGGTGGCTGCGCGCATCATCAACCGTAAAACCTACCACCCGGACACCACCGTCTTCAACAACAACGTCCAGCGCATGGCGGCGTCGAGAATCATCGCCGGAGACAAAATCGTCCTTGTGGACCAGGAAGGCGCTCTCGATTATGCCGTGGATATGTGGGATGATCTGCATCCCACGAATATCGGCTACGCTAAAATGGCCGACGTATGGATGAAGGCCCTTGTGCGGCTCCTGCCGGCATGCAACCGGTTTCCGCCCGAAGCATTCACGACCGGCAATGCTGTCTCCGAAACCGTCGGCATCGACGGTTTGCCGGCAACGGAAGGCATCGGGTCATGTGTCGACACCCCGCCTGCCGATGCATCGAACCGGACGTCGATAAATCCCGCCCCTGCAAAAGGCGATGCATCCGCTTTCTGATTTGCTCCCGATGCCGCTTCCGGCATCCGTCTCAAAACCGAGGTTTACCCATGCGCCGGGCCATGTCCCGTTTGAAAGTCCTTTCTTGATTCCATCCCGCGCTTTTGTTATGGATACGCGTTTAACTTCACTGCACAGAAAGGACGTCCAACATGAAACGTGAAGGCGATGCCTCTCGCGCATCCAACCCCGTCTGGGGGTTTCTGATATCCATCCGCCTCACGGTGGCCCTGCTTTTGAGTCTTGCGGCCACCTCCATCATCGGCACGCTGGTCCCCCAGAACGCCGCCCCCCAGGACTACGTTCGCGCCTACGGGGAGTTCCTTTACCGGCTCTTCTACGTGCTCGATATCTTCGACATGTACCATTCCTGGTGGTTTCAGCTGCTCCTGGTGCTGCTCACCGCCAATATCGTCGCCTGCTCCATCGATCGCCTTTCCACCCTCTGGAAGACGGTTTTCGTCAAGACCCCCGTCTTCCGTTCCGCCATGTTCCGGAACCCCCGGCACAAGGCCGCGTTTACCGTGACCCCCCCTCCGGAGCGTCTCAGGGAGCGCTATGCCGAGGTTGCCGCCCGGGCCTTCACCTATAGCCGGACCGAAGCCGCGGACGGCGGGTTTCGCATCTTCGCCGAAAAAGGGCGCTGGACCCGGCTTGGGGTCTACATCGTGCACCTCAGCGTCGTCTTTCTGCTGATCGGCGGCCTGGTCGGTTCCATTTTCGGCTTCGACGGTTTCGTCACCATCCCCGAGGGCGAAAGCGTCCAGGCGGTTCACCTTCGGAGCGGCGACAGGGAGCAGCCCCTCGATTTCGCCATCCGGTGCGATGACTTCCAGGTCTCCTTCTATGAAACGGGGGCCCCCAGGGAATACCGTTCACGCCTGGCCATCCTGGAAGAGGGTAAGCCGGTTCTCGAAAAGGAGATCATCGTCAATGATCCGCTCCGGTACCGCGGCATCAACATCTTCCAGTCGAGCTACGGCAAGATGCCCGCCGATCTCGGTGCGGTCGCCGAAAAGGGGATCGACGTCTCCATCACCAGCAAGGCTTCGGGGATGGTCTATACGGAAAAGGTCTTTCTCGACAAGCCCCTCACCCTCCCCGAGGGGGGCGGCGTCTTCACGGCCAAGGCGTTCCTGCCGTCCTACCTCTTCATGGGACAACGGGATCTGGGCGAGACCCTCGTGGGCGAACTCGAGCCCCCCGGGGGGGAGCCTGTCGAGATCCATCTGCCGGTGCGGTTTTCCCGTTTCGACAAGATGCGAAAGGACGGCCGTTTCGTCTTTTCGGTGACCGAGCCCGTGGGCGAGCGATACTACACCGGCCTTCAGGTCACCCGGGACCCCGGGGTGCCGCTGGTTTATGCCGGTTTTATCCTGATGATCCTGGGGTGTATCGTGACCTTCTTCATGTCCCATCAGCGCATCTGCATCGATGTGACCCGTCGGGGAGCCGGGGCCGCGGTGACCGTCTCCGGCACCGCCAACAAGAACCCCGGCGCCGTGGCGGAGAGCGTCCGGAAGATCTCCGGGCGTCTCGAGAAGCTTGAAGCCGGCCGATAGCCGCTGCGGATACCCCTGTTGTCGGGACCATTCGAAGCCGCGCTGCCGCCGGCGGAAAAATGAAACCTCAACTGCGCCCCTCGGGGCGGCAAGGATAGCGTTATGAACAGTTCAACCCTATTGTCCGTCGTGACGTTTGTGTACGGCCTTTCGGCGCTTCTGTATGTCGTGGCCCTCATTTTCAGAAAGACGACCCCCGGGAAAATCGCCGCATGGACGGCGGCTGTCGGAATTGCCGGCAACATCGGCGGCGTTCTGCTGCGATGGGTGGAAAGCTATCAACTCGGCTACGGGCACGCCCCCCTGTCGAATCTCTACGAGTCCCTGGTCTTCTTCGCCTGGGCCATCGCGGCTCTGTATCTGTTCGTGGAATATCGATACGGGAATCGCGTCATCGGCGCGTTCGTCATGCCCATCGCCTTTCTGGCCATGGCTTACGCCTCCCTTTCCCCCAACATCAGCGACCGGATCCAGCCGCTTATCCCGGCCCTCAAGAGCAACTGGCTCATTGCCCACGTCATCACCTGTTTTCTGGGATATGCGGGATTCGCCGTGGCCTTCGGCATCAGTCTGATGTTCGTGATCAAGGCGCGTTCCGGCGGGGCGTCGAGCCTCATCCTCGACCGGTTTCCCGATCCGGACGTCCTGGACGACCTGACCCACAAGATGGTGCAGTTCGGGTTTCTCTTCCTCTCCGTCGGCATCATTACCGGCGCCGTCTGGGCCAATTCGGCCTGGGGGCGGTATTGGGGGTGGGATCCCAAGGAGACCTGGTCGCTCATCACCTGGTTTGTCTATGCCACCCTGCTTCATGCCCGGCTCATGCGGGGATGGCGGGGGCGGAAAATCGCCTATATCTCGATTCTCGGATTCATGGCCGTGCTGTTCACCTACTTCGGCGTAAACCTTCTGCCGGGCCTGCACAGCTACGGTTCGCAATGATTTCTCCTTGACAAAAGCGCCCTCAGTGGGTAGAGAGGCTCTGGGATTCATTCCATTTGTGCCTTTGATCCGGTGCTGTTTTTTGTCGGGGGCCCGATGTCGGGGATGTAGTTAAATCGTTAACCACAGCGTGATGGAGTGTTCATGAGTGCATTAGAGGAAAAAGCAAAAGCGGTTTCCGACGGAGGCGGGTTCGCGCTCCTTTTTTTTATCGTCGGATTGGTCGCAAGCCTGATTGTGGGGTGGGTCATTTTCCCGAAACTTCTTTACTCCCAGAAACGCCAGCCTTTTGATTTCAACCACAAGCTGCACAACGAACTGGTGGGCGAGGGCTGCGAGTCCTGCCACTTTTTCAGGGAAGACGGCAGCTATGCCGGCGTTCCGAAACTCGCGCAGTGCATCGACTGCCACGAAAGCGTCCAGGGAGAAACCGAAGACGAAGCCGTCTTCGTCAACGCGTATGTCGTCCCGGGTCGGGAGGTCCCCTGGCAGGTCTACTCCAGGCAGCCCGACTGTGTCTTCTTCTCCCATGCGGCTCATGTCAAGTCCGCGGGTATGGACTGTAAAACCTGCCACGGCGATATCGGCAATTCCACCACCCTGAAAGTGTACGAGGAGAACCGGATCACCGGATACAGCCGGGACATCTGGGGCGAGAATATCGCGGGATTCAAGACGAACACTTGGGACCGGATGAAAATGGATGACTGCTCCGAGTGCCACGTCAAACTCGGGGTAGAGCAGAACAGCGTTCAGACCGGTAAGGGCGCCTGCTTCGTGTGTCATAAATAAAATCGGGTTTAAGGGGTAACGTTATGAAAATAGACAGAAGAAGTTTCTTGTCTCTGGGGATCGGCGCGGCGGCGGGGACGGCGCTCTCACCTTTGCCCTGGAAACTGACGGACGATCTTTCGATCTGGACGCAGATGTGGCCTTGGACGCCGGTACCGCAGGACGGTGATGTGAATTATGTCAATTCCGTCAGTACCCTCTGTCCGGGGGGATGCGGGATTTCCGTCCGGAAGGTCGACGATCGGGCGGTGAAGATAGAGGGCATGAAGGGATATCCCGGCAGTGACGGAAAGGCTTGCGTTCACTGTCTTTCGGGGCTCCAGGCGCTTTACGGCCCCACGGCGGTCGCCTCCCCCCTGAAGCGCGTGGGCGAGCGGGGCGAGGGCAAATGGCGGCGGATCTCCTGGGACGACGCCGTCTCCGAGATCGCCTCAAAACTCGATGAGTTGCGGGAAAAGGGCCGTCCCCAGACCCTCGCCTGCATCACGGGCAGCGACCGCGGCACGGTGCCCGAACTCTTCAAACGCTTCCTGAAAGTCTACGGTTCCCCCAATTTCATGCGCGCCCCCGGCTTCGAGGACACCTACGAGATCGTCCTCAAATTGATGCAGGGGGTCGACGCCGCCATCGGTTTCGACCTCGAAAACGCCGATTACCTTCTCAGCTTCGGCAGCGGCATTCTGGACGGCTGGGGATCCTCCGTCCGCATGTTCCAGGCCCGGACCGCCTGGAATGACAATAAGGCCGTGGTCGTTCAGGTGGAGCCGCGTCTCTCCAACTCCGCGGCCTGCGCCGACCGCTGGATCCCCATCGAGGTCGGCACCGAAGGCATCCTGGCCTTGGGCATCGCCCACGTCATCATCAAGGAAAACCTTTACAAGAAGGATTTCGTCGAAAAATACAGCTTCGGCTTCGAGGACTGGGTCGGCAAGGACGGCAAAAAGCACGACGGCTTCAAGACGATGGTCCTGAAACATTACGCTCCCAATGCGGTGGCGCGCCTCACCCGCGTGGATCCCGACGTCGTCGTCGAGACGGCCCGGGCCTTCGCCAAGGCCAAGAGCCCGCTGGCCATCTGCGGCCGGGGCCGGGGCGACACCCCGAGCCCCCTCCATGAGTTCATGGCGGTCCATGCGCTCAACGCCCTGGTGGGCGGCATTCATCGGAAGGGCGGCGTATGGGCCGTTCCCCTGCCGGATTACGTCAATTGGCCTGAACCCAAACTGGACGCCGCTGCCGAAAAGGGCCTCGCCGCCCTGCGGACCGACGGTGCGGGCACCGATCGTTATCCCCTGGCGAAATATCTCCCGACCCGTCTGGCCGAGGTCGTCAACACCGCCCAGGACATTCCCGTGGAGGTGCTTTTCGTTTCCGGCGCCAATCCGTGTTATACCCTGCCCGACACCCAGGCGGTCAAGGCGGCCTTTTCCAGAATTCCCCTCATTGTCAGTTTCGCTTCCAACATGGACGACACCGCGATGATGGCCGATCTGATCCTGCCGAACCACGGTCACCTGGAACGGTATGAAGACGTTCCGGCTCCGGCCGGGATGAACACGCCCATGATCGGTCTCTGTCGTCCGGTGGTCTCGCCTCGCCGCGACACCCGCCACACCGGCGACGTTCTGCTCATGCTGGCTAAATCCCTCGGCGGCGCCGTCGCCGACGCCTTTCCCTGGGAGAGCTACCAGGCATGCCTGGAGCAGACCCTTGGAAAGAACTGGCAACCGTTGCTGGACAACGGCTTTATCCGCAACACCGCCTACCGGCCTCCGGCCTGGCAGGATGCATTCCGGACGCCCTCCGGGAAGTTCGCGTTCATGTCCGACGCCTGTGCCAACGACGGCAAGGCAGTGCCCGCCGTCGCCATCGAGGGAAAACCGGAAGAATATCCGCTGACCTTGATTCCCTATGATTCCATGCGTCTGGCGGCGGGTCCGGCGGTCTCCTCGCCCTTTGCGATCAAAACCGTCGACGACACCGTTCTCAAGGGAACCGACATCTTTGTCGAGGTCAACACCAAGACCGGCGGGAAGTGCGGACTCGAGGAAGGGGTTTTCGCCCATCTCTCCACCCCCAAGGGGACGGTAAAGGTTCGCGTCCACCTGTCCGACGGCATCATCCCCGACGTCGTGGCCATGCCCAGGGGGCTCGGTCATGCGGAATTCGACGAATATGTCGGGGGAAAAGGGATCAACGTGAACGAACTCATCGGTCCCGTGGAGGACCCTGTCACCGGCCTGAATGCGGCATGGGGGATCAGGGCCAACTTGACCATAGCCTGAGATCAGTGATCGGCGATCCGCTCCAGGACCGCGGCATCCGGCCTTGCGGGAGCGGGCGCCGATACCTGGCAACTGAAATTTGATGATGAGGTTCTGATGAATAAATCACGAGGACAGAGTCAACCCAAGAAGTACGGAATGGTCATAGACCTGGACAAGTGCACCGGGTGCGGGTCCTGCATGGTGGCGTGCATGGCGGAGAACAATGTGCCGTTCAAGAAGGACGAGACGAACAAGCGGGACAGCATTACCTGGATGAAGGTCTACCGGCTGACCAACGGCAAGCCCTTTCCGGATCACGATATCTGCTATCTGCCCAGGCCGTGCATGCACTGCGAGGGTCACAACGGCCATTCCCCCTGCGTATCGGTCTGTCCGGCGACGGCCACCGACTACAGCAACGAGACCGGCATCGTCAGCCAGATCTATACCCGATGCTTCGGGTGTCGGTACTGCATGGCGGCCTGCCCCTACCATGCCCGTTATTTCAACTGGTGGGATCCGGTTTGGCCCGCGGGTATGGAAGAGATGCTCAGCCCGGACGTGTCGGTCCGGATGCGGGGCATCGTGGAAAAGTGCAGCTTCTGTTTCCATCGGTACCAGCGTGCCATGGACAAGGCACACCTGGAAGGCCGTCGGGATCTCGAAGAGGCGGAATACCAGACCTCCTGCACCCAGGCCTGTCCTGTCGGCGCCATCACCTTCGGCGACCTGAACAACCCCGAGCACAAGGTGCACCAGCTGGTGAAGCCGGACAACGCTCACAGCGGTCGACCCCAGGCACCCAATGCGTTTCGTCTGTTGGAGAGACTGGGGACCAATCCCAAGGTCTATTACCTGTCGGATCGCGAGTGGGTAAGGCGGGCCGGAGACAATTACCTCAAGGGCGAAGGGACGATCGGCGCCAAACACTGACGGACGGTTTCGGGCTGTTCGAGGTAAGCAATGACAACAGAAACTGCACATGATGAGGAGTACAGCTTATGGATTCTGCATTGATCCCCCAGGGTGTCAAGCGCTGTTCTTTGGGGAAGTTTGCCTTGTTTATCGGCATAGTGGGCGCTGTCCTTCTATGGGGCGTTTATGCCATGCTGCTGTGCTGGCTGAAGGGGTTAAACCAGACCAACATGAACGATTATTACGGGTTCGCCCTATGGATCTGGGCGGATCTGGCGGTCATCGCCCTGGGCGGCGGCGCTTTCTTCACCGGCTTTTTGAGATACATCGTCGGCAAGGATGAACTGAAGAACATCATCAACTACGCCGTGCTCATCGGCTTCATCTGCTATAGTTCGGCCCTGCTGATCCTTGCCATCGACATCGGCCAGCCCCTGAGGGGATGGTTCATTTTCTGGCACGCCAACGTGCATTCCATGCTGACGGAGGTGGCCTTCTGCCTGAGCTGCTACTTTGCCGTCCTCAGCATCGAGTACCTGCCCCTCGTCCTTGAAAACCGGCAGCTGAACAAGGTGCCCTTCTTCCACAACCTGGCCCACAACATGCACGAGGTCATGGCGGTCTTCGCCGCCACCGGCGCCTTCCTCTCCTTCTTTCACCAGGGCTCCCTGGGCGGCGTATCCGGCGTGCTCTTCGGCCGCCCCTTCGGTTTCCGCGAAGGCGCTTTCATCTGGCCGTGGACCTTCTTCCTCTTTACGTGGTCGGCGGCCGCCTACGGGCCGTGCTTCACCCTGATGCTCACCAGGCTCATCGAGAAGGTGACGGGCAAGCGGCTTGTGGGTGACAAGTGCGTGGACCTCCTGGCCAAGATCTCGGGGTGGATGATTCTGACCTACATCATCGCCAAGATCGCCGATACCCTCTACTGGGCCTGGGTGACCGCCCCGGAAGCCGGCTTCACCCTGATGGACTTCTACAGCAACAACCCGGTCTACGGCATCTGGATTCTGGTGCTCGAGATCGTGATCGGCGGCATCGTTCCCGCCCTGATCCTCGTTACCAGAAAGGGTCGCAAGAGTTCCTTCCTCCTGGTGACGGCGGTGATCTGCGGCGTCATCGGCGTCAGCGTCAACCGATGGGTGATGGTGCTTCAGGTGATGGCGATGCCGGTAATGCCTTTCGATACATGGGCCATGTACTACCCGAGCTGGCAAGAGGTGGCGACGACGATCCTGCCGGTGGCCTACGGCGTCATTCTGGTGGCGCTCTCGTATCGATACCTGCCGGTCTTTCCCCAGGAAAAAGAACTGAATTCCTGACCCCTTAGGAGGAAGATATGTTTCCAGGATTTTTTGAGTGGATTTGGGACGGAGGCCATCTCGTCTTCATGGGCGGTCTCTGGTACGCACTGACGATCATCGGACTGGGATTGACCTACTGCATCCTCAAGGCCGCCATCGATACGGCCCAGGGCAAGGGCGCGGGGCACGGGGACGACGAGGGTCACCACTGAGGCCTGCGTCGGCCGGAATCCCGACATCGATATAACGGCAGCAGCATTAAAAAGCGCTCTCTCCCGAGACTTCCGCGGAGGAGCGCTTTTTTTTGGTTGATCAGGATCACAGGAAAAGAGAAGACGGACCATGGACAAGATTATCGTGGAGGGAGGGCATCCCCTCAAAGGAGAGGTGGTGATCAGCGGCGCCAAAAACGCCGCCTTGCCGATTCTGACCGCCTCCCTGCTCACCGAGGGGCGGAACACCTATCACAACGTTCCCGGGCTGAAGGACGTGGAGAGCATCAAGGCGTTGCTTGCCTATCTTTGTGCCGACGTGGAGACCGACGGGGATACGGTCTACATCCGGGCCGACGGGCTGTGCAAGTCCGAGGCCCCCTATGACCTGGTGCGGAAAATGCGGGCCTCCATCCTGGTCCTCGGTCCGTTGCTGGCGCGGGTCAAAAAGGCGAGGGTCTCCCTTCCCGGGGGATGCGCCATCGGTGCCCGGCCCATCAACCTTCACCTGAAGGGGCTGGCCCGGCTGGGGGCCGTCATCACCCTCGAGCACGGTTATGTCGAAGCATCGGCCGACCGGCTGGTGGGGGACGACATCTATTTCGACATGCCCACGGTGACGGGAACCGAGAACCTGATGATGGCGGCGGTGCTGGCCGAAGGCACGACGGTGCTTCGGAACGTGGCCCGGGAGCCGGAAATCATCGCCCTGGCCGACGTCCTCAACCGGATGGGGGCGGACGTTCGAGGCGCCGGTTCGTCGGTCATCACCATCCACGGCGTCCCCCAACTGCATCCCGCCGAGGTCACCATCATCCCCGATCGCATCGAGGCCGGGACCTTCATGGCGGCGGCGGCCCTGACCCGGGGGGACGTGACCCTCCGCCGGTGCGAGCCGGATCACCTCCAGGCCGTCATCGACAAACTCCGGCTCACCGGCGCCGAGGTGACGGTGGAAAAGGACACCGTCCGGGTCCGGGGTGGCGACGAGATTGCCAGCGTCGACATCAAGACCTTGCCCTATCCCGGGTTTCCGACGGACATGCAGGCCCAGTTCATGGTGCTCATGTCGGTGGCCAGAGGGCTCAGTCTCATCACGGAAACCATCTTCGAGAACCGCTACATCCATGTCAGCGAACTGCGGCGGCTGGGGGCGGACATCACGGTGTCGGGCAACGCGGCCATGGTCAAGGGCGTGCCGCGCCTGTCGGGAGCACCGGTGATGGCAACCGACCTCCGGGCCAGCGCTTCCCTGATCCTTGCCGGTCTGGTGGCCCGCGGCAAGACGGAGATCAACCGGGTCTACCATCTGGACCGCGGCTACGATGCCATCGAAAAGAAGATGGCCGCCCTCGGGGCGGCTGTTTGGCGGGTGTAAGCCCCTGCCGTCCGGGTGAGCGGGAACCCCCTGGCCAGGCCGGCCCGGCTCCTTGCCGCCGCCCTGGCGGCCGGCATCTTTCTGGGGGATTTTCTGCCCGGTCCGGCCCTGCCGGCATGGATCGCCGCGGGGGTCTGCCTGTTCCGGCTCGTCCGGGATGTCCTCCGCCGGTCTCCCGCCCTGTTTTCGCCCCTCATTCTCTTTTTTCTGCTGGGCTATCTCTCGATCCAACCCTGGTCCGCCCCCCGGTTCACGGCGGACCATCTCGTGCATTATGCGGAGCGGTATTATCCGCGCATTCACGGCCGGATCCTGACGCCGCCCGAAACCGATGAGCGCCGCGTCTCCTTTGTCATGGCCTCCGTCAGCCTGGGACCGGATGTCGGACCGGTCACGGGAAACCTTCGCGTCACTGCCGCCCGGGAGGGAATCCCGCCTCTCCGGCAGGGGGACGAGATCCGATTTTCAGGCCGGGTTCGACGGATCCGGAGCCTGAAAAACCCCGGCGGGTTCGATTATGCACGGTTCATGGCCTTCCGGGAAATTCACTGCACCGCCTACATCCGAAAGGGAAGCCTCAGGGTCCTGACCGGCAGCCTTCCGTCCGTTGACCGGGCGGCGGCATCCCGTCCGCCTGCGGGGCTTCGGGAGCGGATCCATGCACGGATCCGCCAAAGCCGGTCCGCCGACGCCGGCGCCGTCATGGCGGCCCTCCTGATCGGTGAAAAGGGGCAGATCGATCCGGACCTTCGCAACCGCTTCAACCGGGCGGGAATCGGTCATCTGCTGGCCATTTCAGGGCTCCATGTCGGTATCGTCACGGCCTTTGCCTATGCCGGGTTTCGATGGCTTCTGGCCTTTGTCCCGCCGCTGCTTTGGCGAGGATGGCTTCGCAAGGCCGCGGCCCTGGCCGCACTTTTTCCCGTCTTCGTCTACGCCCACCTGGCCCAATGGTCCCCCGCCACCCAGCGTGCGGTCTGCATGGCCGCGGCGGTCTGCCTCTCCCTCTGGTTCGGGCGGGAATCGGACGTCGGCAACGGCATCGCCCTGGCCGTACTCGTCATACTCGCCGCCTTTCCGCCGGCGCTTTTCGCCATCTCGTTTCAGCTCTCCTTCGCGGCGGTCATCGCCATTGTCGCGGGCATGTCCGCGTTCGCCCGCCGCCCCCCGGCCGATAGGGGACGGCTCAGATCCCTGGGGGAAAAAGCCGGGGGTCTCACGGCGGTCTCCCTCCTGGCGACTCTCGGCACCCTTCCCCTTTGCATGATCCATTTCAACCGGATCTCCTTCATCGGCATCATCGCCAATCTTTTCTTCATTCCCTGGGTGGGGGGCCTGGTGCTGCCCCTGGGCCTCCTGGCGGTGTTCGTTTTTCCGGTGGCGCCCGATCTCGCCGGGATCGGGTTCGACATGTGCGGCCGGCTTCTCGACCTGGCCCTGATGATGCTGCCCCTCTTTTCGGAGCTGCCCTTCGGCGCCTTTGTCACCATCGTGCCGACCGCTTTCGAGGTCGGACTATACTATGTCGTCGGCGGTCTCCTGCTGGCGGAAGTGTCGGCCAGACAGGGCGGGAAGACCGCAGGGCGGCGACGCCGGATGCGCTGGTTATGGGGGGCGGTTGCCGTTGCCGTCCTCGCGGACGGGCTCTACTGGACCCACGACCGCTTTTTCCGGGACGACCTTCGGGTCACCGTTATTGATGTGGGGCAGGGGAGCGCCGCCCTGGTGGAATTTCCCAGGGGATATCGCATGCTCATCGACGGCGGCGGCTACTACGACCCGCGCGTCTTCGACGTCGGGTCGCGGGTGGTGGCGCCCCTGCTTCGGCGCCGCCGGATCCTGACCCTGGACGCAGTGGTGTTGAGCCACCCGGACAGCGACCACCTCAATGGCCTGATCCCCATCGTCGAACAGTTTCGGGTGAAATCCCTCTGGACCACCGGCATGGAAGGTTACGCCGAGGCCGACAATGTCAGGGCGCTTATGGCGGCAGCCCGTCAAAAATGTGTTCCGACGCCTGCCTTCGAGAGCCTGGCGCGCAAAACCGACATCAACGGCGTCGCTCTCGAGATTTTTTATCCGCCCCACGATGTCGCAAGGACGGACCCGAGCCGCATGAGTCGCCGGGACTGGCGTCGGAAATCCAACAACCGGTCCATGGTGATCGGCATCCGCCTGGGCGACATCGGCATCCTTTTCCCCGGAGACATCGAGCGGCGGGCGGAGAAGGTTGTGACGGCGGCATGGGGGAGCCGGCTTCAACATCGGGTCCTGGTGGCGCCCCACCACGGGTCCCGGACCTCGAGCTCCCCGGATTTCCTGGCCTGGGTCCGGCCGCAATATGTCCTGATTTCCGCAGGCCGGGGCAACCGATTCGGGTGCCCCCACCCCGAGGTTCTGACCCGGTACCGCGACATGGGCGCCAGGATCCTGCGCACCGACACGGCGGGCGCCCTGACGCTTACGACCGACGGCCGCAGGCTTTTTGTGGGCCCCGCCGTTCCCTGACGATGCATTCGTGCCGACGCTGTTCCGGTGCTTGGATATGCGATCTGATTTTTTCCTGTATCTGCCGCCCATTCTCTGATATAAGGAGAGGCTCAGATCTATAAGTTTAATTATAAGCAATTAAGATTTCAAGGTTTGACGATCGCGTGCCGACCGGAAAGCGTCTGAAGGCGCATCAGCGCTCCGTTTCGCGTGGGGGCCCCCCATCGCCTCCAGTCCAACGCCTGGTTCGGGAAAATCCAAAAAACGATGTTCTGAAATCCCCCGGGGGGTATGCATGAGACTTCGCATCGAACATAAGATGATCCTCGGATATCTGCCGATCATCCTGCTCATTTTCGTCATCACGATTTTTTCCTATCGAAGCCTCGATGAATTGAATACCATCAACAGGAGCATCCTCAACGAGGATACGGTTCTCATACAGGCGGTCGAAAAAATGGGGGAAGCCGTCCTGGCCCAGGAATCCTACGGTCGCCGCTACCGGATTCTGGACAACCCGGAAATGCTCGATCTTTTTCGGCAGCGCGACCGGGAGTTCAACGAACTTGTCGACAAGGTGCGGGCGCTTCCCCACCAGGAAGAGATCAACATCGATAAGCTGTTGTCTTTACATCGCGATTTCAACGCGCTGTTTACGACATCCGACGATCTTGCCAATACGCCCGCCGGATTGGACGCGGGGGAATTCGACAAAGCGGTCAGCGATACATTTGACCGGATGACGGCGCTTCTCCAGTATATGCACCGGGTCGGCAAGCGGAGCCAATACCTGAAGATGGAGAAAGCCAACAGCATCGGCATCCGATCTTTTCGATTTACGGCGCTGCTGTCCACGTTGATGATCATTATCGGGTTGGCTTCGGTATCCGGTATTACCCGAAGCATATCCAGAGCCATTGCCGAGCTGAAGCGCGCCACCGAGATCATCTCCCAAGGCAATTATGATTGTCGTCTGCAGGTCAATACGAAGGATGAACTGGCGGATCTTGCCGCATCTTTGCGCGTGATGGCGTCACGCTTATCACTGCTCGAAAGAATATCCCTCGATTCAAGTCCGCTGACACGGATGCCCGGCGGACTGGCCATTGAAAACATCCTGGCCCAACGCCTTGAATCGAGTCATCATACGGCCTTCTGCATGCTGGATCTGGATAATTTCAAATCCTACAACGACCGATATGGTTATGCCAAGGGAAACGACGTCATACGGGCGACGGCCGAAATCATTAAATCCGCGGTCGCCGAGCAGGGATCAACGGACGACTTCGTCGGTCATATCGGCGGGGACGATTTTGCCGTCATTACCCATACGAATCGTTACGAGACGATCTGCAGAGCGATCATAAAGCGGTTCGATGAAACCATCGTCAATTTCTACAACGAATCCGATAGGGAACGCGGATGCATCGTCTCGAAAAACCGACAGGGCCGCCGGATGACGTTTCCCATAATGACCATTTCGATAGCGGTCGTAACGCATCATCAGGAACAGCGGATCACGCACATTGAAATCGGTGAGATCGCCTCGGAATTGAAAGCTTATGCCAAGTCGCTCCCAGGAAGTGTTTTTGTGACGGACCGAAGAGAAAAACATTCGGAGGACCGCGGCGCCGAGAATACGGCCCTCAAGGTGGTCAAGTAGGCTGAAGGCTGAAGGCTGAAGGCTGAAGACTGAAGACTGAAGGGAAGGGGGATTCCCCTTGGCGAATTCAGGCCCAACGCCCCGATACAACACCGTTGTCCGACCGTTTCACACCCTGTATCGAGAAAAGAGGAAGTAAATTCATGATCTGTTCCGGAAATTTTCGTGGACGCAATCTGTTTCGGCTGCTCGCATGCCTTTCCATGGCATTGATGACGACTGCATGCATGAAGACGTTCGTCTGTCGTTCAAGCTGTTTTGATGTCCAGGGAAAGGAAGACATCACCAAAGCGGTGGTGCGCCTCGAGAAGTCGATAGCCCATGACCCTCAAAATCCGAAGAATGCCGACGCCTACCGTCAGCTCGCCGTTCTCCATGCGCACTACAAAAATCCAGCCCCGAACTATCGCCGTTCCCTGATGATGTTTGAAAAATGTCTCACCCTCGATCCGGAGGCCTGGAATGATGCTGAAATGCTGTATCTGAAGGGCCTCGTGGCGGCTATGGATGACGCCGACAGGAATCGGATGCGCCTGGCCCACCAGGTGGAGCAGCTGACGCGGAACAACAACAGATTGAAAAAGGCGAATACGAAGATGGTTGCAGAAAACCAGGAATTACAGGAAGCCATGGAAAAACTGAAGCTGCTCGAACTCATGATGGAGGAAAAAAGACGCAGCCTGAAGTAGGCCGGGAAAAAGAGGCTGAAGGCTGAAGACTGAAGGCTGAAGGGGTGCCTTTGTGCCAGACGGAGCATTTATGCCCTTTCGGTCTTCAGCCTTCGCCTCCAATGGGGTTCCTCCGTGACGAACGGGGCATTTATACCCCTTCAGCCTTCAGTCTTCAGCCTATAGTCTTCTTTGCGCGAGAAAAATCGTGTGTCGTTCACCCGGGCCGGGGCGGCGTGTCAGAGCCATCGGATCTGGTCGATGCGGTATTGGATGTGAAGGGTGTTCCCGGGAAATATCGCTCCGGTGTCGTACCTGCCGGGTGTTATCCTCACCGTGAAGGGGAGATCCCCGACAAGAACGGTTGCGACCACCTCGCCTGTTTTTTTCTCCAGACTGAGTCGTGAAACAATGCCTGCAAGGGCGATGTCCGCATCCCCGGGGCCCGGGTCCGCTTCATCCAGCGGCATCGCTTCGATGACGGCCACGGCTTCGGGTGACGGCGGCTCGGGCACCGGCACCTGCCGGTCGTCCGGCAGGATTTTACCCCATTTGCCGCTCCCCAGCGATTGCCAGGGTCCGAAGAGGAGGGTCTCACGCCCCGAACCGGAAATTCTGCCTTTGAACAGGTGCACCATGTGGTCGCAGATCTCCAGGAGCCACTGCCAATCGTGACTGGCGGCGACGAGGGTGGTGCCCAGTTCCCGGCAGGCCTGAACCGACGCCTCCTTGATCCGCTGGGCGCTGGCGGAATCGACGCTGGCCGTGGGCTCATCCAGCAGAAGCACCTTGGGCCTGAGGGCCAGCCGTGCGGCCAGGGCCACCCGCTGCGTCTCGCCGCCGGAAAGGGCGTACCAGGGCCTTCGGACAAAGTCCTCCCCGCGGAGCCCCACGAGGGAAAGCGCCTCGTGGACCCGCTCGGCCAGGTTTTTGGCGTCACCCCGCAATCTGAGACCGTAGGCGACATTGTCGAATACGCTCCGCCGCATCAGAAACGGCTCCTGGGGGACAAGGGTAATCGAAAACCGGGCTTCAGGTGAAAAGGGTTCAACAACCCGACCGCAAAAACGGATCTCCCCCTCTGTCGGTTTTTGGATGAGTCCCAGAAGCTTCAGCAGGGTGCTTTTGCCGCTGCCGTTGGGACCGATGAGGCCGACCACGGCACCCGGCTGAATGGAGAGTTGCGGGATTTCCAGAACCGTCTTGCCGGCATATGCGTGTCGCAGGGCGGTGATGTCGAAGATGGGAGCTGCCAACGGTCAGGTCCTTCGGCGCAGAAAAGAGAGCGACACGTTAAAACCCAGGGCGATGGTCAGAAGCACCAGGCCGAGGGCCACGCCCATGCCGAACTGGCCTTTGTTGGTTTCGAGGGCGATGGCGGTGGTGATGGTGCGGGTATGCCACTTGATGTTGCCGCCGACCATCATCGAGATCCCCACCTCCGTCATCACCCGTCCATATGCCGCGATCATGGCGGCCAGGATGCCGTGCCGGGCCTCCCACAAGCTGCTGCAGAAGAGCTGACGTCGGTTGGCGCCCATGGACATGACGGCGATGCGAAGTTTCCGATCCATGCTTTCGACGGCTGTCGCGGTGAGACCGATGACGACGGGCAAGGCCAGGATGGTCTGACCCACGGCGATGCCCGGCAGGGTGAACAGGAGGGATAGATTCCCCATAGGGCCGCGATGGGTCAGGAAGGCATAGACGAGCAGGCCGATGAAGACCGTGGGAAGGGACATCAGGGTGTCGACGACGGTCCGGACGGACTTTTTCCACTGGAACTCGAAATAACCGAGACAGAAGCCGAGGGGCACGCCCACCCAGAGGCTGACCAGCATGGAATAGGTCGAGACCCTCACCGTGGCCCATATCGCGGAATAGGTTTCCGCGTTTCCGTTCAGGAGTAGACGGAACGCCTGAAAAAAGCCTTCTAATAGAAAATTCATGTGCAATTCGGAATTGAAAAAACCGCCCGGCTGCAGCGGGAAGCCCTGTCGGGAGATCCCGCCGTACATGCAGCCGCTGCGGTCATGGCATTTTGCCGAGAGCTTTCGCTACATTTCTGCATTCGGCGTAAACAGCGGCTTCCCCAGGAGTTTGAACTCCTTGATCAGGTGCTGGGCCGCCGGACCTGCGATCCAGTCGATAAATCGCTTGGCCGTGTCGTATTTGACCTGGGGACAGTGCTTTTTGTCGACGGCGATGACGCTGTACTGGTTCAGCAGCACGGCATCGCCCTCCACCAGAATCTTGAGGGGCGGATTCCCTTTCAGGGTGTCTTCGTATTTGATGTAGGTTCCCCGGTCCGTCATGGTATATCCCTTCTGCTCCGCGGCGATATTGATGGTGGAAAGCATCCCCTGGCCGGTCTGAACATACCATTTTTCTTTTTCCGGGACCTGCATTTCCGCGGCTTTCCACAGGGCCAGCTCCTTTTTGTGCGTTCCGGAATTGTCGCCCCGGCTGGCAAAGACGGCCTGCTTCGCCTGAATCCGGCCGAAAGCCTCCTTGATGGATTGGCCCTTTATCCCGGCCGGGTCTTCCGCCGGACCGATGACGACGAAATCGTTGTACATGATCTCTTTGCGATCGCTCCCGAATCCGTCGGCCACAAACTTTTTCTCGGCCGCAGGCGCATGGACGAGAAGGACGTCGACATCGCAGTTTTCTCCCAGTTTGAGGGCCTTGCCGGTGCCCGTGGCCGTCCACTTCAGTTCGATGCCGGTATCGGCCTTGAATTTCGGGGCGAGGTAGTCCAGCAGTCCCGTATTGTCGGTGCTGGTCGTGGTCGCCATCATTAAAAGGCTTTCTTCGGCCGAAGAAGGCGTTGACAGAAATGTAACGGCGAGTGCCAGACAAATCAAAACGATAAATGACTTCTTCATTATGGGTCCCTTTCATATATTGACGTGCCGATTGACGGTAATGCAAGACATCCGGTTTCCGTCCTGCCCGTATCTCTGTTTTCGCCGGGGTTCGATTCGGTCGCCGCATGCCCGGGTTTCCGACGACCCCCGGCGTCAATCCGCGTACCTTGGACCGCAGCTTGGATAGCGGCCTCTCATGAAACCGTTGCCGTTCAGGACGACGGCTGGTCGGGAAACCGAATCCTCCTGATCCGTGCATCTCTATAAAAGATGTCTGAAATTGTCAAGAGCTCAATAAAATCGGAATGTATGGATTTGAAACAACGATATGCAACTTAAATTAACGAAAAGAACTTTCGGCAGTTGTAGTGGGAGAGACCGAAGACCGAAGACCGAAGACTGAAGACTGAAGACTGAAGGCTGAAGGCTGAAGGGGTGCCCTTGTGGCGAACGGAGAGTTTATGCCCCTTCGGTCTTCAGCCTTCAGCCTCCAATAGGGTGCTCCTGTGACGAACGGCGCATGTATACCCCTTCAGTCTTCAGTCTTCAGCCTTTTCCATCACGCAAAGGCACCTTGATTTTTTCGATGTTTTCTGGTCTCATGAAACATTGAGAAAAGATTTGACCTGATGCATATACCGGGAGGGTGTCAATGATGAAGGTGGTGCTGACCAATGACGACGGCATCGACGCGCCGGGCCTTGCCGCCCTGGTGGCGATCATTTCGGAAATCGCCGTGCCCGTCGTGGTGGCCCCCCGGATCGAGCAGTCCGGGGCGGCCCACCGGGTGACGGCCCGATCGCCGATACCGTTTCGGCAGACGGGCGAGAATCGGTACTGGGTGGATGCCTCGCCGGCGGACTGCGCCCGGGTGGCCTTGAAGCACCTGGTCCCCGATGCCGGTTGGCTGATCTCCGGGATCAACGCCGGCGCCAATCTGGGTTCGGACGTCTACAACTCCGGAACCGTGGCCGCGGCCCGGGAGGCCGCCATCCTGGGGTGCCGCTCCATCGCCGTGTCCCAGTACATCGCCAAGGGCCATGCAGTGGATTGGACCGTTACCGCCGCCCATGCGGCGCCCATCCTTCGCATGTTGATATCGGGCCGCCTCGAGGCCGGAACCTTCTGGAACGTCAATCTCCCCCATCCGCTCCCCCGGGACCCTGTGGTGCCCTACCGGTTCTGCGACCTCGATACCCATCCCCACGCCTACACCTATCGCGTGGAAGCGGGGCAACTGATCTACCAGGGGACGATCCACGAGCGGCCGCGTGCTCCGGGACGGGACGTGGCCGTCTGCTTCGACGACGGCGCGGCAGCCGTCACCCGCATCCCCATCGGCACCTGCGCCCTGAACGAGCGTTCCTCGAAAGACTGAAGACTGAAGACTGAAGGCTGAAGGCGTATGTCTGGAATCACATAACCACATAAAACCATAAAACCATAAAACTTTAACACCCTCCTGAATAATGTGGGTTCACGTTCAGTAGCCGCGGTCGGGATCGACGACGTATTTGAGGGGGCGGCCCGCCTTGAAGCGGCGGTAGTTCTCCAGGAAGATGCCGACGATCTCCTCGGCGAAGCTGACGGCGGCCTGATGAGGGGTGATGAAGACCTCCGGCAGGGTCCACAGGGGGCTATCCGCCGGAAGCGGCTCCGTTTCGAAGACGTCCAGCACGGCGCCGCCGATCCGACCCTCCCGCACGGCCCGGACAAGGGCCTTCTCCGACACTACGGGGCCGCGGCCGACGTTGATGAGCAGGGCCGTGGGCTTCATGGCCGCAAAGGCGGCTTCATCGAACAGTCCATGGGTGGCGGGGGTGAGGGGGAGGGTGACGACCACCACGTCGGCGCCCGCGAGAAAGGCGTGGAATTCGTCCGGGTGAAAGAGGCGGTCCGCCTCGGGACAGGCTGCCGGCCGCAGCCGATACCCCCAGACCGTCATCCCGAAATGGCGGGCCGTTTTCGCCAGGTGACGGCCGATGTCCCCCATACCGCAGATGCCCATCCGTCTGCCGGCCAGGCGCTGGTAGGGTATCCTTTGCCATACCTGCCGGACCTGGTTTTCCCGGGCCTTGAAAAGGCCCCGCGCCAGGGACAGAACATAGCCGAAGACATACTCGCTCATGGCGGGGCCGAAAACGCCCTCGACCCGGGTCAGAGCGATCCGTTTCGAGGGGAGGGGGAGCAGGGCGTCCACGCCGGCGAAGGTGGATTGGAACCATCGAAGCGCGGGGGCCTCTGTCAGAAGTCCCGCCGCCAGGTCGGGGTCGCCCAGGACGATGGTCGCCCGGCGGACCGCCTCCCGGGCCGCCTCCGGGCGTTGAAAAACGTACCGTTCCATGGTTTCCGGACATTTGGACGCCAACAACCGGTCATACCGGGCTGCGCTTCGGGACAGGATGAGAAGGGTGTCGGAAGAGATTGTCATCTTCTGCCTTTCATTGGGGTCAGTCCGAGAGGAGGACCACCGAATGACTGTTGAACACCACCCAGACTGCGTCTCCTTTCGCCAGGGCCAGACGCCGGGCGCTTTCGGTGGTCACGACGGCGCAGACCGCGGTGCCGTCGGAGATCCGGACGATGCATTCCGTGTTGATTTCACCGGTCGTGATCCGCTCCACGCGCCCCTCGATCCGGTTGTCGGCGCTCCATCCCCGGGGGTCGTCCCCCTGATGGAGCATCACCCAGGGGGCCTTGATTTCGGCCGTGATGAGCCGTCCCGGCCCCAGCTCCAGCCGCTTCAGGCTGTCGTTGGTGATCACCGTGGTGATGCGGTGCCCCCCCAGGGTCAAGATCTCGACGCGAGACTGGATATCGCCCTGTTGAATCATCTGAATCTTGCCGAAAAAGGCGTTCCGGGCGCTGGTGCTGCGGGCGGATTCCTTTTCCATGAAGTGCCGGGTCGCCTGTTGGATCTCCGCTTCGGAAAAGGCGACGTAGGCGCTTGTCAGATTGGGCGTGCTATGACCCAGAAGCCGCTGAACCACCGGAAGCGGCATATGGTTCTGCATCCATTCCACCGCCCGGGACTTGCGGAGAATCTCGGGCGCCCCCAGCTGCTTGGGGATCCCGCAGGCTTCGGCGCGCTCATAGAATTTGCGCCGGACAAAGCCGGGGTCCACGTCGAGCAGTTGTCGCGGCCCGTCTTCGGCGGCGGATTCGGCGATGAGCCCCCGGATCTCCGCAAGGAGGGTTTCGGAGAGCTGCACCTGCCGCGGCGGGCGGCCCAGGCGCACGAATCGGTCTTCAAAATCGATGTCCCGGGTGGGATCGAGGCCCAGCACCTCGCTCAGTTTTCCCCCGGAGTATCGGATGATCAGAAAGATGAGAAAGATGCGGCGGCGGGACCGGTGCACGTCGCGGCGTGGTGTCGCCGTGATCCACTTGCGAAAGGACTGCTCCAATGCATCGAGCTGGATCGAGTCGAGGGTTTTGTCCGGGTCCGGCATGGGGCGTATGCCACGGGCGGGGCCTTCTTCCGGCGGGGAACCCGGCCCGGTCGCCTCGGATGCTTTCGGTTTCATGCCTTTCCGTGTTTTCATACGCCCTCGATGATGCACCCTGTAATGAATCCTGTGGGTGTGGGTCGGGCCGGCCGAAGCCGGTGCATTTCGCCCATGAATAGAATAGCCTTGACAAATTTTCAAGGGGCCGGTATGACTATCACGATAAATAATATAATCGTGTTGATTTGTCAATAAAGCCGTCAACAACCCGACGGGCGATGCCGTCGCCCGTCCAAAACGATTTCGGAGAGCGTCATGAACATGCATCAACCGATCCTGGAAGAATCCGGCGCCGACAGCGCAACCGGGCGGCGGGCATACCGCTTCAACCGGATGGAGCTGGCGGGCTCCCTGGGGGATCTGGGCACCATCCTGCCCCTGGCCGTCGGCATGATCCTGATCAACGGCCTCAGTCCGCTGGGCCTCTTTCTGGGGGTGGGGCTCTATTATGTCTTTGCCGGCCTATACTTCAGGGTCACCAGCCCGGTGGAGCCCATGAAGGTGATCGGCGCATATGCCGTGGCCACCGGCATCACCGCGGGCCAGATCCAGGCGTCCAGTCTCTGGATATTCCTGTTCCTGCTGGTCATCGGCGCGACCGGCATCATCACCCTGATCGGCCGATACATCCCCAGGCCCGTGATCCGGGGGGTGCAGCTCTCCACCGGCGTTCTCCTGGTGACCCAGGGCGTCAGGCTGATCCTGGGAACGTCGGGCTTCCAGGCATTGCGGCAGGCGGCGGAGCCGTATCTTGCCGTCCAGGCCCTGGGGCCGATCCCCCTGGGATGGGTGGTGGGGGGGATTCTGGGGGTTCTCACCCTCATCCTCCTGGACAACAGGCGCCTGCCCGCGGCCATCGTCGTGGTGGGGGCGGGCATTCTGACCGGCCTCTTCCTGGGGACGGGGGAGGGGCTCGGTGGGATGCGGTTCGGGATTTACCTGCCCGATCTCCTGCCCTACGGCATGCCCTCCTCGGGCGATTTCACCTTCGCCCTTCTCGTGCTGGTGCTGCCGCAGATTCCCATGACCCTCGGGAACGCCGTCATGGCCAACGCCGATCTCTCCCACCAGTATTTCCCCCGGGAGGGCCGCCGGGTCACCTACAAGGCGCTCTGCATCAGCATGGCCCTGGCCAACCTGATGAGCTTTTTTCTGGGGGGCATGCCCATGTGCCACGGCGCCGGCGGCCTCGCCTCCCGATATCGCTTCGGCGCCCGCACCGGCGGGTCCAACCTCATCATCGGCGCGGTCTTCATCGCCCTGGCGCTTTTTCTGGGGGAACATCTCATGGGCGTCATCCATCTGCTGCCCATGTCGGCCCTGGGGGTGCTCCTGATCTTTGCCGGCGCCCAGCTGGGCCTCACGCTCCTGGACATGAAAACCCGAAAGGAGATGTTCGTGCCGCTCCTGGTGGTGGGCATCACCCTGGCCGCCAACCTGGCGGTGGGATTCCTGGTGGGCATCGCCGTTGCCTATGCGCTTAAATCCGAAAGGCTGAATGTTTAGGCTGATCGTTTAGGCCGAAGGCTGAAGACTGAAGGCTGAAAGGATGCATCTGTGACGTAGGGAACGTTTAGGTTCTTTCAGTCTTCACTCGACTGTCGACTTTCATGATGGTGACCGGCACCGGCCTATGAAAGTCGAGTCTTCAGCCTCTGATATTCCCTTCCTTTGATACCGCTATGTGGTCACGGTCCGACCCTTTGTGACAGAATTTGTCGGTTTCGCAACAAAATTTGGAAGACAACACCCTACCGTATCCGATCAAACCGCCACCCACATCCTTCGCTGATCCGTCGGTTTTTCCAGCACCATCCGCCTCAACCCCCATCGTGAATGCCTGTCCGGCGCCTCAGGCCCGTTTGCTTTCTAATAAAACCCTATAAAGGCATGCATATTGCTGATCTGCAGGGCGAGTGAAGCATATAAAAAAAGTTATTACAAGAGAATGGATATAATGGGTTTCGTCTCTAACATATGCAGGCCGCAACGGTTTGAGATCCAGGCTTCACGGCAGATTGATCGTTGATGAAATCAGCGGCTCCGGCGCGGGCCGTATCCTTCCGGCACCGGCATATGACAGTCGAAAGTTGCGTCATATTATGTCTACCTATGAAAAGAGAGGATTGAATGAAACAGGTGAATACGAATTCAGGCGTTCTTTATGTGAACAACATCGGCGAGTCTCGACCCGGAAGGTTTTCCGCTCCGTCGGATACGCTTTTGCAGGCGTATGGCGAGGACAGGCGAACACCATGGTTTTTTGCGTTGTTGAGCATGTTGATGCTGGTGCTGCTCCTGAGTTTTCCGAATCGGGGGCTTGCTCTGGAATATGAAAAAACCGGTCCTTACGGCGTGGTGACGGAAACCGTCGAAAATCCAATGTGGACCTCGACGAGCGGCGGAACACCACTCACGGTATTGCTTCCGGCGGGTGCCGGCGAACCGGTTCCGGTGGTCTTTTTTTCCCATGGGCTCGGCGCCACAAACTGGTCCAGCTACCGATCACTGCTGCAGCATATCGCTTCCTGGGGCGTCGCGGTGGTCTATTCCCCTTATCCCGCTTCCCTCTCCTACACCAGCAACTATCCGATCATCTGGAACGGCTTTAAAACCGCCGCGGACCGATATGCCGATACGTTCGATCTTTCGCGGGTCGGATTTGTCGGCCATTCCTGGGGCGGCGGCGCCACCCCCTACATGGCGGTGAAAGGGAAAGCGGCGGGCTGGGGCAGCCAGGGGATGTTCATGTTCATCATGGCGCCCGCGCCGGCTTCGGGGGTCACCACCGCGGACCTCGAAGGTCTTTCCGGCGTCAACCTGATCATGCAGGTGTATGAAAACGACTCGATTTGTCCCGGCAGCTGGGCCGAGTCCGCCTATGACAGAATCAACTCCGCCGGCAAAGCCTATTATTATGTGTACGGCGCCACCCATCTCACCCCCTGCGAACCGGCCGACGATCTTGACCGCCTGGCGATCTGGAAGCCCCTGACCGCATTGATGGATTGCACCTTCAGGCTGGACAGACCCTACGAGGGGCTGCTCTATGCGTTGTACGGAGACGGGGTCCATTATGAAACCGACGTGGAAGGCATTCAAGGCGACTTTCCACCAGAGGATGACGGTTCGGTGGATCCGCCGGCAGATGATCCCGTTGATCCGCCTGTCGACGACAGTGACGGTTCATATGCATCGCCATGGGATTCATGGAAGGATCAATGGCTCGACAGATTTTATCGATCAAAGGATGCCGCAAATGATGCTGCGGACGATGGGAGTTGGTTTGATCGCTACAGGTCCAGGTGGTAAAGAAAAGTCGTCATGAAGAATATATTATTAAAATCATAGTGTTTTACAATATTTTTTACTTGACAAATGGAGAGAGATTGTTCTAAAAGTTTAAGAAACTCGAACAATCTTCTCTTCATCGATCACTATGATTCGTTAATGATATCCCATTAATAAAGCATCAGCTTCGCTGTCATGCCGATACATCTTTTGGGGGCAAATCATGGATGCTCAACTTTCATGTAACTCACTTCAGACTTCTCTTCTCTTCTCTTCTCTTCTCTTCTCTTCTCTTCTCGCCATGCCATTCATCCCCCATTTTTTCCGACTGCCGATTCTCTGAGAACACAGCGAAAACACTTTAACTTCCCGGCCTGCTGCGTCAGCGCGATAAACGGTGGCGACTGAAACAGTCGTACCGATTCCGAAGGCCGGATACGGAAGGCGTTCTAAATAACCCGTTCCCATTCCGAATGGGGACGAACACTCATAAAAAAGTTTCAGATAAAGCCAAACCCATTGGAAAATGGGGACGGAAAGCCACGGGTCCCGAGTCGTTGCGGATAGCCGGGTTGCCGAGCATGACTTCGTCAAGGTCAGAGCGGTAAATCGGTTTTTGATTCCGGGGAGGGAACGACCATGAAGAACGTTTATCTGAAACTGCCTGCATCAGGCCCCTGAGGGATGTGCATTCCCTTGGGGGCCTTTTTTTGGGGCGGCGGCGCTACGTCCGTGTTGTCGTTCAGGGCAGTGGAAAAATGAGATGCGCACAGGCAGTTCATCAAAAAACGATCCATCAAGACGAAGGAGAGACGATGAAGAGATTTCCGTCAAAGGATGGCAGCATTTTGTTCTTTGCGATTCTGATGTCTTTGATGTTTGGCATGTTCGCCCAGCTTGCGATCCCGGACAATGCGGGCGCCGATGCCAGAGACGTCGAGAATTTCTGGATTAACGAATACGGTAAGGTGCCGGCGCCCTCGCGGGCGGTGGTAGCTGCGGAAGAACCCATCTCGTGCACCTCCGAATACATCCGTGAGAAACTGGCAAAGGCCCAGCCGGATGAATGCTTCCTCGGCATCGGCAACCCGGTCAATAGGACCGGCGAATTAGGGTGGCTTACCAACTATCCGACAGACCTCACTCAGGATGAGATCGCCGCCTGCCTGAGCACGCCGGTTCCGGTGGATCCGGATGATCCGGAGGGGGATCAATATGAGTCTCTTACGGGCTATGGCCAGCCCAAGGTCAACCAGGCCTATGTGTGGGGGTTGACCAAATCGGGTGACAAACTCTGGTTCGGCACTTTTTCAAACACCCTCTGCTCCGTATACAGTGGTTATCTCAATAACTCTACCCCATCGCTCAACGACTCCTACGTCTGTGAAGGGTCTTCTGGTTCGGATTTCAGGCCGCCGCGGTTGTTCAACTACGACCTCAAGGCCAAAAAACTGACGGAAGTGACCCAGGATGTTTTGGCCACAGACCGTAGCTATCTTACCGGCGGGGTCATCCGTTCGGCAGGCGCTCTGAACGGGGTCGTCTTTTTGGCAGGAAGCTCGGGTGCCTGCGGTGTTGTAGACGGTGTGGGTTACCCGGGTTTGGGGTTCTTTGCCTTTGACGGGGAAACCGGGGAATATCTCGGCAAGGGGTGTTTTCCGCATTACAACAACGTCCGGCAGTGGCGCGTGATCGAAGGTCAGCTCTACGTCGGCGTTGCCTACACCCCATACGGAGACGACGACCCGAACGTGACCGGGAAGATTTTCCGCTGGACCGGGAGCAAGGCCGATCCTTTCAGCTTCGAGACCGTGGCTGAAATCAAGGGAGACCCGGTATACATCACCCCCCACGAAGGGCGGATCTTCGTGTCCACTTGGCCCGGCCTCGATGATTATGCATCTATCTGGATGAGCCCCGAAATCGGCGATGACGGCATGCTCACGGCGAGCGATGCCAAGGGCTGGCAGAATGTCTGGAACATTGGGGAATACGAGCCCGAACCCGCGGCCGCCAATACAATAGGCGGCGGCGCGATGATGTCTTACAAGGGACATCTCTATTGGGGCACCATGACGGTTCCCGGCCTGGCCAGCATCTGGTGGTCAAACGCGTATCCGGACGCCCTGCCGGAGGATGCGCAAATCGCCTTTATCGGCACCTACCGGCCCATCACGATATTCCGCGGCAAGGACTTCGGGACCGCGGGGCGAAGCGTGGAACTGCTTTACGGAAACCGATACATGCCCACGTACTCCCCGGCGACGGGCTGGAGTATCGTCGGCAACAAGATGGGCCGGTCGCCGCTGTATGGTTCGGCCGGATTCGATAATTTCTACAACAACTATACGTGGTGGATGGAGGTCTATGAGGGCCGCCTCTTCGTGGGCACGATGGACTGGTCCTATCTGATCAACAGCCAACTGGGCGAAGTGCCGCCCGCGATGACCGATAATATCGAACCGGGGCCGGGCGCGGATCTCTGGCAATTCTGCGCATCCGACACGCCGGCGGTTCCCATGAGCCTGAACGGTGTCCAGAATTACAGCAATTACGGCATCCGCACCATGGTCTCGGATGACGCCCTCTATCTGGGCATGGCCAATCCCATGAACCTGATGACCGATCCGGATGACAACCGGCCCGAGGGCGGGTGGGAGCTCCTGAAGCTGACCTTGCCCGCGCCCCCGGAACCCAGCGACGTTCTTTACCGGATCAACGCCGGCGGCTCGCAAGTCACCCCCCCCAGCGGCGACATCTGGTCGGCGGATCAGTTCTATTCCAGCGGCCAATCCTATGGTACCAGCAGCGCGATTGCCGGCACCGCCGATGACGTTCTCTACCAGCGCGAGCGTTTCGGCAAAAGCTTCAGCTACTCGGTTCCCGTCAAACCCGGGACGTACACGGTGACGCTCCATTTCGCGGAGATCTACTGGAGGGATCCGGGCAAACGGGTCTTCAATGTCGACGTGGAGGGCGGACAGGGAAGCCTGTCCAACTTCGACATCGTGAAGGAGGTTGGCGCCTACACCGCGGTGGTCAAGACGTTCCCCGGCATTTACGTTGACGACGGCAACCTCACCATCAGCTTCAATGCCCTGGCGGACAACGCGAAGGTGTCGGCCATCGAGATCTCATTGGGCTCCACGGCGCCTGTGGCAAGGCTCAGCGCCTCGCCCGCCGCCCTCGATTTCGGTTCCCATGATCTCGACACGGCGACCTGTCTGCCCCTGACCCTGAACAATGTGGGGGATGCCGACCTGAATGTCACGGATATGAGCATCCTCAGCGCAAGCGAAGCAGATTTTTACATCCAGGAGGATTTCTCGTTCCCCATCGGTGTTCAGGCAGGCAGTTCCCTCTCGCTGAACGTCTGCATGGACCTGAGCGTTGAGAGCACCAAGTCGGCGACGCTGAACATCGCCCATGACGGCATCAATTCACCCCTCGCCGTCAACCTGAGCGGGACCTGCGGTTCCACCGCGCCATCAACCGCGCTCTATCGCATCAACGCGGGCGGCAGCGCCTATACATCCGGCAGCGGCGACACCTGGTCGGCGGATCAGTTCTATTCCAGCGCCAAATCCTACGGAACCTCCAGCGCCATCGCCGGCACCACCGATGACGTTCTCTACCAGCGGGAGCGCTTCGCCAAAGCCTTCGGTTACACCATCCCCGTTCAATACGGCGGCACCTATACGGTGAAGCTCCATTTTGCGGAGATCTACTGGACGGCTCCGGGCAAACGGGTCTTCAACGTCGACGTGGAAGGCGGACAGGGCGGCTTGTCCAACTTCGACATCGTGAAGGAGGTCGGACCCTACACCGCCATGATCCAGACGTTCTCCGGCATCCATGTCGCCGACGGCGGGCTCAACATCAATTTCACCGCCCTCGCGGATAATGCAAAGGTGTCGGCCATCGAAATCATCGAGGAATCCGGCGGATCCGGCGAGGTGCCCGACGTGCTGTTCCGGGTCAATGCCGGCGGGTCGACCCTCTCGGCTCTCGACAGCAGCGGTGTGGCCTGGTCCGGGGATACGACGTCCTCTCCTTCGGCCTACGTAAACGTTCCGGATTCCGGAAACAAGAGTGCTTCGACCAGCGCGGCGATCACCCTGGGCGCCAGTGTGCCGGGCACGGTGCCGGCCGCCCTCTTCAGGATCGAAAGATGGGATCCGCCAACGCCGGGAACCGAGATGCTCTGGTCGTTTCCGGTGCCGAGCGGGGCATACGAAGTGCGTCTCTATTTCGCGGAAACCTACACGGGGGCCTTCGATGTGGGGCGTCGGCAATTCGATGTTTACGTCGAAAATGATCTGGTCCTCGACGATTATGATCAGTACGCAGACGCCGGCGGCGGCAATATCGGCGTCATGAAATCCTTCCCGGTTTCTGTTTCTGACGGGCAGATCAACATCGAACTGAGACACGTCGTCGAAAACCCGGCCATTAAGGGCATCGAGATCCTGAAGGCCGAGATCGAATAGGCCTTCGCTGTGAAGAATGGAACACCGTCTCAGACCGCTGGGACGGCGGAGGACTGACGGGGCCGCAGTGAAAAACCCCGTCCGGTCCTCCGGACTTCGGCAAGATGGACGCAACACGGCAATCCTTGGGGTTGCCGTATGGACTGTAGACCATGAAAAAAGGCTGGCTGAAATTACCGGTATGAGGCCTCCTGGGAAATCTGTTTCCCTGGGAGGCCTTTTTAGTGCCGTCATGCAAGGCGGTGTCTCAGGAATGACAATTCACGCATGGACCGCTTGAGAATGCGGTTGACCCAGCTCGGGCGGTCAAAGGGATGTTTCTTGCTCAACTTTCATCCATTCTTTATTGATGACAAGGAGGCAATCATGAGGAAACTGTCCAATACCCTGTCTGTTCTGCTTTTTTTAATGATATCGACCATCCTTTTCTCAACCGTAGATGGGAATTGTTTCTGGTACGGCGATCCGGGCGATCCGATTATTCCCTATTACGAACCGTCGGATGATGTGGTAAGACCTCTGCATGATTATATTCACAATAACGTCTATCCCAGACTTACTTATGCTTTCCTGACCTTTGACAACCGGGGCACGGATCGGGGGCTTACCGTCTATGACAAAAGCAAGGCTTATGACGGGTATACCCTCCTGGGTTCGCTGGCCCCTGTAGATGAAAACGGTCTACCCTGGGAACTTGATAATTCCGTCGGTCGACCCTATTCTGCCATATTGATTGACATGGAAGGGAATATCGTCAACAAGTGGCAGGTTGCCGGATTTCCAGCCAAGATGCTCCCCGGGGGGTATGTCATGGGGGGTGTAGGAACAGGTGTTCCGGGTCATCTGGAAGACAGGGCATTGGTGCAGCAGGACTGGTGCGGCAATGAGGTATGGCGCTATGAAGCATCGGTGGACCCGGATAAAGAAATAGAAGATGAAGATGGAAATATAATTAAATTCGATGGCGGCCTCAGAATGCACCACGATTTTCAGCGGGAGGGGAATCCAGTCGGCTATTATGCGCCGGGTATGCATGCGAATACCGACGGCGGGAAGACCCTGATTCTGATTCATGACGATCCGGATGAGGATACGAGCCATATCAGCAACTTCCCCCTGGAGGACGACGCCATCCGGGAGGTCGACTGGGAAGGGAACGTGATCTGGGAATGGCATCCCTATGAACATTTTGATGAGTGCGGGTTCAGCGACATTGCCAAGGAGGCCATCATGACGATCCAGTCGGGCGCTGGAATCATCGGCGCTACCTTTCCGGAGAACGACTGGCAGCATATCAACGCCGTCTCCTACCTGGGGCCCAACCGGTGGTACAGGAACGGGGACGAACGCTTCCATCCGGATAACATCATCTGGGACGGTCGCACCTCTAACATGACCGCCATCGTCGCCCGGTACGACGACCCAGAGGGCAGGTGGCAATCCGGGGACATCGTGTGGAAAATCGGGCCCGACTTCGTTCCCGGAACCAAAGAGCACCGGCTGGGCCAGATCATCGGCCAGCACATGGCCCACATGATTCCCCAGGGGCTTCCCGGTGAGGGCAACATCCTCATGTTCGACAACGGCGGACTTGCCGGATGGGGATCCTATTTTCCGGGTCTGCCCCCCATGTACCCCACGGTGTTCAGGGATTATTCCCGGGTGATCGAATTCAACCCGGTCACCATGGAGATGGAGTGGGAATATGTGCTCAAAACGCCCAACGAAGACGGACGCAAGTTCTTCAGCTGGTTTATCAGCGGAGCCCAGCGGCTTAAGAACGGCAATACGATGATCACGGAAGGCTCCACCGGTCGCGTTTTCGAGGTGACCCAAAAAGGTGAGATCGTGTGGGAATACATATCGCCTTTTGGTTCTATTAATGAACAGACCGGCCTTTCAGGTCCCGGTATGGTGTATCGCGCCTATCGGGTTCCTAAAGGCTGGGTTCCCCAGAACGCAAAATGCGAAAAGCAGAAATAACATGGGGGTCGGGCCACGAAATGTATCCGAAATCTAACGAAATAACTCCGAAAAACAGCCCTTTTCAGGGCTTAAACCCTCCATTTTAAGGGTGAAATCGCCGGGATAAGCATCCCGGCGATGGGGGAGGTCGCCCATGGACGCCCTCCCCCGACATCACCCGCTTCGACCCCGGGAAGATTTTTTAAATACGCAACGCTCGACTTTCATGATGTTGACCGGATAGAGGTGCCGGGCGGATACGGCCTGCGCCCTTCAGCGGCACTTGAACAAAACCGCGCGGGGCGCGGGCCGTATCCGCCCGGCACCGGCCTATGAAAGTCGAAAGTTGAATCAAGTGCCTTTGCGCCCTCTGCGTCTCTGTGTGAGAAACCTTTTCTGCAAGCGCCTTTCCTGCAAAAGCCGTTGGGCGACTTTGCCCTCACAGCACATTGCCGAGAAGATACGCCTCGATGACGGTTTTGATTTTTCCTTCGGACAGGGCGGCGAAGTATTTGTGGCAATCCTCGCACAAATCAATAAGGTCATGGGGGTCGTGATAGTGGATTTCCTTTCCGCACAGCGCGCACACGGCGGAAAACAGCTTGACCCCGACCTTCCAGCTCTCGGACGCCGTATTTCTTGCCCGGACACACCATCGAACTTCCGCGATATCGTTGCGATAGGGCTTGACGCCGTCGGTTTCTTCATCCGCATTCGGCCTTTCGAGGAGGATCGTCGATCCGACTTTCAGTTCGCGATGGGTGAGGAACGACATCCCGCCGCTGCTTTTGTTCAGCAATCGCCCTCGTTGAAATTCTCCTGCCGCGGTTTCCGCAAAGCGAATGGTGCTCTTTTGGACAGCGCGTGAAAAAGCCCTGTAGTTGATCGCGCTCATCAGTGACCTCCTTTTCATGGGAAGTGTCCCCCGTCATGATGGCGAGGGATCGGCGGGGAAGAAGTGTAGAGACGCTCAGGAAAGGTCTTGAGCGATGCCACTTTAACCGAGGTGTACGGCGGGAGGCAATCCGAACAAATACTCATTTTAAATGAAGTCAAACACTCATTCCGGCATAGGCATAAATCCTACTGAGGGGGTCGCGGCCCGGCCCTTTTTCGCCTGCCTCGGGTCAGTCGATCAGGTGGGCTGCCGCCGCGCCGCCGTCCTCGAGGGCGTCCAGGATCGTATCGATGGCCGCTTCGCCGTCCACCCGGCCGTACCAGAGGCCTTTAGGGTAAACCATTCAGCAAGATCGATGCCAAAACCCGAAAACAGACGGATCAGGGTTATCCATCATGATTCTGGTGGGTTTCGCAGGTTTGGTCCGGCTGTGGAGATGTCCTGCGGGAGCTGCAAAATTGTCGTTCCGCCTTCAGAAACGTCCCTGTTTGTCTGCTCCCGTAAGGAACGAGCCCCTGGAAAAAGAGTTGCGGGGATTTCTTGCCTGGTCTATAAATAACCCTTATCGTTTTTTAAGATCCGACTTTCGGCTTTCATCATGGTGAGCGCAAAGCGGCCGAGGCCTGTTCAAGACTGAAGGCGCATGGCGCACCGCCTGTCGCGGACGCACCCCTTCAGTCTTCAGCCTGATCCCCTCATGCACACGCGGAGGGCGGGGGGCCCAGCTGCCGGCATTGGAGTTCCGAAAGTTGAATGCGGACTTTCAGATCAGAATCGCGGACGGGGAGCCCATGGGGCATGTCTACACATATAGCGAGGCCAAGGCCCTCGAACAGCAACAGCAGAAACCCGGTCATCTGGCCGACATCCAGTCCGCCCACCGGCTCATGGCGCGGATGCTCGATCCCCTGCGGGGGGAGAGCGTGCTGGATATCGGGTGCGGCACCGGGTTGGGGCTGTCGGCCCTGATGGACATGGGGCTCAGGGTTTCGGGGCTCGACCCTTCCCCGGACATGATCGATATCGCCGGCCGCCGCCTGGGGAACCGGGCGGACCTCCACCGGGGGGTCGCCGAAGACCTTCCCTTCGAGGACAACGCCTTCACCTATGCCGTCATCCTCAATACCCTCGAATTCGTGGACGACCCCGTGAAGGCCCTGGAAGAGGCGTTTCGGGTCGCCAAGGACCGCGTCTTCATCGGCTTCATGAACCGCCATTCCGTTCTGGTGGGCGGCATCCGGGCTCAGCGGGTCTTCGTCAGGAACGTCTACGGCGACGCCCGTTTTTTTTCGGTGTGGGAGCTGAAGCGGATGATCCGGGCTCTTGCGGGAAGCGTTCCCCTGAGCTGGCGGTCCGTGACCCGGGTTCCCCATCCCCTGGGGATCTTTCGCCGGCACCGCCCGCCCTTCCATCTGTTCTGCAAGTCTCCGGTGAGTCCGTTTATCGGAATCGGCGTGACGCTGGTTCCCCGTTACCGAACGCGGCCGCTTCGGCTCAAATGCCGGACGAAGCCCCTTCAGGACACCTTGACGGGCATGGCCCGCGTTGAATGGAGGCCTCAGGATGGAAGCACTGCTGTATGACAGTTTGCCGGACCGGAAGGTCCAATGCCGCCTGTGCGCGCATCGCTGCGTCATCAAGCCCGGCAGGCAGGGCATCTGCAAGGTTCGGGAAAACCGGGACGGGATGTTGATCAGCCGGGTCTACCGGAAGCTCATCGCCCGGCACATCGATCCCATCGAGAAGAAGCCGCTCTTCCACGTGCTGCCCGGCAGCCTCTCCTATTCCGTGGCCACGGTGGGCTGCAATTTCGCCTGTCGTTTCTGCCAGAACGCCGATATCGCCCAGCTGCCCGGGGAGCGGAGCGGCGTGCTTCCGGGCGACATCACGCCGCCCGAGGCGGTGGTCCGGGCCGCCGAAAGCGCCGGATGCCGGAGTATCGCCTACACCTACACCGAGCCGACGGTCTACTTCGAGACGGCCCTCGAGATCGCCCGCATCGCCCGTGAGCGGGGCCTGCTCAACGTGTTCGTCACCAACGGTTACATGACGGCCGAGACCGTGGAGATGATCCGGCCCTTTCTTGACGCCGCCAACGTCGATTTGAAGGCCTATACCGACGACTTTTACAAAACCCGCTGCGGGGCCCGGATCGAACCGGTCAAGGAGACCCTGAGGGCGATGAAGGCCGCCGGGATTTTCCTGGAGGTCACCACCCTCGTCATTCCCGGCCTCAACGACGCTCCGGATGAGCTGGCCGCCCTTGCGGGGTTCATCGCGGGCGAGCTGGGGCCCGGGACTCCCTGGCACGTCAGCCGGTTCCACCCGGTTTACCGGTTGACGGACCGACCCCCCACCCCGGTCGAGACGCTGACGGCCGCCCGGGACATCGGGCTTGCCGCCGGGCTCAAATACGTCTACGTGGGGAACGTGCCCGGCAACGGCGGGGAGGACACCCCGTGCCCCGGGTGTGGTGAAACCGTCATCCGCCGCCGGGGATACCGGATCCTTGAGAATCGTCTCGAAAATGGCCGATGTCCGGACTGCGGCGAAACCGTGCACGGCATCGGGCTTTCATGACGGGCGAGGCGAGGACGGCGCCCCGGACGGACCGACCTGGGCGCCGCTGGAGGGATCTGGTCCTGAAAATCGGGGTCTACGGGCGGATGGTCAAGTTCAGCCATACGGTCTTTGCCCTGCCCTTCGCCCTCTCGGCCCTGGTGCTGGCCGGTCGCGAGCACCGCGTCACCCTGGTGGAGATCTTCTGGATTCTCGTGGCGATGGTGGGAGCCCGCTCCGCGGCCATGGGCTTCAACCGCATCGTGGACGCCGGGTTCGACGCCCGGAATCCCCGCACCGCCGCCCGTGAGCTGCCCGCGGGGCGTCTGTCGGGATCGGCGGCCGGCGTATTCGTCGTCTGCTTTTCGGGGATCTTCGTCTTCGCCGCGGCCATGCTGGGGCCCCTGCCGCTGATGCTGTCGGGCCCGGTGCTGGGGGTGCTGTTCCTCTACTCCTACACCAAACGGTTCACCTGGCTCGCCCATCTCTATCTCGGGTTTGCCATCGCCCTCGCTCCCCCGGCGACGTGGATCGCCGTCACCGGCGTCTTCTCCGGGAAGATCCTCTGGCTTTCCGTCGCCCTTGCGGCTTACATCGCGGGGTTCGACATCCTCTACGCCTGCCAGGACGTCGCGTTCGACCGGTCCCAGGGCCTTTTTTCCATACCGGCCCGCTTCGGGGTGAAACCGGCCCTCCGGGCGGCCCGGGCGATTCATGCCGCGGCTTACGGGGCGTTCATGATGCTTTATTTCGCCTTTGACATGACCGGGGGATTCCTGCTCGCCGTGGGCCTCATCGGGTTCCTGCTCATCTTCGAGCACTGGCTGACCGACCCCGATGACCTGAGCCGGGTCCCCATCGCCTTTTTCCATGTCAACAGCGTCATCTCCGTCACGCTCCTGGCCGGGGTGCTGGCGGATGAACTGATCCGGAGGATGGGATGAAGAAAACCGAGAAAAAGAAGACCCTCGTGACGGCGATATGCGGCGCCTCGGGGGTGATCTACGGGATACGCCTCCTGAAGGCCCTCCTGGCCCGGCCCGTGGAGGTCTACCTGGTGATCTCGTCCGCCGGGTACGCGGTGCTCCGCCACGAGGCCGGATACGACGGAGAGCCCTTCGACGATTTCCTGAAGCGGGAAGGGGTCGTCTTTCACTGGGAGGCCCGGCTCTACCACCACGACGAGGGGGACCTCTTCGCGCCGCCGGCCAGCGGCTCCTTCCGCCACGACGGCATGGTGGTGGCGCCCTGCTCCATGAAGACCCTGGGCGCCGTCGCCTCGGGCATCGCCGACGGCCTGATCCATCGGGCCGCGGATGTCTGCCTCAAGGAGCGGCGGCCCCTGGTGCTGCTGACCCGGGAGACGCCCCTGAACCTCGTCCACCTCGAGAACATGCGGCGTGCGGCCATGGCCGGGGCGATCATCATGCCGCCGTGCCCGGGCTTCTACACGCGTCCGGAGACCCTGACGGACATTGTCGACGGCACCGTCGCCAGGGTTCTGGACCAGCTCGACATCGACAACGATCTCACGAAACGATGGGGGGACAAGGATCTTGTATAGGCATCTGAGGGATTTTCTGGCGGCCCTGGAACGGGAGGGGGAGCTGCTGTGCGTAACGGAGACGGTCTCCCCCTACCTCGAGATCAGCAAATTCACGGACCGGGAGTCCAAGCGCCCGGGCGGGGGCAAGGCCCTTCTTTTCGAGAACGTCAAGGGGTCGGCCTTTCCGGTGGCCGTCAACATCTTCGGCAGCATGAAGCGGATGTGCATGGCCCTGGGGGTGAAGGACCTCGACGAGCCCGGCCGACGGATCCGGGAGTTCATCGATTTCCATCCCCCCCGGAATCTCAGGGAGGCCCTGGAGGTCGTTCCCCGGGCCGTGGCGGTCTCCCGCTTTTTCCCCCGCACCTTCAAGGGCAAAACACCTCCCTGCCAAGAGGTGGTCCTGACCGGGGACCAGGTGGACCTTTCCAAACTCCCCGTTCTCCACTGCTGGCCTCAGGACGGCGGACCCTTCATTACCCTGCCGCTGGTGGTGACCCGCAGCCTCGAGACCGGCAAACGGAACGTGGGGATGTACCGGATGCAGGTCTTCGACCGCAACACCACCGGCATGCACTGGCACATTCACAAGGACGGCTCCCACTATTACAACGAGTACCGGCGTCGGGGGCTTCGCATGCCCGTTGCCGTGGCCATCGGCGCCGACCCGGCCGTCACCTACGCCGCCACGGCGCCCCTGCCCCCGGGGGGTGGACGAGATGATGCTGGCCGGGTTCATTCGCAAGCGTCCGGTGGTCATGGCCCCGTGCGTCACCGTCGACCTCATGGTGCCGGCCGAGGCCGAATTCGTCCTGGAGGGGTATGTCGACCCCGAGGAGCGCCGGATGGAAGGGCCCTTCGGGGACCACACGGGCTACTATTCCCTGGCAGACCTCTACCCCGTCTTTCATGTGACCGCCGTCACCCACCGCCGGAATCCCATCTACAACGCCACCCTGGTGGGGCGGCCCCCCATGGAGGACTGTTACCTGGCCAAGGCCACGGAGCGGATGTTCCTGCCCATGCTCCAGACGGTCTTCCCCGAGATCGTCGACTACTGGCTTCCCTGGGAGGGGGTCTTCCACAACATCGTGGTGGTCGCCCTCGACAAGGAATACCCCGGCCATGCCCAGAAGATCATGAGCGGACTCTGGGGCCAGGGGCAGATGAGCTTCTGCAAGGCCATCATCGTGACGGACCGGAGCGTCGACCTCACCAACCCGGCCGGGATCATCGACGCCCTCCTGACCCGGCTTGACATCACCACCGACATCACCCTGACCCAGGGGGTGCTGGACGTGCTGGACCATTCCTCGCCCTTTCCCAATTTCGGCAACAAGATCGGCCTCGACCTGACGGCGCGGTTTCCGGGAGAACCGCCCCGGCAATCCCGCGGAGCCGCGATCCCGACGGCGGACCATGCGGCGCGGGCCCGGGAGGCGGCCATGAACATCCCGGGGGTGGCGGGCGTCCGGGCGCTGTTTCCGGAGCGGTCGAAGGATGCGGTCCTGAACCGGATCCTGGCCGTGTCGGCGGTCAAATCCGCCGATCGGGGCGGGAAGGCCTTTGCAGCCGACATCCTGGATCGGCCCGAGCTTGCGGCCTTCAACATCGTCGTGCTCTTCGACCCCGGCATCGATCTTTTTGACGGGTCCCTCATGCTCTGGAAGATCTTCAACAACGTCGATCCCGGGCGGGACATGGTCCGCCGCGGCTGCCGGGTGGTGGTGGATGCCTGCAAAAAAGGGCCCATGGACGGACATGATCGGGAATGGCCCGACGAACTGACCTTTGACGAATAAGGCGCCGCGGCCGGGTTGGGCCAATGCGGCACGAGAGGGATGATGAAGGATTTTTTCAAGGTCATGGACATCGAAGCGGTGACGGCGCTCAGGGCCGGGTTTCCGACGGCGGGCGAGGAGACGGTGCCGGTCCTCGAGACCCTCGACCGGATTCTGGCCGAGGCGATCGTGTCGGATATCGACCTGCCCGATTTCCGGCGGGCCACCATGGACGGATACGCGGTGCGGGCCGGGGCCACCTTCGGGGCCTCCGACGGCGCGCCCGCCTGCCTCACCGTCAGGGGCACCATCCGCATGGGTGAGGTGCCGGGGTTTGCCGTGGGCCCGGGGGAGGCGTCCCGGATTTCGACGGGGGGCATGCTTCCCGAGGGGGCCGACGCCGTCGTCATGATCGAGCGGACCGAGAGTCTGGACGATACCCTGATCGAGGTCTACAAGAGTGTCGCCCCGGGGGAGAACGTCGTGGAGGCGGGTGAGGACTTCCGGATCGGGGAGACGGTCCTGGACCGCGGCCGAAGGATCCGGCCCCAGGAGATGGGGGTGCTCTCGGCTCTGGGGCGGGAGACGGTCCGGGTCTTCCGGCGGCCCGTGGTCGGCATCGTCTCCACCGGTGACGAGATCGTTCCCATCCACCAGGTCCCCTCACAGGGGCGGATCCGGGACATCAACACCTACTCCCTGGCCGGGTGGGTCCGGCGGGCCGGTGGGATCCCGAAGATCTACGGCATCGTCCCGGACCGTCCCGAAGCCCTCCTGGCGACCTGTCGGCAGGCTTCGGCCGAATCGGACATGGTCCTGGTTTCGGGCGGGAGCTCCGTGGGGACCCGGGATTTCACCATCGAGACCATCGCATCCCTGCCCCGATCCGAGGTGCTGGTCCACGGCGTCTCCATCAGTCCGGGCAAGCCCACCATCCTGGCCCGGGTGGACGGCAAGCCCTTCTGGGGGCTTCCGGGGCACGTCACGTCGGCCATGGTGGTCTTCACGGTGATCGTCCGACCCTTCATCCACCACCTCTCAGGACTTTCGGAGGCATCGGAAACGATCTGGACCATTCCCGCCCGGATCACCCGGAATCTCCCGTCGGCCCAGGGTCGGGTCGACTATGTCCGGGTCCGCCTTTCGCGGGACCAGGGGGAATGGCGGGCTTCGCCGGTGCTGGGGAAGTCCGGCCTGATCCACACCATGGTGAAAGCCGACGGCCTCGTGCGGATCGACCGCGATGTCGAAGGCCTGGAAAAGGATGCGCCGGTTGAGGTGACGCCCCTCTGACCGGCATGGGGAAAAACACCGGCGAAGCCCGCCGGAAAACATCTTCGGGAGATCTCATGAACGCCAATCGCAATGTCTATCTGAAAAAGCGGACCCTGGACGAGGCCCGCCGAATGCTCTTCGAGGCCTTCTCCGGTTTCGGCGTCATGGCGACGGAACACGTTTCGCCCGATGCGGCCGTCGGCCGCGTGATCGCCGGACCCGTCTTCGCCAAGGTCTCCTCCCCCAATTTCCACGCGGCGGCCATGGACGGGATCGCCGTGGCGGCGGCCGACACCTTCGGTGCGGCTGAAACCCGGCCCAGGACCCTCACCATCGGCACCGACGCCTTCTGGGTCAATACCGGAAATCCGCTTCCCGAGGGGACCGACGCCGTCATCATGATCGAGAATTTGAACCCCGTGGACGACCGGACCCTCACCATCGAGGCACCGGCCTTTCCATGGCAGTACGTCCGCAAGATGGGCGAGGACATCGTCGCCACCGAGCTGCTCTTTCCCAGGGGGCACAGGATCACCCCTTACTGCGTCGGAGCACTGATCGGCGGTGGTATCTTCCAGGTGCCCGTCCGGAAGAAGCCCGCCGTCACCATCCTGCCCACCGGGTCGGAGCTGACGGACTGGCGGACCGTGCCCATCGAAGCGGTCCGGCCCGGACAGGTCCTGGAGTCCAACAGCTTCGTGCTTTGGGGTCTCATCCGGGAATGGGGCGGTGCGCCGTCCCGGCGGGAACCTTTGAAAGACGACGTCGCGGCCATCTCCCGGGCGGTCTCCGACGCCGTCGACGAAGGGGCCGATATCGTCCTCACCGTGGGGGGCTCCTCCGCGGGCTCCGAGGACTTCACCCGGACGGTGATCGACGCCCAGGGCGAGGTGCTCATCCACGGTGTGACGATCATGCCGGGAAAGCCGATCCTCGTCGGCCGGGTCAAGGGGACCCCGGTGATCGGAATGCCCGGTTATCCGGTCTCCATGATCGTCGCCTTCGAGCAGTTCGTGGGGCCCCTGATCTGCCGCATGCTGGGAGTGCCCGAGCTCCAAAGGCCCAGGGTGACGGTGGAGACGACCCGCAAGATTCCCTCGAAACTCGGCGTCGAGGAGTTCGTACGGGTCAAGCTGGGCAAGGTGGGGGACCGGATCGTGGCCACGGCTTTGCCCCGGGGCGCCGGGAGCATCACCACCATCACCGACGCCGACGGCATCATCCGCATCCCCAATGCCGTGGAAGGGATCCGGGAACACGAGCGGGTGACGGCCGAGCTGCTGAGACCCCTTTCCGCCGTGGAAAACACCCTCGTGGTCGTGGGCAGCCACGACAACACCCTCGACGTGCTGGCCGATCAGCTCCGGGCCGGTCATGACGGCGCCGTCACCCTCTCCTCCACCCATGTGGGCAGCACGGGCGGGCTCCTGGCCCTCAAGCGCGGCGTCTGCCACCTGGCGGGGTCCCACCTCCTGGACACCGGGGACGGCTCCTACAATGTCTCCTATGTCAAGCGGTTTCTGCCGGATACACCGGTGCGGATCGTCAACCTGGTTCTCCGGGATCAGGGGCTGATGGTGGCCCGGGGCAACCCCAAAGGCATCCGGGAGATCGCCGATCTGGCGCGGGGGGATGTCCGGTTCATCAACCGGCAGGGCGGGTCGGGAACCCGCATCCTTCTCGACTATCGCCTGGGACAACTGGGGATCGACCCGGCCGGGATCCCGGGGTACGACACCGAGGAGTTCACCCACATGACCGTTGCCGCGGCGGTCCTGAGCGGGGCCGCCGACGTCGGCCTGGGCATCTATGCCGCCGCCAAAGCCCTCCATCTCGATTTCATCCCGGTGGTGACCGAGCAGTACGACCTGATCATCCCCGAGATCTACCTCGACTGGCCCCCCATGAAGGTCCTGCTGGAGACCATCGTGTCGGCGGAATTCAAGCGCCGGGTCAAGGCGTTGGGGGGCTACAGCACCCGGATGACGGGGAAGGGGATAGAGTTTTAGAGTTTTAGGGTTTTAGGGTTTTAGGGTTTTAGGGTTTTAGAGTTTTAGAGTTTCAGAGTTTCAGAGTTTCAGAGTTTCAGAGTTTCAGAGTTTTAAGGTTTTAAGGTTTTAAGGTTTTAAGGTTTTAAGGTTTTAAGGTTTTAAGGTTTTAAGGTTTTAAGTGATTAAGTGATTAAGTGATTAAGTGATTATGTGATTATGTGATTATGTGATTATGTGATTATGTGATTAAGGGGTTAAGGGGGCTTCTGGTTCGGTTTTTGTTAGGGTAGAGACTGAAGGTGAAGGCTGAAGGCTATGGGGTGGGGGGAATAAGCGCTCCGGTTGTTGCGGGCGCACCCCTTCAGTCTTCAGCCTTCAGTCTTTTGCCCCCTTTGTCCGCGAAATTTAACGGTTACAAGGAAACAAGCGACACTGTAATGGCCTTCAATCAAATCACGCTCAATCCGTCTGGTATTGTCCGTCTACTTGGGGCAATGGCCTTTTTCCTGGTTCTGGCCAGCATCGTCGGCCAGTTGTCGTTGTACCTGACCGGGCCTGACCATATTGACACGCTCATCCAGCTCTTTTACATCGACGCCGAGAGGAATTTTCCAACCATTTTCTCCACGCTGCTGTTGCTGTTCGCATCACTGCTGCTTTTGGCAATCACCCTGGTTGAAAGGCGGCGAGCCGGTTCTGCCGTGTCGGACTGGGCGCTCCTTTCATTGGGGTTCCTGTGCATGGCGGCTGATGAGGGATGGCAATTTCATGAGAGACTGATGAAACCGATGTACCGGCTGCTGGGCGTGGAAAATCTCGGCATTTTCTATTTTCCCTGGGTCATTCCCGGCATTGCACTTGTCCTCGTTCTCGGCTTGTACTTTTCGAAGTTCCTGTTGCATCTTCCGGCGAAAACGCGGCGCAATTTTTTGCTGGCGGGGACCCTCTACATCGGTGGGGCCGTCGGTGTCGAATTGATCACCGGCCGATACGCCGACGTGAACGGGATGTACAATTTGACCTACAGCATGCTGGCCACCGTCGAGGAGAGTCTCGAGATGGCGGGTGCAATCGTGTTCATCCGGGCGCTGCTGGCCTATATCGTCGACAATTACAGAGAGGTTCGGTTACGATTTGGAGCTTTCGGCCCGGGGAATAGGTGAGGAGGGTGATCAGGGTTTAAAACAAAACCTCCCCCCAACGCCGTGGGCGTCAAGGGGAGGTTTTTCGTTCAGTCGATCGGATCGGGATCGAATTACCAGATGGGTTTCAGTTCAACCCGGCGGTTCAGCCGGCGACCGTCCGCGGTTTCATTGGTGGCGATGGGTTTTTCCTCGCCGTATCCGATGGCGGTAATGCGGGTCGGGTCGATCATGCCCTTCTCAACGAGGTAGGCCTTGACCGCGTTGGCCCGTCGCTCGGAAAGGCCCTGGTTGTAACGGTTGGTACCGATGGCGTCGGCATGGCCTTCGAGTTCGAGGGTCAGGGTGGGATTGTCGTTCATGACCTTCACGATGCCGTCCAGGAGTGAATAGAATTCGGGCTTGACCACGGCCTTGTCAAAGTCGAACAGACAGTTCTGGTCCAGAACCCAGCAGCCTCTTTCGTCGACCTGAACGCCCTTGGGGGTGCCGGGGCAGGCGTCGACATCGTCGCACACGCCGTCGCCGTCAGCGTCGACACACTCGACCTCTTCGACCACCACGACCTCCTCCGGTGCCATGGGCAGCTGGTAGGCGGCCAGGATCTGGCTCAGCCCCATAGCGCTGTAGGCGGTGGAGGTCTTGCCGAGAACGACTTCACCGTCGACGGTCTTGGCGTAATTCACCGGTCCCTGGATCAGCGTTGCATCCTCGGGGGAAAGCACCAGGCCGTAGGCCGTGAAGATTCTGTGATAGTCTTCGGGGGTGTAGGCCATGGGCTTTTCGCCGAAGACGATGGTGCCGTCGACAACCCTGGCGTAGCTTGCCGGAACGTTCGCGGCGGCTTCCGGCGTCAGCTCGAGACCGTAGGCGGTAAGGATCGCATCGAAGGTATCCGGAGAATAGGCGGTGGGGCTGTTCCTGTAAACAATCTCTCCGTCTCTGACCTCGGCATAGACCGACGGGATGTTGGCCGCGTCGGGGCTCAATTCAATGGCTGACACGGGCAGACTCGCGGCCAGCGCTATAGTGAAACACATAACCATAATAATAATTTTTTTCATCTCTTTCCTCCTTAACATTGATAATCAGTTGCTTCCGTCCTTGAATGTCGTAAAAAATCGCCTTCCGATCACCCCCCTCCGTCGATGCAAGGTTCATCACAATCGCCGCCTGTGTAAACCTAATCGCCACAGGCCCCTTTCCATCCCCTAATGACGCCGTCCGGACGGGATATCCCTTGGCGGAGGATATCCTTCATCTGTTCAATATCCGATTATGGCATCATATGGGAACATGCCTTTTTCTTGGAAAATTGTCAAACCTATAATGATGATCTTAAAACAAATGGAATCTGTTTTCGGAGAAAACGCTCTCCCCGGTCTGGAAGACCCGTCGGGGATCGGCGATATTTCCAGGCTCCGGACATCCCGCCGCCCTTCGAATAAAGCGCTTTTTCCAAAAAATGCATCATATGATAAACATCGCAAAACTTCAAGCGCAGTTCACCCCTGCCGGGGATCTCCCGGTAACGGAAACGGCGGCCCGCAGTGGCGGATCGGCTTCTCGCCGATCCTGTCGCAGGCGTTCGTCCGACGATTCGCCGGCCTGTGCCGTGAATTCGTTTTACGGCGATATGATACGATAATCAAGAATAAATTGAAGGCGTCATCGGGCGTGCGAGGGGCGGGACGACACTGTTCGCAACGGTCGGGACTGATTCCCTGAAACCGGGCACCGGCCTTCGGCGCTCCCCGGAACGCGGCTCCGGGGCCGGCGGATCCCGCCGTCAGGTCGGGGGAGCGGCAACGAAAGCGGTGGTGGGTTCAGGATTTCTTGGCCTTCAGATGTCGCCCGGCCGCCTCGAGCTGGGCTTGTTTGATCTGGGCGGGCTTCATCTTCGACTCGATGAGCGTCAGATAGTGTTTTCCCGCAACGTGGCCGTTGGCGGCGGCCAGGGAGCACCAGACATAGGCGTTGACGTAGTCTTTGGGAACGCCGCAGCCGTTGTAGTGCATCAAGGCCAGGTTATACTGGGCGCCGGGATACCCCTGGGCCGCGGCCTTTTGATACCACTTCATGGCCTCGGCGTAATTCCTGGGGACGCCTTCCCCGTTTTCGTACATCATCCCCAGTTTGTTCTGGGCGCCGGCATACCCCTTGTCGGCGGCCCTGCGGTACCATTCGAGGGCCTTGACGTAATCCTTGGGCGCCCCGTTGCCGCTCTGGTAGATCACCCCGAGGTTGTACTCGGCGATGGTGTAGCCCTGGTCGGCGGCCCGGAGATACCAGGTGAGGGCCTCGGCATTGTTTTTGGGGACGCCGTTGCCGTTGAAATAGATGGTGGCCATCTTGTATTGAGCGACGGGATGGCCTTTCTCGGCGACGCGCTTGATCTGGTCCAGGGTGGGGCCCTGAGCCGATACGTTGCCGCCAAACGTCAAAATACACCCCATAACGATCATGACGCCTAGAGCTGATTTTTTCATCACGTCCTCTCTTCTCCTTTGAAACCGTTTTGTGTTGTGTAAAGCCGCTTATGGGTCTGGGGCTGCCGATGGTTCGGCGTCGACGGCTTTTGCCGCCCGATGGTCGTTGAAAGCGCATCGCGGTGAGCTGTATTGTCCGGCGGTTGAAGCCGTCTTGCAATACCTATGCTTTATTGCAAGAAATTTCCGGGCTTGTCAATCTCAATTTCCGGGCCGAATTCCAGGGCGGCCCGCAAAAGGATCGATTCCGGAGCCGACGGCGGCCGGCAGGGGCGCGGGGCGCTGTCGGGCCTTGCAGAACGTCAATTTTCATTTTGTACATATTCGGCATGTTATGCTATACTTATATGTTATGGATTCAACATTCGACTTTCATGTAGTGACCGGAGAGGTGCCGGGAGGATGCGGCCCGCGCCCCTTCAGCGGCACTTGAATGAAACCGCGTGGGGCGCGGGCCGCATCCTCCCGGCACCGGCCTATGAAATCGGCACCGACCTGTGAAAGTCGAAAATTGCGTTATGGATTCAACCTCCGGATTTGAAATCCCCAATCCCGCGGTCCCAGGCGGCCGCGTGTTATAGAATAGAATGGATGGAGACCATGGCCCAGGAAAACGATGTCGTATTGATCTATTTCGAAGACCAGCCCATGACATTCGCCCGGATCGAAAGCATTCAGGCGGACCACAAACCGGACTGGTATCACGTCAAGCTGCTGCTGCTCCAGGTCCCGCTTCAGCCGGTGACCTGGATTCTCCGGACGGCATACATCGACGGCGCGGAGTTCACCATGAACGGCAACCGGATGCGAATGGCGCCGGTGGTGTGTCCCGACGACGCCCTGCCGGAGATCCCGGAGCCGGAAGAGGATGCGCCGCCCGATCCCGGCGGCAAGGACGGGCGGGTGATCTCCTTTCCCGGTCTCAAGAAGCCATGACGGGTCGTCCATGAAGATCGGTCGTGTTTCACTGGAGAACGGTCTGGTCATGGCGCCCCTGGCGGGCATCACGAACCTGCCCTTCCGCCTGTTGGCCAAAGCGGCCGGTTGCGGCCTGGTCGTCTCCGAGATGATCAGCGCCAACGGGCTGGTCCACGGCTCCCGCAAGACGGTTCAGATGCTGGCCGGCGATCCCGGGGAGAAGCCCCTGGCCGTTCAGATCTTCGGCGCGGACCCCGGGATGATGGCCGAGGCTGCCGGGATTGCGGAGGCGGCGGGGGCGGACATCCTCGACATCAATTTCGGGTGCGCCGTGAAAAAGATCCTGAAATCGGGCTCCGGCGCCGCGCTCATGCGCACGCCTGGAACGGCGCGCGCGGTGCTGACGGCGGTGCGGCGGCGGATCCGGATTCCCCTTACCATCAAGATCCGGAGCGGTTGGGATCCGTCGGGAGAACAGGCCGTGGCCGTGGCCAGGCTTGCCGAGGAGTGCGGCGTCGACGCCGTCGCCGTCCATCCCCGGACCGCGGTGCAGGGTTTCCGCGGCCGGTCGGACTGGTCCGTGATTGCGGCGGTCAAGGCGGCGGTGACGATTCCGGTCATCGGCAACGGCGACATCGTCGTTCCGGAGGACGCTCTCAGGATGCGCCGGGAGACCGGTTGCGAGGGGATTATGGTCGGCCGGGCGGCCATCGGGGCCCCCTGGCTGTTTTCCCGGATTGCGGCCCTGGAGCGGGGGGAGTCCCTTCCTCCCGAAACCCTCGAACTGCGGCTATCGACCATGATGCGTTACCTGGACGCCTCGGTGGCTCATCTCGGCGAGGCGGTCGCCTGCCGCATGATGCGCAGCCGGCTGGGGTGGTTCGTCAGAGGCCTGCCCCACGGCAGCCGCTTCAGGGCCGCGCTGACGCGGATCGAAACGCGGTCCGAGGCCCTGTCCCTCATCGAGGCGCTTCGGCAGGCGTCGGACGAAGACGTATCCGCGTCAGCCTGGGTCTGAGGTTTTCACCGGGGGGATTCCCCGGGATTGGGTAACGGAAACCGCATTGAACAACGTCGAACACCGGACGGCATCCGTCCCTGGGGCGGCCTCCGGCGGTTCGTGAAAGGAGATTCAAATGGCAAAGACCGCACTGGTGCCCGTGGCCGACGGGACCGAAGAGATCGAAGCCGTTGTGATCATAGACGTGCTGCGTCGCGCGGGGGTTGCCGTCACCGTGGCCTCGGTCATGGACCGGCTGCAGGTGACCGCCTCCCGCGGGGTGATGCTGACGGCCGAGAAGGATATATCGGGGTGTGTCGAAGAGGCCTACGACCTGGTGGCGCTGCCGGGAGGCATACCCGGAGCGCGGCATCTGGCGGCATCGGCGGCCCTCGGGAAGATTCTCGACCGGCAGCGCGGCTCCGGGAGGCTATACGGCGCCATATGCGCCGCCCCGGCCGTGGTGCTCAGGCCCCTGGGCCTCCTCGAGGGCCTTCGAGCCACCTGCCACCCTGCCTTCCGGGATGAACTCCCCGGGTGGGAGGATCGGCGCGTGGTCGTCGACGGGACCTGCGTGACGAGCCAGGGCCCCGGCACCGCCATTGAATTCGCGCTTTCCCTGGTGGCCCTGCTCCTGGGGGAGGCCGAAGCTGAAGCGGTCGCCGGCCCCATGATTCCGGGTCCGTGCGTGATGACAGAGACAAGGAGGTAGCGGCATGACCATGACGACCTTTCTGCAGGAAGCCAAACGGCTGGAGATTCAGCCGTATAAAAAGAAGAGCAACGTGGCGGAGCTGAAGCGGAACAGCATTCCGTTCATCGGCTCACCCTTCAAGCATCCCGTGGACAAAGACAAGATCCTCCTTATCGTGGATCCCTACAACCAGACGACGTTTTACTACGAGTTCAAGACGGAGGACATCGCCTTTGTGGAGGACGTTCCCACCATCGTCAACATCGACGGCGAGAACGTCACCATGGCCAGGATCTGGATTCGCAAGGGGGGTATGGGCGTTCGATGCGCGCCCTTCATCGTGGCGGAGTTGTCATCGCCTTTTTGAGAAGAATAGGGTTGCCGGCGTGCCCGAACGATGGGCATCGGTGACGGAAGACCTGAAAAAAGCGGCGCCTTGAGAAGGCGCCGCTTTGTCGTGGTCAGGCAGGTTTGAACCCTATTGGGCGGCCGCCGAAAGCTTCACGGCGCACACCTTGTATTCCGGAATGCCGGAAACCGGATCCAGGGCCGCGTTGGTCAGCTGGTTGGCTGCGGATTCGGCGAAATGGAACGGAATGAAAACGGTCCCCGAGACCGCGGTGGTGGAGACCTTGGCCGTCGCCGTGATCCTGCCCCGCCGGGAGCTGATCTCGATGGCGCCGCCGTCGGTGATGCCGAGGTCCCTGGCGTCCTTGGCGGAGATCTCCACGAAGTTTTCCGGAACCCGCTCGTTCAGTCCTTCGGACTTCCGGGTCATGGTGCCGGTGTGGTAGTGGTAGAGCACGCGCCCGGTGGTCAGGTAGAGGGGATACTCGTCGTCCGTCGCTTCGGCCGGCGGGATGAAGTCGATGGCATGGAATTTTCCCCTGCCGATGGGGAACTGCTCCTTGTGCAGGATCGGCGTCCCGGGATGGTCCGTTGTCGGGCAGGGCCAGTGGAGCCCTTCGTAGTCGATCCGGTCGTAGGTGATGCCGCCGTAGGAGGGGGTCACCCGGGCGATCTCCGCCATGATCTCCTCGGCGCTTTCGCAGGCCATGTCGTAGCCCATGCGCCTGGCGATCTGGGCCGTGATCCACCAGTCGTCCCTGGCCTCTCCGGGCGGCTCGACAGCCTTGCGGACGCGCTGAACCCGGCGCTCCGTGTTGGAGAAGGTTCCTTCCTTTTCGGCGAAACAGGCGGAGGGGAGCACCACGTCGGCAAGGGCCGCGGTTTCGGTCATGAAGATGTCCTGGACCACCAGAAAGTCGAGGTTTCCGACGCTTTTGGCCACATGGTCGAGGTCCGCGTCGGAGACCAGGGGATTCTCGCCGATGATATAGAGAGCCTTGAGCTCGCCCGAATGGGCCTTGGGGATCATCTCGGTGACCTTGAGGCCCACCTTTCTGGATAGCCCGGTCACGCCCCAGGCCTGCTCCATCTTCTGGGCGATCTCATCGCTGGTGACCGGCTGGTACCCGGAAAAGACGTTGGGCAGGCCGCCCATGTCGCAGGCCCCCTGGACGTTGTTCTGCCCCCTGAGGGGGTTGACACCGCCGCCCCTGTTGCCCAGGTTGCCGGTGAGCATGGCCAGGTTGGCCAGGGACTTGACGTTGTCCGTCCCCGAGACGTGCTGGGTGATGCCCATACAGTAGACGATGGCGGCGTTTCCGGCCCCGGCATACAGGCGTGCCGCATCGATGAGGCTTGCGGCCGGAATGCCGGTGATGCTTTCCACGTACTCGGGGGTGAACTTTTCCACCATGGCCTTGAGGTCTTCGAACCCCTGGGTCCGGTTTTCGACGAAGGCCTTGTCGTGGAGGTTCTCCTTGATGATGATGTGCATCATGCCGTTGATCCAGGCCACGTCCGTGCCCAGGTTCTGGCGGAGCCAGTGTTGGGCGAAGGTGGCGATCTTGACCCGCCTGGGGTCCACCACGATGAGCCTGGCGCCCTTGAATTTCACGGCGCGCTTGATATAGGTTGAAATGACCGGGTGGTTCTCCGTGGTGTTGGATCCGGTCACCAGGATGACATCGGCCTCTTCCAGGTCGCCGATGGTGTTCGTCATTGCGCCACTTCCGAATGCTGCGGCCAGACCGGCCACGGTGGAGCTGTGTCAGAGACGGGCGCAGTGGTCGATGTTGTTGGTCTTCAACACCGCCCGGGTGAATTTGTTGGCCACGTAATTGTCTTCGTTGGTGACGCGGGCCGAGGTGAGCACGCCGATGGCATCAGGTCCGTGCTGGCGTTTGACGACGCCGAGCTTTTCCGCAACGAGACCGAGGGCCTCGTCCCAGGAGGCCTTCCGGAACTTGCCGTCTTCCTTGATGAGGGGCGTGGTGAGGCGCTCCCCGGATCCGATGAAATCGAAACCGAACCGGCCCTTGACGCAGAGGCTGCCGTAGTTGGGGGCGACGTCCTCGACGCCGGTGACCTTGACCACCTTGCCCGCCTTGACGTGGAGGTTCAACTGGCAGCCGACGCCGCAGTAGCTGCAGGTGGTGCGGACCTTTTGGGTCTCCCACGGACGCACCCTGTACCGGGCGTTCTTCTCCACCAGGGCGCCCACCGGACAGGCCTGGAGGCACTCCCCGCAGAAGACGCACTCCGAATCCTTGAGGGTCTTGTCTTCGCCGGCGATAATCTTGGTGTCCGTGCCCCGGTATCCGAAGTTGATGGCGTTGTTGACCTGAACGTCGTTACAGGCCTGGACGCACCGGCCGCACTTGATGCACCGGGAGAAATCCCGAACGATGAAGGGGTTGACGTCCTCCATGGGGTAGGGCACCTCCGAACGGGGGAACCGCTCGGCGGAAACCTGGTACTGGTAGGCGAGGTGCTGAAGCTCGCAGTCGCCCCACACCGGGCAGAGTTGTCCGGTCTGGTCGTACCGGTTGACGTCGAGCTGGAATCCGCTCCAGTCGCGATCGTCCGACACCCGGGCCGCACAGTTGTGGTTCCCGGATGAAAGCATCAGCTGAAGCACGAGGCGCCGGGCCTCGATGACCTTGGGGGATTCGGTCAGAACCACCATGCCTTTGCCCGCCGGGGCGGCACAGGAAGCCACCAGGCTGCGGGCGCCCTTGACTTCGACGACGCAGATCCGGCATTGGCCGGTGGGCGTCGCGTTTTTCAGGTGACAGAGGGTGGGAATGGGAATACTGTTCCGCCGCGCCACCTGAAGGATGGTCTCTCCGGGAGTGAATGCGAACTCATTCCCGTTGATGACGATGGTGTTTTGTGCGTCCATGCGATGTTGTCTCCTTCAGACGTTGGATGGTTTTTTCGCCATCGGATTAAATGTCAAGTTGTTTATTTATAGCAACTTCGGAGATTTGTCAATCCGTATGCGTCAGTCCGTGAAGATGCCCGGATCCGGACTCCTGCGGCGGATGTGATCCGAAACCCGCGTGAGGAACGCCTCCCGGGAAACACCGTAGGTGACCGAGCCGTCCAGTGTCCTGACGGAAAGGGTTCCGGCCGTCTTCTCTTTGGCGCCGATGGTCAGGATCAGGGGAATGTATTCCAGCTGGGCCTCCCGGATTTTCCGGTTCAGGCTTTCGGTGCGTTCGTCGACCTCGACCCGGAGGCCCCCCGCCGCCAGGAAGTCTTTCACCTCTAACGCGTATGGGGCCAGCTCGTCGTTGATGGGCAGGACCCTGACCTGGACCGGCGAGAGCCATAGGGGAAACTTGCCGGCGTAATGCTCGATCAGAATGCCGAAAAACCGTTCGATGGAGCCGTAGATCACCCGGTGGATCATGATGGGGCGGTGCTTCTCGTTGTCCTGGCCCACATAGGTCAGGTCGAAACGTTCGGGGAGGGACATGTCCAGCTGGACCGTGCCGCACTGCCAGGTCCGCCCGAGGGCATCCTTGATGTGGACGTCGATCTTCGGCCCGTAGAAAGCCCCGTCCCCCGCGTTGATCTTGTATGGCTGTCCGTAGGTGTCCAGGGCTTTTTTCAGGCCGTCCGTCGCCTGGGCCCACTGTTCATCGCTGCCGATGGATTTCCCGGGCCGGGTGGAAAGCTCCAGATGAAACCCGAGGCCGAAGGTGCCGTAGATCCGCTCCACCAGGCGGAGCACCCCCAGGATCTCCCCTTCGATCTGATCGGGGGTCATGAAGATGTGAGCGTCGTCCTGGTGAAAGGCCCGGACCCGGAAAAGCCCCGAGAGCACCCCGCTCATCTCGTGGCGATGGACCAGCCCGATCTCGGCCTGCCGGAGGGGCAGCTCCTTGTAGGAGTGGGGCCGGTTGGCGTAGAGGAGCATCCCCCCGGGACAGTTCATGGGTTTGATGGCGTAATCCATGTCGTCGATGGTGGAGGTGTACATGTTCTCGCGGTAGTTTTCCCAGTGACCGCTCCGTTCCCAGAGGGAGCGGTTGAGCATGATGGGGGTCTTGGTCTCCACGTAGCCCGCCTCGAGGTGGGCCTCCCGCCAGTATGCCAGAAGGGTGTTCCAGACGGTCATGCCCCGGGCGTGGAAAAAGGGCATTCCCGGCGCTTCGTCGTGAAAGCTGAAGAGGTCCAGTCGCTCCCCGAGCTTGCGGTGGTTCCGTTTCCGGGCCTCCTCGAGGAAGTCGAGGTATCGCTTCAGGTCTTTCTTGTCGAAAAAAGCGGTCCCGTAGATTCGCTGGAGTTGGGCGTTGGTCTGGTCGGCCCGCCAGTAGGCCCCGGAGGTCTTCATCAGCTTGAAGGCCCGGATGAACCCGGTGTGGGGCAGGTGGGGGCCCCGGCAGAGGTCCGTAAACTCCCCCTGCTCGTAAAAGGAGATGGTGCCGTCCGGCAGGTCCTGGATCATCTCCAGCTTGTAGGGTTCGTTCCGGTAAAAGGCGAGGGCGTCGGCCTTGGATACGGTTTTTCGCCGGATGGGCAGCTTCTCGTTCACGATCTTCCGCATTTCGGCTTCGATTCTGGGGAAGTCGTCCGCGGATACGGGCCCCATGTCGATGTCGTAGTAGAAGCCGTCCTCCACCACCGGTCCGATGGTCAGATGGGCGTCGGGGTAGACCCTCAGGATGGCCTGGGCCATGACGTGGGCCGCGGTGTGCCGGAGAATCTCGAGGGCCTCGGGGTCCTTGGGGGTGATGAGGCGGACGGCGGCGTCTTCGGGGATCTCCCGGTAAAGGTCGATCAGCCGGCCGTCCACCTCGGCGGCCACGCAGTTTCGCGCAAGCCCTTCCGAAATGCTTACGGCCACGTCATAGGCCGTGGGGGTGTTTTCAAAGGTTTTGATACTTCCGTCGGGAAGTGTGATACGGATCATATGCCTTCACCTGGAAAACCGTCGTATTATGGGTTTTCGATCGTTATGGGTTATCTGACGAAACGAGGATCGGTATCGGCCGGAAACCTGTAAAATCAAAAAATTAAAGGAAAAGGCATGTCGGGTCAAGGAAAAAGTTGTGTGCCGGGATGATTGGAAAACCCCTTGACATTAACGGGGGGCGAGACTATACACAAAATACATATTCAATATGTAATATTTCGACTGTCGACTGTCATAGGCCGGTGCCGGGAGGATACGGCACGCGCCCCGCTTTCCCGTCACCATCATGAACGTCGGCAGTCGAGTAATAAGCTGCCCACCGGTGTCGATGTACGCCGCTCCGGATCCGAAACCGTCCGTCGCCCCTGCCGTGCGGGGGAACCGGTGGTCGAGACAACCATCCATTACCATGAAGCGAAAAAAAGGAGAACGGAATGAAGCCAAAAATGATAGCCGCTCTGTTGGGATGCATCCTGCTGCTCTCGGGGAACATGGCCGCTGCGGGCGTGCCAGGTTCGCCGCAAATCGACACGGGTCTGCGGATTGTCGAAAAGGCCCGTCAAAACGACTGGCGCGGGGCCGAGGCCGGTGTGGTGATCGGCATCCGGGGCAGCGTCGAGCGCGTTTCGATCGACGGCAAGGCCCGGGACATCGTTCTGGGAAGCGGCATTCAGCCCGGTGACACCATCACGACGGGGAGCGACGGACACGTCCAGTGGATGACGCCCGACAGGGCGGCCTTTACGCTCCTTCCGGATGCCGTCGGAATCATCCGGGCCTATGCCTATGACGAAGCCGACAAGGGCGGCGACACCTGCGTCATCGACGTTCACAAAGGCGGGTTCCAGTACGTCACGGGGAGGATGAACGAGCGGAGCCCGGGGAAGACCGTGTTCCGTACCCAGGGAACCGAAAAGGTGATCCCCGTGGGATCCGCGGGTTACATCAAGATCGAGCAGAACGGCAGGATCGCCTATTTCGTGACCGAGGGCAGCCTCAACGTGGGAGGACAACGCTATCCCCAGGGCAGCGTCGTGGTGATGGATGTTGCGACAGGCCAGGCTCAGGTGTTTTCCAGTGCCGTCGATGCCAACGGAACGGTGACCGATGACGCGGCAAAAGCGGCTCTGGCCGACATGGGGATCGGCGAAAACGCCCTTGCAGTCCTTCAAACGGCCTATGCCGCCGCCGCGGCAAGCGGCCAGGCGGTTTCCGAGCAGGTGGGGCTGGCACCCGAGTCGGAGCAGAGCCCTCCGGCACCCATTGCCGAGGTCAACTACAGCCCTGTTGACGATGAGATCGGCGATACCCAGCCCGCTTCGGTGCGATAGAAAGGCTGAAGGGGTGCGGGATTGACGGATGGGGGCTTTTGCCCCCTTCTGTTTTGGGGCGCTGTCGGGTGACCATCAAGATGAGGCTGAAGACTGAAGGCTGAAGGGGTGCGGGCGTGACGGATGGGGGCTTGTGTCCCTTCAGCCTCACCGCCGTTCCCCCAATCCCCCAATCACATAACCCCATAACCACCTAATCACCTAAAACCCTAAAACCCTAACCACCAACCCTCCCCTTACCCCGTTTTTCCTTCAGCCTTCAGTCTTCAGCCTTCAGCCTTGAGTTTTTCCGCATTTTCATGATATCCTGATATATCGAAAATTGACGGACAACCAACAATTCCTCATAACCCTAGACAGAGAGCCAATGGAGATCCAGAACCCATTCAATATGCCTTCGGGGGCCGAAGGCGATGCATCGGGCCGCCCCGCCCACCGGAAACCGCGCTACCGTTTGATCGAAGACGCGGCGTCCCTGGCCGATCTGATCGACGCCCTTGACGGTGAGGCGACCGTCGGCGTCGATCTCGAGGCTGATTCCATGTACCATTTCCGGGAAAAGGTCTGTCTGATTCAGATCAGCACGGAACGCCTCTCCGCCGTTATCGATCCCCTGTCGGTGACCGACCTTTCGGGCCTCCGGCCCATTTTCGCGGATCCCGGCGTGCGTAAGATTTTTCACGGGGCGGACTACGACGTCCGATCCCTTCACCGGGACTTCGGCATCGAGATCGAAAACCTCTTCGACACCCAGATCGCCTGTCGGTTCCTGGGGTTTCAGGAGAGCGGCCTGGAGGCCGTCATCCGCAGCCAGTTCGGCGTCCGCCTCGACAAGAAGTTTCAGAAGAAAAACTGGTCCAGGCGGCCCCTGCCGCCGGAGATGCTCGCCTATGCCGCATCGGACACCCGCTATCTCATCCCCCTGGCCGAGCGCCTGACCGCAGCCCTCCGGGAAAAGGACCGCCTGCAGTGGGTGGAGGAGGAGTGCCGTCTGCTCACCCAGGTCCGGTCTCTGCCCGAGAACGGGGAGCCCCTCTTTCTCCGGTTCAAGGGCGCCGGCCGGCTTCACCCCCGGAACCTGGCCGTACTCGAGGCCGTGCTCCGGCTTCGGCGGGAGATCGCCGAAAAGAAGGACCGGCCTCTTTTCAAGGTGTTCGGCAACGACAGCATCATGAAGATCGTCAAGGTCCGGCCCACCTCGGCGGCAAAGCTGGAGCGGGCCGGCGGGCTCAGCCGGAAGCAGCTGGAGATGTACGGCCATGCAGTGGTGGAGCGGGTCCGCGAGGCCATGGAACTGCCCGAGGAGGCGCTGCCCGACTACCCCCACACGAAATCCCCGACCCTGTCGCCCCGGGTCCCCGAAAGGGTCAAGGCCCTCAAGACCTGGCGGGATCAAAAGGCGGCGGACCTTGACATCGACCCCACCCTGATCCTGAACAAATCGCTTCTCACGGTACTGGCCGTGACCCACCCCCGCGACGCGGCGGCCCTTTCAGCCGTCGACGAACTGAAAACGTGGCAGCGGGAGGCCTTTGGCGAGGAGATCCTGGCGGTGCTGACCGCCCTCCGGAAGCCGCGCAAGCCCGCACCCAAATCCCGGCGCAGGCGGCGGAAAAAACGGCCGGCCTGATTCCTGTATCCTGGAGGTGTATCATGGAAAAGAGAATCTTTTTCACGTGCGGCGGAATGCAGCTGGCAGGGCTTTTTCACCCCGGGGGCGAGAAGGGGGCGGTGGTCACCCATCCCCATCCCCTCTACGGCGGGGACATGCACAACGTTGTGGTGGAGGCCCTGGTGCTGGCCTACCAGCGAAAGGGGTTCGCCACCCTCCGGTTCGATTTCCGGGGAACGGGCCGAAGCGAGGGGACCCACGACAACGGGGTCGGAGAGCGGGAGGACGTTTTAGCCGCCCTGGCCTTCCTCGCTGAAAAAGGGGTCCGCCGCTTCGATCTGGCCGGCTATTCCTTCGGGGCCTGGGTGAACGCCCGAATCGGTTGCCCAGACCTCCACCGCATGATCATGGTGTCGCCCCCCGTCAACTTCCTCGATTTCGGGGATGTGGGCCCCATCCCCTGCCTGGATCTGGTGGTGGTGGGCGACGACGACGACTTTGCGGCGGCAGACCGCGTGCAGCGGATGACCGCCGCATGGAACCCCGACGCCCGATGCACCGTCATCCCCGACACCGACCATTTTTACAGTGGTGCCATCCGGGAACTGGATGATGTTTTGAACAAATGTATATGAACCCCGGCCCAAAGGGCCGCCACAGGATGCTGCTATGGAAATCAAAATCGTTCGCAAGGTGTTGGGGGTCAACGACGCCAACGCGCTTCGGAACCGGGAACGGTTCGCCGACAACAACGTGTTCGTTCTCAACGTCATGAGTTCCCCGGGATCCGGGAAGACGACCCTTCTGGAAAAGACCATCGCGCGCCTCATGCCCGGCATCCGCTGCGGCGTGATCGTGGGGGACATCTGCACGGCGAATGACGCGGACCGGCTGGCCGTGACCGGCGTTCCCGTCGTTCAGGTCAACACGGACGCCTTTGGCGGGGACTGCCACCTGGCGGCCCATGTCATCGAGAAGGCCTCGGAGGATCTCGACCTTTCGGCTCTGGATCTTTTGATCGTGGAGAACGTGGGGAACCTGGTCTGCCCCGCGGAGTTCGACATCGGCGAAAACGCCCGGGCCGTGGTGCTCAGCGTCACCGAGGGGGAGGACAAACCCGTCAAGTATCCCCTCATGTTCCGGGAGTGCGACGCCGCCGTCCTCAACAAGACGGACCTCCTCCCCTATCTCGACTACGACCGGGAGGCGGCCGTGGGCTATATCCACGAGGTCCACCCCGGCATGCCGGTATTCGAACTCTCGGCCAGAACCGGCGACGGCCTCGATCCCTGGGTGGACTGGATCAGGGAGAGGGTGAGGGAAAAGAAGGCTGAAGGCTGAAGACTGAAGGGGTGCGTTCGCGACGCACGGTACCTTTATACCCTTCAGCCGCACCGCCATCCACCCAATCACATAATCACATAATCACATAATCACATAATCACATAAAACCATAAAACTCTAAAACTCTAAAACCCTAAAACCCTAAAACCCTAACCACCACCCCTCCCCCTTGCCCTGTTTTTCCTTCAGCCTTCAGTCTTCAGCCTTCAGCCTATTCTTCTATCTCTATCGCCGTCACCTCCAACTCCCGGCCGGAGAGGATCCGGACGGCGCCCCCGTTGCAGCGGGGGCAGATGAAGTGCGGCTGGTCGGCGGTCCATTGGTGTCCGCAGTCGTCGCAGACCGCGGTGACGGGAATCTCCTCGATGTCGAGAACGGCGTTCGCCAGCGGGGTGTCCCGGGCGACCACGTCGAAGCAGAACCTGAGGCTCGCGGAGACCACCGCCGACAGCCTGCCCACGCGCAGGCGCACCCGCTCCACGCGCTTCCCGGCCATGTCCGCCGGAATGGCGGCAGCGGCGATCTCCGCAATCTGCATGGCGATGCCCATTTCGTGCATAAAAGGTGTTAGGGTGTTAGAGTTTTAAGGTTTTTAGTGATTATGTGATCAGGGGGATGGGGGTCCGACCGCTGACCTCTGTCCTCCGACCCCTGGGCTCCGCCCTCCGGCCGCCGTCTCCCCGCCGTCGGGGGGCGGGGAGGGGGGGACGGGGGAGGGTTACTTGAAGGTTTCGGCGCAGACGTCCTTGAGGTAGGCGAGGTTCTCGCAGACGGTGATGCCGTTGGCCTTCATGGCGGCGACCTTGCTCTGGCCCGTGCCGCTGCTGCCGCTGATGATGGCGCCGGCGTGGCCCATGCGGCGGCCCGGAGGCGCGGTGAGTCCGGCGATGAAGCCGACCACCGGCTTGGTGACGTTGGCCTTGATGTAGTCGGCGGCGTCCTCCTCGGCGCTGCCGCCGATTTCACCGATCATGACAATGCCCTCGGTGGCGTCGTCCTCCTGGAAACGGCTCAGGCAGTCGATGAAGTTGGTGCCGTTCACCGGATCGCCGCCGATGCCGATGCACGTGGTCTGGCCGAGGCCCGCCAGGGTGAGGGCATGGACCGCTTCATAGGTCAGGGTCCCGGAGCGGGAGACCACCCCGATCTTCCCGGGCATGTGGATCTTGCCGGGCATGATGCCGATCTTGCACTCGCCCGGCGTGATGATGCCGGGGCAGTTGGGGCCGATGAGGCGGACGGGTTTGCCCTTGATGTAGTTCTTGACCTTCAGCATGTCCATGACCGGAATGCCCTCGGTGATGCAGACGATGAGGGGGAGCTCGGCGTCGACGGCCTCCATGATGGCGTCCGCCGCAAAGGGGGGCGGCACGAAGATCATGCCGGCGTTGGCGCCGGTCCTGACCACGGCCTCCCTGACGGAGTTGAACACCGGGACGTCGTCCATCATCATGCCGCCCTTGCCCGGCGTCACGCCGGCCACGACCTTCGTCCCGTATTCGATGCACGCGCGGGTGTGGAACTGGCCTTCCTTTCCCGTGATCCCCTGTACCAAAAGTTTCGTGTCTTTATTGACGAGTATGCTCACTGTGGTGTCCTCACTGGCTTACGGTGGTGGTTGCGTTACTGGATGACTTCTGTCAGCTTTCGGGCGGCGTCCTTGAGATCCGTCGCGTTGATCAGCGAGAGGCCCGAATCCGCAAGGATCTTCCGGCCTTCCTCCAGGTTGGTGCCCTCCATGCGGATGATGACCGGAACGCGCATGCCGACCTTGCGGGCGGCCTGAACCACGCCGTTGGCCAGACGGTCGCACCGCAGGATGCCGCCGAAGATGTTGATGAGGATGGCCTTGACGTTGGGGTCTCCCTGGAGGATGCGGAAGCCGTTCTCGATCTGCTCCGCGCTGGCGCCGCCGCCCACGTCCAGAAAGTTGACCGGTTTGCCGCCGGCGAACTTGATGCAGTCCATGGTCGCCATGGCCAGACCGGCGCCGTTGACCATGTTGCCGACGTTGCCGCCGCCGCCGAGGTGGATGTAGTTGAGCTGATACCTGGAGGCTTCGACCTCGGTGGGGTCCTCCTCGTCCAGGTCGCGATACTCGACGACGTCCTTGTGGCGGTAGAGGGCGTTGTCGTCGAAGTCGACCTTGGCGTCAAGGGCGATGACGGTGTTTTCCGCCGTCAGGACCAGGGGGTTGATCTCCACCATGGAGCAGTCGTAGTTCACCGCCATGTGATAGAGGTTTTTCAACAGGGTCGTGAAGGATTTCATGGCCTCGGCCGGGATGTTGAGCCCGAAGGCGGCGGACCTGAGATGATAGGGCATGAGGCCCAGCAGGGGATCCACGAAGACCTTGATGATCTTCTCGGGGGTTTTTTCGGCCACCTCCTCGATGTCCATGCCGCCGGCCTCGCTGGCCATGATGACCATCTTGGCCGTGCTCCGGTCGGGCAGGATGCTGAGGTAGAGCTCCTTGGCGATGTTGAGGCCCTCCTCGATGAGGAGCTTCTTGACGCGCTTGCCCTCGGGGCCGGTCTGCTTGGTGACCAGGGTCATCCCCAGGATCTGGTTGGCATAGGAGTCGAATTCCCCCGCGTCCTTGGCGACCTTGACGCCGCCGCCCTTGCCCCTGCCGCCGGCATGGATCTGGGCCTTGACCACCACCGGAAACCGGCCGAGCTTGTCCGCCACGGCCCTGGCTTCGTCGACGCTGAAGGCGACGCCGCCCTCGGGCACCGCGACGCCGTGTTTTCTGAACAATTCCTTGGCTTGATATTCGTGGATCTTCATGATCTCCCTGCTTTCTTGTCTGTCGGGTTGGGTAGAGGGCGGGGCGCCGGCAGCGCGGCCGGTCGCCCCGGACATTGCTTGAGGAACGTCAGCCGATCACGCAGAGGACCGCGCCCTTGGCCACCGAGTCGCCGCTGGAGAAATTGACGGCCTTGACAGTGCCGTCGCAGGGCGCCGGCAGGGCGTTTTCCATCTTCATGGCCTCCAGGATCACCACGGTGTCGCCCTTCTTGACGGCGTCGCCCACCTTCTTGGCATAGGAGACGATCATGCCGGGCATGGGGGCGGTGAGCGGCGTGCCGGAGGCGTCCGCAGCGGGTGCCGGGGCCGCGGGTGCAGGCGCCGGGGCCGCGGCCTTCGGGGCTGCCGGCGCGGCAGGCGTCGGTTTCACGGGTGGGGCCGGCGCGGCGGGCGCCGGTCTTCCGGGGGCTGTGGGTGCCGCCGGTGCCGCGGGCGCGGCAGGGGTTGCGGGAGCGGCCTGAGCCGGGGCCTGGTAGGCGATGATCGGGGCCCCGCCGGGTTCGTCCACCTCCACCGCGAAGTAGTCGCCGTCCACGAAGACGTTGAACTTCCGCGTAGCCTCGCCCTTCTCGGGCACATCCTTGGCCGGGGCCTTCTCCACCAGGAGTCCGGCCTTGGCCTTTTTGATCAGCTCCTCATCCTTCTTCACGTCCTCAATGGTTCGCGGGAGCACCTCCTTGGGCGGGGCCTCGACGCCGTATTTCCACTTGAGGAACTTCCTGCCGGTGACCGGGTAGATGGCGTAGAGGATCACGTCGTCGATGTCCTTGGCCAGGTCCCCGATCTCCTCACGGGCCTTTTCCAGCTCGGGCTCCAGCACCTCGGCCGGGCGGCAGGTGATGGGCTCCTCGCCCCGGGAATAGCCCTTGAGCGCCTTCTTCTGAACCTCGGGATCGATGGGGATGGCCGTCTTGCCGTAGAGGCCGTAGCAGAGGTCCTTGACCTGGGCCGTGATCATCTTGTACCGCTCGTTCTCGTCGTCGAAGAGGACGTTGTTGACGGTCTGGATGCCCACGATCTGGCTGGTGGGGGTGACCAGCGGAATGGCGCCCAGCTCCTTGCGGACCCTGGGCAGCTCCTTGTAGACCTGGTCGATCTTGTCGAGGGCGTCCATCTCCCGGAGCTGGTTGACCAGGTTGGAGAGCATGCCGCCCGGCGTCTGATGGAGCAGCACGTTGATGTCGATGACGGAGACCTTGCTGTCGTCCAGGAGGTGCTTGTACTTGGGCATGACCTCCTTCTCGAGGATCTCGTTGATCCGGGCCAGTTTCTTGATGTCGAACCCGGTGTCGCGGTTGGTGCCCAGAAGGGCCATGACCAGGGGCTCCACCGCGGCGTGGGAGGTGCGGTAGGCATAGGGCGTCATGCAGGTGTCGATGATGTCCACCCCCGCCTCGATGGCCTTCAGGTGGCTCATGGGCGACATGCCCGAGGTGAAGTGGCTGTGAAGGTGGATGGGCGGCTTGACGGCCGCCTTGAGGGCCTTGATCAGGTTGTAGGCGTCGTAGGGGGCGATGAGGCCGGCCATGTCCTTGATGCAGATGGAGTCGGCGCCCATGGCCTCCAGATCCTTGGCCTTGTTGACGTAGTAGTCGAGGTTGTAGATCTCGCCGCCCAGGCGGGGCTCGGTCATGGTGTAGCAGATGCAGCCCTGGAAATGCTTGCCGGCCTTCTTGATCCCCTTCACCACCGTTTCGAAGTTGCGGTAGTCGTTGAGGGCGTCGAAGGTCCGGAAGATGTCCATGCCGTTCTCGGCGGTTCGCTCCACGAAGGCCTCGGCCAGATCATCGGCGTAGTTCCGGTAGCCCACCAGGTTCTGGGCCCGGAGCAGCATGGAGAAGGGGGTCTTCTTGAAGTAGCGCTTCAGGGTCCGGAGCCGCTGCCACGGGTCCTCGTTCAGGAACCGGTGCATGGTGTCGAAGGTGGCCCCGCCCCAGGTCTCCACCGCCCAGAAGCCGACTTCGTCCATGAGTTCGGCCACGGGGATCATGTCCTCGGTGCGGCCGCGGGTGGCGAAGAGGGACTGGTGTCCGTCGCGGAGGGACAGGTCCATGATCTTGATGGGGTTCTCCGCCTTGGGTCGGTCGGGGCTGTAATTCATTTCGGTCATCTTGACTTGGTCGCTCATGTGTATTCTCCCGTTATGAAAGGTGTATCGCCTGAAGACCGGGCCTCCGGCTCGATGCTGCGTGTCAGGGGGTCAGGCGGTCAAGTGCCTGCCGTCGCGGATCGAAGAGCCGGGGCTTTGGGCCTTCAGCCTGTTTTTATAGGCGTTGGACTGTCGGCTGCTGGCTGCGGACTGAAGGGCGGGGGGTTACGGTGTTCCGTCCTTTCCCTTCAGCCTAAATCCCTTCGGCCTTCAGCCTCTTTTTACGTGAAAGGCCTTCATCTGCATCAGGTTGCGCATCTGCATGATGTCCTGGCGGCCGCCGACGCCCCAGAGGGAAGGCATCGGGGCCGGCTTTTCCGGCGCCGGGGGTGCTTCGGCCGGGGGCCCCTGCATGGCCGCCATTTCCTCGCCGCTCTTGATATAGGCCGCTACGGCCGACAGGGCGGCGGTGATTTTTTTCCTGTTCGTGTCGTTCTCTTTCATGCCGACTCCTTCGTTTCGGTTTCGGGTCATCCTCGGCCTCGTGTCCCGGGTCGGGGACTACAGCGGGATGTTGCCGTGTTTCTTGGGCGGCCGGAGTTCCCGCTTGCCGCAGAGGGCCTCCAGGGCGTCGATGAGCCGGGGCCGGGTCTCGCTGGGGATGATGACGTCGTCGATGTAGCCCCGCTCCGCCGCGCGGTAGGGGTTGGAGAAGAGGTCTTCGTATTCCTGGATCTTTTCCTTGCGCTTGGCCCCGGGGTCCTCGGCGGCCTTGATCTCGCGGGCGTGGATGATGTTGGCCGCACCGGCCGCGCCCATGACCGCGATTTCGGCCGTGGGCCAGGCAAAGGCCATGTCGGCCCCCAGATCCTTGGAGCACATGGCGAGATACGATCCGCCGTAGTCCTTGCGGGTGACCAGGAGCAGCTTGGGCACGGTGGCCTCGGAATAGGTCCAGAGCAGCTTGGCGCCGTGGCGGATGATGCCGCCCCATTCCTGGTCGGACCCGGGCAGGTAGCCGGGCACGTCGGCGATGGTCAGCATGGGGATGTTGAAGGCGTCGCAGAAGCGGATGAACCGGGATGCCTTGTCCGAGGCGTTGATGTCCAGAGCCCCGCCCATGTAGGCCGGCTGGTTGGCGATGATGCCGATGGTCCGCCCGTTCAGCCTCGCGAACCCGATGAGGATGTTGGGGGCGTAGAGCTCGTGGGGCTCGAAAAAGTCGCCGCTGTCCACGATGGCGGCGATCACGGTCCGCATGTCGTAGGACTGGTTGGGGTTGTCCGGGATGAGGGTGTCCAGGGCCGGGTCCATGCGGTCGGGTCGGTCGCCGGTGTCGACGATGGGCGGATCCTCCATGTTGTTGGACGGGAGGAAGGAGAGGAGCTTCTTGATCTTGTCGATGGCGTCCTCCTCGGACTCGCAGGCGAAGTGGGAGACGCCGCTCTTCTCGTTGTGGGCGCTGGCGCCGCCCAGGTCCTCGAAGCTGATCTCCTCGCCGGTGACCGCCTTGATGACCTGGGGCCCGGTGATGAACATGAAGCTGGTGTTCTTGACCATGAAGATATAGTCGGTCATGGCCGGGGAGTAGACCGCGCCGCCGGCGGTGGTGCCCATGATGGCCGAGATCTGGGGGATGACGCCGGAGGATATGGAGTTGCGGTAGAATATCTGACCGAAGCCCGACAGGGCGTCGACCCCCTCCTGGATCCGGGCGCCGCCCGAGTCGTTGAATCCCACGAAGGGCGCGCCGGCCTTCAGGGCCATGTCCATGACCTTGCAGATCTTCTTGGCGTGCATCTCCCCCAGGCTGCCGGCCCGGGCGGTGAAATCCTGGGCAAAGGCGAAGACCGTCCGGCCGTCCACCTTGCCGTAGCCGGTCACCACGCCGTCGGACGGGATCTCGACCTTCTCCATGCCGAAATTGCCGCACCGGTGGATCACGAAAGCGTCCACCTCCCGGAAGGTTTCCTTGTCGAAGAAGAGATCCAGCCGCTCCCGAGCGGTCAGCTTGCCCTTCTCCTTGTGCTTGGCCACGGCCTTTTCGCCGCCCATCTGCAGAATCCTGGCCTTCCGATCCTTGAGATCCTGAATCTTGTCTGCAACATTACCCATCTTCCCATCCTTTCATCGTTTATTTGAGCCGGAGGCGGGGGGCCTTCGGCCAGACTGAAGTCTGAAGGCTGAAGGCTGAAGGTACGGGCCTTCGGCCGGGTTTCAGGTGTTTAGGTGATTAAGTGATTAAGTGATTAGGTGTTTAGGTGTTTAGGGGGCCGAGGGCTTTGGCCCTCGGCTTTAACCACTTAACCACTTAACCACTTAACCACTTTTTTTCATTTCAACCGCCCGAGCAGTTCCGCGGCGGCTGCGGTGGGGGAGAGGATGCCGTTCTCCACGTCCTTTCGCAAGCGCGGCAGGGCGGCCTTGACCTCGGGGTCGCCGAAGAACCATCCCCGGAGACCCTCGTCCAAGAGGAAGGCCATCCAGTCCAGGGCCTGCTTTTTCCGGAGGGCCGCCAGCTCGCCGCTCCGGGTCAGCTTGTCCCGGTGGTCCAGGACGGTCTCCCAGATCTTGTCCACGCCGTCCAGGGTCAGGGCGCTGCAGGTGAGGACGGGGGGAGACCAGTTGGGGCTGCCGGGCATCAGCAGGTGCAGGGCGGCCTGGTATTCCTTCCGGGCCATCTCCGCGCGCATGACGTTGTCGCCGTCCGCCTTGTTGATGGCGATGGCGTCGGCCACCTCCAGGACCCCCTTCTTGATGCCCTGGAGCTCGTCGCCGGCGCCCGCGATCATCAGCACCAGGAAGAAATCGACCATGGAGGCGACGGTGGTCTCCGACTGGCCGACGCCCACGGTTTCGATGATGACCACGTCGAACCCGGCGGCTTCGCATACGAGCATGGTCTCCCGGGTCTTGCGGGCCACGCCGCCCAGGGTCCCGCCCGAGGGGGAGGGGCGGATGAAGGCGTTGTCGTTGACGGCGAGCTTCTCCATTCGGGTCTTGTCCCCCAGGATGCTCCCGCCGCTGCGGGTGCTGCTGGGGTCGACCGCCAGCACCGCCACCCGGTGGCCCTTGTCGGTTAGGCGGGTGCCGAAGCTTTCGATGAAGGTGCTCTTGCCGGCCCCGGGCACCCCGGTGATGCCGAGCCGGACGGCGTTTCCGGTGTGGGGCAGGAGCCGGTCGATGACGGCCCGGGCCAGTTCCTGGTGGGCCGGCAGGGTGCTTTCGACGAGGGTGATGGTCCGGGCCAGCATCAATCGGTTCCGGTCCAGCACGCCCTGGACGTAGTATTCGGGATCTTTGAACATAAAAAAAAGGTGGTTAAGTGATTAAGTGATTAAGTGTTTAGGTGATCAGGGCCGGGGTCATGTGCGGTTTTGCCCCGGCCCCGGGCTGAAGGCCGGGTCACCCCTTCAGCCTTCAGCCTCCAGCCTTCAGCCTCCAGCCTTCAGCCTCCAGCCTTCAGCCATCAGCATCACTTCATATACTTTTCTTCGAGCATTGTCAGCACTTTGTTTGCCGAGTCGGTGATGGGGGTGCCGGGGCCGAAGACGGCCTTGACGCCGGCGTTGTAAAGGAAGTCATAGTCGCCCGGGGGGATGACCCCGCCCGCGATGACCATGATCTCCTCGCCGCCCGCCTTTTTGAGCTCCTCGATGAGGGCCGGCACCAGGGCCTTGTGGCCGGCGGCCAGGCTGGAGGCTCCCACCACGTGGACGTCGTTTTCAATGGCCATCTTGGCCGCCTCTTCAGGGGTCTGGAACATGGGGCTGATGTCGACGTCGAAGCCGAGGTCGGCATAGGCGCTGGCCACCACCTTGATGCCGCGGTCGTGGCCGTCCTGGCCCATCTTGGTGACGAGCATCCGGGGACGGCGGCCCTGCTTTTCGAGGAAGGCCTCGGTCCGTTTGCGAAGACCCTCGATGACGTCGGCGTTCCGGGTGTACTCAGAGGCATAGGCCCCCGAGATGCAGCGGGTGGTGGCGACAAACCGGCCGAAGACCTTTTCCATGGCGTCGGAGATCTCGCCCACGGTGGCCCGGGCACGGACCGCCGGCAGGGCCGCCTCCAGGAGGTTTCCGCCGCTTTCAGCCGCCCGGGTCAGGTCGGCCAGGGCCTTCTCCACGGCGGCCTTGTCGCGGGTGGCCTTGATCTCGTTGATGCGGGCCACCTGCTCGTCGCGCACGGAGGCCGGAACCTCACGGACCTCGAAGTCGATCTTCTCGTCGGGGAGCTTGTATTTATTGACGCCCACGATGACGTCGAGGCCCTGGTCGATGCGGGCCTGCTTGCGGGCCGCCGATTCCTCGATGCGCATCTTGGGCATGCCCGACTCGATGGCCTTGGCCATGCCGCCCAGTTCCTCGATCTCGTCGATGATCTTCTGGGCTTCCTTCACGATGCTGTCGGTGAGGGCCTCGACATAGTAGGAGCCGCCCAGGGGGTCGATGACGTGGCAGATCTGGGATTCGTCCTGGATGACGATCTGGGTGTTTCGGGCGATGCGGGCCGAGAAGTCGGTGGGCAGCCCGATGGCCTCGTCAAAGGAGTTGGTGTGGAGGGACTGGGTCCCGCCCAGGACCGCCGACAGGGCCTCCAGCGTGGTCCGGATGATGTTGTTGTAGGGATCCTGCTCCGTGAGGCTCCAGCCCGAGGTCTGGCAGTGGGTTCGCAGCATGGAGGACTTGGCGTTCTTCGGGTTGAACTGGCTCATGAGCCGGTGCCACAGGAACCGGGCCGCCCGCAGCATGGCGATGTCCATGAAGAAGTTCATGCCGATGCCGAAGAAGAAGGAGAGGCGCGGGGCGAAGGTGTCCACGTCCATGCCGCTCTTGATGGCCGCCCGGACGTACTCGACGCCGTCGGCCAGGGTGAAGGCGGTCTGGAGGACGCTGTTGGCGCCGGCCTCCATGATGTGGTATCCGCTGATGCTGATGGTGTTGTACTTGGGCATCTCCCTGGAGCAGAAGGCCATGATGTCGGAGATGATCCGCATGGAGGGCTCGGGCGGGTAGATGTAGGTGTTCCGGGTCAGGTACTCCTTGAGAATGTCGTTCTGGATCGTTCCCGTGAGCTGCTCGTGCTTGACCCCCTGCTCCTCGGCCGCGACGATGTACCCGGCCAGGATGGGGATGACCGCGCCGTTCATGGTCATGGAGACGGACATCTGGTCGAGGGGGATGCCGTCGAAGAGGATCTTCATGTCCTCGACGGAGTCGATGGCGACCCCGGCCTTGCCGATGTCGCCGGAGACCCGGGGGTGGTCCGAGTCATAGCCCCGGTGGGTGGCCAGGTCGAAGGCGACGGAGAGGCCCTTCTGGCCGGCGGCCAGGGCCCTGCGGTAGAAGGCGTTGGACTCCTTGGCCGTGGAGAAGCCGGCGTACTGGCGGATGGTCCAAGGGCGGCCGGCGTACATGGTGGCCATGGGACCCCGGACGTAAGGGGCCAGGCCCGGCAGGGTGTTGACGCACTCCAGCCCTTCGATATCCTCGGCGGTGTAGAGGGCCTTGACCTTGATGCCTTCGGGGGTCATCCAGTCGAGGGTGTCGGGGGATTTGCCCTTCATCTGCTTACTGGCGATTTCTTCCCATTTCTTTTTGTTCGGATGTTCTGACATGTGACGCTCCTTCGGGGTTGACGGTTCAGGTTAGTCTCTCTGGCACAGCTCCACCAGCACGCCGCCGGTGGCCTTGGGATGCAGAAAGGCGATCTTCGCCCCGCCGGCGCCGATTCTCGGCTTCTGGTCGATCAGCTGAATGCCTTTTTCCTTCAACTCCGCAAGGGCCTCCTCGATGTTTTCCACGCGAAAGGCCACATGCTGAAAGCCCTGCCCCTTCTTTTCGATGAACTTGGCCACGGGGCCGTCCGGAGACGTCGACTCCAGAAGCTCCACCTCGCTCTCGCCCACCGGGAAGAAGGCCGTGGTAACCTTCTGTTCCGCCACCGTCTCGGCGCCCTCGAATTTCAGCCCGAGAACCTCCGACCAGAAATTTTTGCCGTCGTCGATGCTGTTGACGGCGATGCCCAGGTGATCGATTTTGAGTATCTTCATGCCTTCCTCCTGAATCAATTAAGGTTAACCGTTTTCGCCCCAGGGGCGTTTTTAAGAAGCGAAGCGCGGGCGGACGCCCTCGAGACGGGGACCCTGCTCACGCTTTCTCTTTGATATCGGGATTGGTTATGCCCCGCCATACCATCTCGAAAAGGGTGTTGGCCTGTTCCGACAGGCTCTCCTTCTGTCCGCGAAGGATCCACATGAAAAAGGTGCGCTGGACAAAGCCCATGATGAAGTCGAGGAGGACCCCGGCCTTGACGTGGGGATTGAGGATGCCTTCCTGCTGTCCCTGGCGAAGCACGTCGACGAGGAGGTCGATCATCTTCCGCTGCTGGAAGGTCTCGTCCGCCATCCAGGTCTTCATGGGCAGGGTCATGAAAAGGATCCGCCCCAGGCCCGTGTGGCGCTCGTAGTAATCGAGCTGCAGCCAGAAGACCTTCCGGAGCTTTTCCTTGAGATCCTCGATCCCCTGGAGATGGTCGACGATCCGGTCGGTCAGTTTGCCCAGCCAGACGTCGACAAAGGCGAAGACAAGCCGCTCCTTGCTGCCGTAATGCTTGTAGATGGTCGTGAAGCTGACCCCCGCCTTCTTGGCGACGTCCCGGATGCTGGCCTTGTGAAAATCCGATTTGGAAAAGACCTCCAGCACGGCTTTTTCGAGACGATCGTGAATATCCGGATTAAATGCATCTAACATCGTTACTGCTTGTCCAATCCATTAAATTGACCCGTCACGGCAATGGCAGGAAAAAATAATGCGTTACAAGGGTTGAGGTCTGGCGCTCCATTCAAAACCGACATCCTTTTTGATTCCCGCGAGAAATGGCGTTTTGACCTGTTTTTATGCTTAACAATCCGAAAAAATGGAATAAAAAAAGAAACGAACCCAAAGTGGTTTTTGAATGAATAACATTGTTATCGCTTATGGTTTTATGCAAAGCCGCGAAGACTGTCAAGAGAAAAAAGGGGGGGCTTTGGCGGTGGGGGGAAAAGGGGGGAGGGGATTGCGGGATTTGGGTTATAAGTGGTTATGTGGTTATGTGGTTATGTGGTTATGTGGTTATGTGGTTATGTGGTTATGTGGTTATGTGGTTATGTGGTTATGTGGTTATGTGGTTATGTGGTTAAAGCCGAGGGCCAAAGCCCTCGGCCCCCTAAGCCCCTAATCACCTAAGCCCCTAATCACCTAATCACCGGGCCGAAGGCTGAAGGGGATTGTCTGCGACGGATGGGGCGGTTATGCCCCTTCAGTCTTCAGTCTTCAGTCTTCAGTCTTCAGTCTTCAGTCTTCAGTCTCAAGATCTTCAGGACGCCGAAGGCCCTACTACTCCTTCGGCAGAATATCCTGGGAGGCGATGAAGCTCTGGGCGTCGCCGAAGGCTGAGCCGCTTTTTCGGATGACGGCGAAGACGAGCTCGGGTCGGCCGTCGTTGTTGATGTCCCCCAGGACGTAGTCGCTGACGTGGCCGGAGATGCTCCGGGTTTTCCATTTGGGAAAGAGGCCGAACTGGTCCCAGGCCAGGCACTCGATCTGGCCCGACTTGAAGATCCGGAGCTTGGCGAAGAGGCCGTCGGCGGCGTCCTTGTTGCGGCAGACCAACACCTCGTTTTTGCCGTCCTTGTCCACGTCCGAGATGAGAACCCGCTGGGGCAGGTACTGGCGGATCTGCTCCCGGTACTCGCCGATTCTGGCGGCGGCTTCGTCGGGATATTCCACGTAGATCCCGCCGGAGAGATAGGGCTCCTCGCTCTCCCATTCCCGTTCATTTTCCGCGGTGAGAACCCTGAGATAGTTCCGCTCGGAAAAGGCCACGGTCATCTCCCGACCGTTGCCCGCCACATCGCCGCTGTTGAAGCCGAAGATGTTGACCCACCTGGGCAGGGGCAGCTCGCCCGCCGTCTCCGGAACGTACTCGACGCCGTTGTAGCGCATCTCCGTGATGCCCGCCGTGAAGGGGCGCTTGGTGTCCCCCTGCTGTCCCATCAGGAGTTTGCCCCGGGAGGGATGGTCGATCACCCGGAAATACCACTTGACGTTCTCGGCGATCTTCTTGAACCGGGCCCCGTCCCACTCCAGGACGTAAGACATGAGGGACTGCCGTTCTTCGTGGATGTTGGAGACAAAGATCTCTCCGACGCCGTTTTCGTTGATGTCGGCGACGTCGATGCTCAAATGACGGTGGTTGAAGCTTTCCCGGATCTCGGCGATCTTGAGAAACCGCTGGTCCGTGTATCGGTAGACGAAAACGCCGTCCTCGGTCATGAAAACCGTTTCGTTCTTGCCGTCGCCGTCAACGTCGCCGATGGAGAGGCCCTCGATGGCCATTTTGAAGTTGCGGCTCTTCCAGGCCGCGCCCAGGGCCCCTTTTCCGGTCTCTCCGGCGGCCAGGCGCTGGTCCTCGGCGTCGATCTTGCCGGTCCAGAGGGATTCGGGGTGCATGCGGCTCTGTTCTTCCGGAGTCTTGGGCGCGGCGGCGGGAGCGGCAGGCGCGGGGGATGCCCCGGCGCCGAACAGCGTCTCGCCGACCTGCCCCGCGAACCGGTCGATGTGGGAGATGACGTCACCGCTCTCCTTTCCCGATTCGTTGAAGGACAGCATCGTCTTTTTCCCCGACGTGTCCAGCAGCCGGGCGTCGGTGCTGATGCTGTCGCCGAAGACGGTGAGACTGCCGTAGACGACATAGTCCGCGCCCAGGGTCTCTCCCAGGCGTCCGGCGGTCTTTTCATCGATGTCGGCCAGGCCCTGGATCGATTTCAGGGCCGCCTCCCTGGGGATGGGCTGAAGCTTGCCCGGACGGGTCAGCCGGGAGGTCAGCATGTCCTGAATGCCGTTCCTGAGAAAGGAGAGGTCCTTGTCCGAATGGATGTCAAAAGGCAGGATCAGAACCCTGGCCGCCGTCTCGGCCCTTGCCGTGCCGCCCCCCCCGAAACCCAAACCGAAAAAAAGCACGATGACGATCGAAACGCAAACGCAAACGCCGTATCTGGGATATTTTAGCAAAATTGGCTCCTTGAGAAAAAGTATGCGAGGTTAGGGTGATTAGGGTGGTTAGGGTTTTAAGGTTTTAAGTGATTATGTGATTATGTGATTATGTGATTATGTGATTATGTGTCGGACGTTCCGTCCTCCATCCTCATAATCCTGGAATTCTGAAACTCTAACACCCTGAAACCCTGAAACCCTGAAACCCTAACACTCTAACACTCTAAAACTCTAAAACCCTAACCACCCTAACCACCCTGAAACCCGATTTTTATAGCAGAGCCCCTTTCCCTGTCAAACAGAAAACCGGGAAGGGGGGTGATGGGGGCGGGGCGTATTTGTTCTATGAAGGTGAATCAACATATGATATGTATTTATTGCGGCATCGGGGTCAGCCCCGGTCGGCCGGATCGCGGATGTGATCTCCTGTCGAAGCGCCGGCGGTTCGGGGGGCTTGGCAGGAGGGGTGAGATGGATGCTTGCGAATCCCGGGGAAGGCGATTCGGACGGTACGCCGCGGCGAAGCGGGGTTCGCGTAATCGGATGTTGAACGGCCCGCGGGCGGAAAGGAGGCGGCATGGCGGCTAAGATTCTGATTAAAAGGGTGGTTCCCAAGGGCAAGGAGGCTGAACTGGCGGTCCTTCTCAGGGAGCTCAGGGTGCTGACGATGAACCGGGACGGGTACATCTCCGGTGAAACCCTGAAACGGTTCGACAAGCCGGGGGAGAGCCTGGTGATCAGCACGTGGGCGTCGGTGGACGACTGGCGGGAGTGGGTCCTGTCGCCCGAAAGGACGGCGATTCAGGAAAAGATCGATGACCTGCTCGGTATGAAGACGGCGTACGAGATCTACACCTATTGACGGATGCAGCCCCGCGCCCCTGCAAGGTGCGGTGCGGGGCGACCCGGACGCTTCATCCCGCGGACCGCACCGCTGTGTCGTCGGGGTCCGTCTCCAGAAACGTGATGCAATTCCGTCCCTTCTGCTTGGACGCGTACATGGCCACGTCCGCCCGCTTGATGAACACCTCCATCTTCTCGTCGGGCCGGTACTCGGCGATTCCGATGCTGACGGTGATGCCGACGGCCTTGCCCGCCGCGGGGTAAAACCGTTCGCCGGCGATGGCGTCCGAGAGTCGCCGGGCCACGTGGCATGCGCCGGGACCGTCGGTCTCCGGGAGGATGACGGTGAATTCCTCGCCGCCGTATCGATAGGCGGAGTCCAGCCGCCGCAAACCGCTGCGGATGATATGCCCCAGGCGCGTCAGCACCGTGTTGCCTTCCAGGTGGCCGTGCGTATCGTTATAGGCCTTGAAATAATCGATATCCAGCATCAAAAGGGCGAGGGGGTGATGGTAGCGCACGGCCCGGTCCATCTCCTCGGAGAGCCGCCGGTAGAAATGGCGGCTGTTGAAGAGCCGGGTCAGGTCGTCGGTGATGGCGAGCTGTTGGAGCTTTTCGCGCATGGACCGCTCCCTCAGGACGCGCTGCAGCCGGAGGTGGAGCTCCTCGTAGCGGACCGGCTTGAAGACGAAATCGCTGGCACCCTTCTGGATGACCTCCTCGTAGGAGTACGCTCCGGAAAATCCGGTCATCACGATGATTTCGTAATCGTACTTCTCCTTGATCTTCCGGGTCAGTTCCAGGCCGTCCATGCCGGGCATGATAATATCGGTGATGACCACGTCCACGGGATTCTCTTCCAGGATCCTGAGGGCTTCAAGACCGCTGGATGCCGTGTAGCATTGGTATCCCAGGGTCTTCATGAAGTCGTTCATCAGTGCCCGTATCATGTCGTCGTCGTCAACGATGAGGACCTTGCTGTCAATATGGCGTCGGGGTTTTTTCATCATATTGGCCTGGTTTGGCGAATTCCGATATGCATCGGGGTTGACAGGCTATCGGTCTGTTGATAGTAAAGAACTCCTGTTTTCTTTGAAAAACGTTCAATATATTCTGAAACAAATTCAGTGTCAACCCGGAAGCAATATCATCGGTTGACGGCGCTCTGGATAGCCCAACCCTGTCGGCGGCGCGTTCCCGGCGTGGGCTCGGGAGAGGAGACGTGCGGCGGCGTTTGAGGCGACAAATTTGGCCGGCCTGTGCCGCTCCCCCGCGATCGCGACAGGCGATCACGAGGATCGATATGTCAAGGTTTCAGAATCTCAAAATTTAATAAATGACATTTTAACATTTATCATGAAAAAATCACAGCATTAAATGGAACATATACGAAACTTCAGCATTATCGCTCATATCGATCACGGCAAGTCGACGCTGTCGGACCGGCTGATTCAGGCGGTTCACATTGTCGCCGACCGGGATTTCAAGGATCAGATCCTGGACACCATGGACATCGAGCGGGAGCGGGGCATCACCATCAAGAGCCAGACCGTCTGCCTGCCCTACACCGCGAAGAACGGCAAAACCTACAGTCTCAATCTCATCGACACCCCCGGCCACGTCGATTTCAGTTACGAGGTCTCCCGGGCCCTGGCCTCCTGCGAGGGGGCCTTCCTCCTGGTGGACGCGAGCCAGGGGGCCGAGGCCCAGACCCTGGCCAACCTTTACCTGGCCATGGAGCACAACCTGGAGGTCATCCCGGTCATCAACAAGATCGACCTCCCCTCGGCGGACATCGAACGGGTCAGGGAGCAGATCGAGGACGATCTGGGGCTCGACCCCGAACGGGTGATCCTGACCTCGGCCAAGGAGGGGATCGGCATCGAGGACGTCCTCGAGGCGGCCGTCAATTTCCTGCCGCCCCCCAAGGGCGACCCCGACAAGCCGCTCAGGGCCCTGATCTTCGACTCCCATTACGACCCCTTCCGGGGGACCATCGTCCATTTCCGGGTCTTCGACGGACGGATCAAGGCCGGCGACACCATCCAGTTCATGTCCAACAACGCCCGGTACAAGGTGGAGGAGGTGGGGATCTTCCAGATCGTGCGGAAGCCCCGGAAGGTGCTGTCGGCCGGGGATGTCGGGTACATGATCGCCGGCATCAAGACCGTCTCCGACACCAGCTGCGGCGACACCATCACCCTCAAGTCCAACCCCTGCGACGCGCCCATGCCCGGATTCCGGGAATCCAAGCCTGTGGTCTTCTCGTCCATCTACCCGGTGGCCTCCGACGAATACGAAGACCTGGCCGTCGGCCTGGAAAAGCTGAAGCTCAACGATTCGGCCCTCATCTACGAGAAGGACTCCTCCGCGGCCCTGGGCTTCGGGTTCCGGTGCGGGTTTCTGGGGCTGCTCCACCTGGAGGTGGTCCAGGAGCGGCTGGAACGGGAATACGACCTCTCCCTGATCCTCACCGCCCCGTCGGTTCAGTACGAGATCACCCTCAACGACGGTGAGGTCATGATCATCGACAACCCGTCCCTCTACCCCGACCCGTCCAACATCCTGATGACCCGCGAGCCTTACATCCGGGCGGCCATCATCGTTCCGGACCGCTACATGGGGGCGGTGATGAAGCTCTGCCTCGATAGGCGGGGCATCAACCGGAACTACCAGTACCTGACCCGGGATCGGCTCGAAATGATCTTCGAGCTCCCCCTGGCCGAGGTGATCTACGATTTCTACGACAAGCTCAAGTCGGTCACCCAGGGGTACGGCTCCTTCGACTACGACATCCTCGAGTTCCGGGAGACCGATCTCGTCAAGCTCGACATCCTCATCAACGGCGAGCGGGTGGACGCTCTTTCCCAGCTGGTCCACCGGGACCGGGCCGTGGAGCGGGGCCGCCGGGCCTGCGAGAAGCTCAAGGAGGAGATCCCGCGCCAGATGTACAAGATCGCCATCCAGGGGGCCATCGGCGCCAAGATCGTCGCCCGCACGACCATCTCCCCCTTCCGCAAGGATGTCACCGCCAAATGCTACGGCGGCGACATCACCCGAAAGCGGAAGCTCCTGGAGAAGCAGAAAAAGGGCAAGAAGCGGATGAAGATGGTCGGCCAGGTGGAAATCCCCCAGTCGGCCTTCCTGTCGGTGCTGAAGACGGAGGATTGAGAAGGAAGAGGCTGAAGGCTGACTAAAGAGGCTGAAGGCTGAAGGCTGAAGGGGCGCGCCTGCGAGGACCGGAGCGGTGACACCCCTTCAGTCTCTTTGAGCTGAGAGCCGAAGACTAACGGTTTAAGATTATAGGCTGAAAGAGGCGCCCCTTCGATGAACGGGGCGCTTGCACCCCTTTAGCCTTCAGCCTTTAGCCTTCAGTCTTCAGTCTTAAGCCTATGTCCTATCCGGCCCCGGCCCATGATTGCCGAAAGCCGAAGGTTGAACACAGAATCACTTGAAACTTAAAACCCTATCAGGAGAAACATATGGGAATGACCATCACCGAAAAGATTCTCGCGGCGCATGCGGGGGTGTCGAAGGTGTCGCCGGGGGATCTGATCATGGCCCGGGTGGACGTGGCGCTGGGGAACGACATCACCGCCCCCATCGCCATCAAGGCGTTTCGTGAGAGCGGGGCTAAAAAGGTGTTCGACAAGGACCGCGTCATCCTGGTGCCGGACCATTTCGTGCCCAACAAGGACATCGCCTCGGCCATGCAGGTCAAGCTGGTGCGGGAGTTCGCCCGGGAGCAGGAGCTCACCTGGTTTTTCGACGCGGGGGAGATGGGGGTGGAGCACGCCCTCCTGCCGGAGCAGGGACTGGTGCTGCCTGGAGACCTCGTCATCGGCGCCGACAGCCACACCTGCACCTACGGCGGCCTGGGAGCCTTCTCCACCGGGGTCGGCTCCACCGACCTGGCGGCGGCCATGATCACCGGCGAGGTCTGGCTCCGGGTGCCCGAGAGCATCAGGTTCGTCTACGAGGGAACCCTCAACCCGTGGGTGGAGGGCAAGGACCTGATCCTCTACACCATCGGCGACATCGGGGTGGACGGGGCCCTCTACCAGGCCATGGAGTTCACCGGGCCCGTGATCGAGGCCCTGAGCGTGGAGGGGCGGCTCACCATGGCCAACATGGCCATCGAGGCGGGGGGGAAGAACGGCATCATCGCCCCGGACGCCCTCACGGAGGCCTTTGTCCAGGACCGGGCGGTCCGCGACTACACCCCTTTCCACAGCGACCCCGACGCCGGATACGCCCGGGTGATCACCTATGACGTGGGGAACATCGAGCCCCAGGTGGCCTTTCCTCATCTGCCCGAAAACACCCGGGGCATCAGCGAGGTGGGAGAGGTGGTCATCGACCAGGCGGTGATCGGCTCCTGCACCAACGGCCGCATCGAGGACCTCCGGTCGGCGGCGCGGGTCCTCACGGGCAACCGGGCGGCCAAGGGGGTCCGGCTCATCGTCATACCCGCCACCCCCACCATCTACCGCCAGGCCATGGACGAAGGCCTCTTCGAGATCTTCATGAACGCCGGCGCCATTATCAGCCCCCCCACCTGCGGTCCCTGCCTGGGCGGGCACATGGGCATCCTGGCCAAGGGCGAGCGGGCCATCGCCACCACCAACCGCAATTTCGTCGGCCGCATGGGCCACCCGGAAAGCGAGGTCTACCTCTCCAACCCCGCCGTAGCCGCCGCCTCCGCCATCGCCGGAAAAATCGTCGGGCCGGACAGGGTGGCATAGGCCACTTTTTAACTATCTGAATCAAGGACTTATATGGCTATGCAAGTAACCGGAAACATCCACAAATTCGGCGACGATGTCGACACCGATCTGATCATTCCGGCGCGGTATCTCAGCACCAGCGATCCTGCGGAACTGGCTAAACACTGCATGGAGGATGCGGATCCGGACTTTGCCGGCAAGGTGAGGGAAGGGGACATCATCGTGGGCGGGAAGAACTTCGGGTGCGGATCGTCGCGGGAGCACGCCCCCATCGCCATCAAGGCCGCCGGGGTGTCCTGCGTCATCGCCAAAAGCTTTGCGCGGATTTTCTACCGGAACGCCTTCAACATGGGGCTGCCCATCCTCGAATGCGAGGCGACGGACGCCTTCGAGACCGGCAAGAAACTGTCGGTGGATTTCGATACGGGAGAGATCGTCCTCGTGGAGACCGGCGAGCGGTTCACCACCCGCCCCATCCCCCCCTTCATGCAGGAACTCGTCCAGAGCGGCGGGTTGATGAAATACATCCAATATAGGCTGAAGACTGAAGGCTGAAGGCTGAAGGGGTGCGTCCGCGACGAACGGAGCGGTGATACCCCTTCAGTCTCTTTAAGCTGAGGGCCGAAGACTAACGGTTTAAGACTATAGGCTGAAAGGGGCGCCCCTGCGACGAACGCGGCGTTTGTGCCCCTTCAGCCTTCAGCCTTCAGCCTCTTCAGTCAGCCTTCAGCCTCTTCAGCTATTCCCCCAGCAACCCCTCGAAATAGGCGATGGTCCTGCTCAGGCCGTCTGCCAGGGGGACCTTGGGTTCCCAACCCAGCCGTTCTCTGGCCAGGCGGATGTCCGGCTGCCGCTGGCGGGGGTCGTCGGCGGGGAGGTCCTTGAAGACGATCTCGGAGCGGGAGCCCGTGAGGTCGAGGATCCGGCGGGCCAGCTCCAGGATGGTGAACTCGTTGGGGTTGCCCAGGTTGACCGGTCCGGTGAAGTCGTCCGGGGAGGCCATGAACCGGACGAAGCCCTCGATGAGGTCGTCGACATAGCAGAAGGATCGGGTCTGGGAGCCGTCGCCGTAGATGGTGATGGGCTCGTTTTTGAGGGCCTGGACGATGAAGTTGGAGACGACCCGCCCGTCGTCGGGGTGCATCTTGGGGCCGTAGGTGTTGAAGATCCGGCCCACCTTGATCTGCAGCCGGTGCTGGCGGTAATAGTCGAAAAAGAGGGTCTCGGCGCAGCGCTTGCCTTCGTCGTAGCAGGAGCGGATGCCGATGGGGTTGACGTGGCCCCAGTAGCCCTCGGGCTGGGGGTGGACCGACGGGTCGCCGTAGACCTCGCTGGTGGAGGCCTGGAAGATCCTGGCCCGGATGCGCTTGGCCAGCCCCAGCATGTTGATGGCGCCGTGAACGTTGGTCTTGATGGTCTTGACCGGGTTGTACTGGTAGTGGATGGGGGAGGCCGGGCAGGCCAGATTGTAGATCTCGTCCACCTCCACGTAGAGGGGGAATGTGACGTCGTGGCGGATCAGCTCGAAGTAGGGGTTGTCCATGAGGTGGAGGATGTTGCGACGGCTGCCCGTGAAAAAATTGTCGACGCAGATGACGTCGTGCCCGTCGTCCAGGAGCCGCTCGCACAAGTGCGACCCGAGAAACCCGCCGCCGCCGGTGACCAGGATCTTTCTGGGTGTGTGTTTCATCGTATCTCCCTTGGCGCCTTCGCGCCGTTGTGTAAAATTAAAGGCTGAAGGCTGAAGACTGAAGGCTGAAGGGGTGCAAGCGCCGCATTCGTCGCAGGTGCTCCCTTTCAGGCATGGAACGCATAGAGACTGAAAAGGCTTAAACGCGCCGATCGTTACAGGCGCACCCCTTCAGCCTTCAGTCTTCAGCCTTCAGCCTCCTCTTATCATTTTTCTCCCGGAGCCTCAATTGCCGTAGTTTTTCGGCCAGTGTTTTTCGGGAAAAGGGCTTCTGCAGGAAAGTGACCCCGTCGTCCAGGACGCCGTGGTGGGCGATGATGTCGGCAGTGTATCCGGACACGAACAGGACCTGGATATCGGGGTGGGTCGACTGCAGCCGTTGCGCCAGATCCCGGCCGCTCATTCCCGGCATGACGACGTCGGTGACCAGCAGGTGAATGCGCCCCGGATGGGCCGCGGCCAGGGTGACGGCCTCCTCGGGGCCGGTTGCCGGCAGCACGGTGTAGCCCAGCCCCTCGACCAGCTGTTTTCCCATCTTCAGGATGGCGGGCTCGTCCTCCACCAGCAGGACCGTCTCCCCCCTGCCGTTGGGGGCCTTTTCAGGAAGGGCGTCTCCCGAAGCCGGGCCGGCATCGGCATGATGGCGGGGCAGGAATATCCGGACCCGGGTGCCTTTTTCCAGTTCGCTGTCGACATGGATGAATCCGTGGTTCTGCCTGACGATGCCGTAAACCGTGGCCATGCCCAGGCCGGTGCCCCTGCCGGAGGCCTTGGTGGTGAAGAAGGGCTCGAAGACCTTCTCCAGCGTCTCCGGAGCCATGCCGATGCCGTTGTCGGTCACCGTAATCATGACGTATTCGCCCGGTTCGAGCGTTGCCGGGTGATCGCCGTCTCCGGATCCGTCGACAACGATGTTGTGGGTTTCGATGGCGATTTTCCCGACATCGGTGACGGCGTCCCGGGCGTTGACGCAGAGGTTGGTGATGATCTGGTCCACCTGGGCCGGATCGATCCTGACGGGCCACAGCCCTGTTCGGGGCGACCACGACAGTTCGACGGCCTCGCCGATGAGGCGCCGAAGCATCCTGAGCATGCCTTCCACGGCGTCGTTGAGATTGAGTACGACGGGAGCCGCGGTCTGGCGTCGGGCAAAGGCCAGCAACTGACGGATGATGTCCGCCGAGCGCCCGGCCGCCGACAGGATCTCCTCGAGATCGTTGCGAAGCGCGTCTCCGGGATGCAGCCGGGTCAGGGCCAGCTCCGAATAGCCGGTGATGACGCTCAGCATGTTGTTGAAATCGTGGGCCACGCCCCCGGCCAGGCGACCGACGGATTCCATCTTCCGGGCCTGGGCCAGCTGCCGCTCCAGAATGTCGTGGGCGGTCTCCCGCTCGATCCGTTCGGTGATGTCCCGTACGAAGACCAGGGCACCGTCGGCATCCCCGTAGCGGATGGGCACAGCGGACGTCTCGACGGCCACTGCAATGCCGTCCATGCGCAGGTAGCGCTCCTCCAGGAGGGGGACCGGGCGTTTCTCCCGCATCAACCGATCCAGGCGGCCGTCGACGATTCCGTGGAAATCAGGATGGATGAATTCGCGTATGGACCGCCCCGCAAGAGCGTCGGGAGAGGGGGCCTTGAGGAGTCGGGCCGTGGCCTGGTTCAGATAGGCGAAGCGGCCGTCGACATGGACGAAGATGGCGTCGGGGGAGCTTTCCACCAGGAGCCGGAACCGGGCCTCGCTCTCTTCCAGAGCCGCCTGGGTCCGCATCCGCTTATCCACCTCCTGTTTAAGAACCGCTGTTTCCCGGCGGGCGCTCAGGGCCGCGCTCAGGCTCCACACCAGGAAAATCGTCAGAAGGGCCGCCGCCGAGGCGCCCAGGTAGACGGTCGTGCGTTTCGTCAGGAACGGCTTTTCGAGGTCTTCGGTCCGGGCCAGAACAAGGATGTGCCAGTTGGTGGAGGGGATGGGGACAGGTGATGCGTAGCGTCGTCGCGCGGGGGAGAATCTTTGGATCTCCCGCCGCAGGGCCGAAGGCGACAGAGAGGCCTTCAGTCCGAGGGCCGGGATGGACGAGGCGATGATCGCGTCCCCGGGGCCGACAACCACCACGTCCCATTCCCGGGTGTCCGTGGATGCGACGATGATGTTTTCCAGCAGCTGGGCGTGGATGACGGCAACGAGGGTGTGAACGACGCGGCCTTGCCTCAGGACCGGCACCCGCACCGTGATGTAGGCCCGGGGGTGGTTCCCCACCGCGAATTTCCGGCTCTCCCAGACCTGTTTCAGCGAGGCCGGGTCGGCCAGGGGGGGCAGGGGGGTTCCCTCGGGGATGCGCAGATTGAAGACCGGGCCGTGCCGGTCGGTGAGGACGAGGGTGTACCATTCCGGGTGGATCCGCCAGAGCCGCTCGGCCTCCAGGCGGAAGGCGGCGAGATCTCCCCGGTCCAGGGTGCCCGAGGTCGCCAGGCCGCGAAGCAGTGCCGCCTGCTCGCCCACGCTCCGATCGATGATGAAGGCCAGGGACTCGGCTCTGGTCTGAAGAAGGCTCCGAATGGCGGATTCCTGCTGCCGGGTGAAGAGCAGCAGCATCACGGCCGCAAACAGGATCAGCGGCACCACCCCTGCCAGATGCGGCCGGACCATCCAATCTATCCGATATTTTTTGAATATCACGATGATCAGTCTTTTGAGGCTGAAGGCTGAAGGCTGAAGGGGTGCGGCTGCGACGAACGGGACATTCATGCCGATTCAGCCCTCAGCCCTCAGTCTCCAATTTTCAGCCTTCACCCAGCCTGTCGGCCAGCAGCTGCTTGATGGTTTTGATGTTGATGGGCTTGTAGAAATAGGCGTCGAATCCCGCGGCCCTGCATTCGGAGAACTCGAACTTGTTGGCGGCGCCGGTCATGCCGATGATGAAGGCGTCGGGGTGATCCTTCCGGACCTGTTTCGCGAAGGCGAATCCGTCCATCCCGGGCAGGTTGATGTCGACGAACATGACGTCGAATTCCGCCGTCCTGAGTGCCTCCAGGGCTGCTTCCGCCGAGCCGAACGCCTGAACGGCATACTGGGGGAAGGCATGGATGAAGAGCTTCTGAATGGGCTGGTCGTCGTCCACCACCAGAACCCGCCGCTGCCGCTTGTCGTCGATACCGTCACCTGAAACCATAGTCACCTTCTTTTCGTTTGAGTTCTGACGATCTCATTACTCTTCTCAATTGCGCGTCATGGTTTCAGTAAAAAACTGCCGGAATGAATCAAAATCATCGGTCATGGGGTCGGGCCAGGCAACCTGCCTGATATTTAAAGAAAAAAGGGTCGAAAATCGCCGTATTTGACCCTTAAACCGCCATTTTTAAGGGTAAAATTGAAGGGTTTAATGGCGAATCGTAAATGGAAGCGGATGTTCCCGGCATTGACAATTCACCGATCCTTAAACCTGCCATTTTGCCCCCAAAAATGACCGTTTAAGGCGATATTCCGGACTATTTTCATGGGTTATCTTTGTAATAACAATGGGTAGGCTTGGCCCGACCCCAATATATAACATTTCCGTCGATGCGTCTACGTCTGTTAGAGGATGCATTCGCTGTCCTGGAGGTCGTATTCCGGGACGATCTCCTGGATTTTGAGGCGGATGGCGCACCCGTCGTACCCCTGGGCCATGGCGGCCAGTTCGTTGATCCGGGTCGTCAGCCGGTCCCGGTACGGCGCTTGCCCTCCCAGGCCGTCCCAGTCGTCTCCGGCCTTGAGCACCATGATTTTTTCGTGGGCCGTGGCGACGATGCCCTCGCCACGGGTGATGAGCTCCTCGTAGAGCTTTTCCCCCTCCCGCAGGCCGGTGAAGACGATCTCGACGTCGGTGTCGGGCTCCTTGCCCGAGAGGCGGATGAGGTCCCGGGCCATGTCGACGATTTTGACGGGGGTGCCCATGTCGAGGATGAAGGTTTCGCCGCCCTCCCCGAGGGCGCCGGCCTGCAGCACGAGCTGGGCCGCCTCGGGGATGGTCATGAAGAAGCGGGTCACCTCGGGGTGGGTGATGGTGACCGGCCCGCCCCGGGCGATCTGCTCCCGGAAGAGGGGGACCACCGAGCCCGCGGAGTTGACCACGTTGCCGAAGCGCACCGTCATCATCCGGGTGCCGCCGCCGGTGCAGGCCGCTCCGATGAGCTCGCAGACCCGCTTGGAGGCCCCCATGACGTTGGTGGGCCGCACCGCCTTGTCGGTGGAGACCATCACGAAATGGCCCACGCCGTGCTTCACGGCGCTCTCCATGAGGACCCGGGTGCCCATGATGTTGTTGGTGACCGCCTGCCAGGGGTTCCGCTCCAGCATGGGCACGTGCTTGTAGGCGGCGGCGTGGAAGATGACGTGGGGCCGGTACCGGCGCATCACCCGCTCCACCAGGGCCTTGTCCTGGACCCCGCCCAGCACGGTGACGTATTTCTGGTACCCCACCCGGTGCTTGAGCTCCATCTCGATGCCGTAGAGGTTGGGCTCGGACGCGTCGAAGAGGATGAGGTTTTCGGGGGTGAACCGGACGATCTGGCGGCAGAGTTCGCTGCCGATGCTGCCCCCGGCGCCGGTGACGAGGACCCGGCGGTCCTTGAGATAGCTTTCGATCTCGGGGACGTTGAGGCGCACCGGGTCCCGGCGGAGGAGGTCCCGGTAGTTGACGTCCCGGAGGGTTTTGATGGAGACCTTGCCGTCGATGAGCTCGGCCAGGCCCGGCAGGGTCTTGAAGGGAACCCTGGCCGCCTTGCAGGCATCCACCATGGTCCGGATCTGGCGGCCGCTTGCGGAAGGCGCCGCGATAAGGACCTGTCCGACCTCGTGCTTCCTGACGATGCCGGGAAGCGCCGCCACGGTTCCCAGCACCGTGATGTCGTGGATCGACCGCCCCTGTTTTCCGGGGTCGTCGTCGATGAATCCGACGACGTTGTAATAGAGGCTCCGTTGTGTGGAGATCTCCCGGAGGATCTTCTCGCCGGTGGTGCCCGCCCCGATGATCAGGGTGGGGACGCCGCGCTGGTACGGCATAACCTCCTGGGATACGCCGTTCTTGTTTTGGAAGTACTGAAAGACCAGGCGCATGCTCAGCCGGAACCCGCCGATGAGCAGAAAGGTGGTTGCCGTGTCGATGATGAAAACCCCCCGGGAAAAGCCCTGAAACCGGCTCAGGACCAGGACGGCGGAGACGACCACCAGGCTGGAGAGGATCACCGCCTTGGCGATCCGCCACATCTCCGCCAGGCCGGCGTACCGGAACATCCCCCTGTAGAGCTTATATAAGAAGAAGACCGTAAGTTTGAGGGGGACCACAAGGGCCAGCAGGGCCGACATCTGCCGATAGTCGGCGGGTCTCAGTTCAAAATCGAATCGGATCAGGTAAGCGAGGAAAAGAGAGAGACAAACGAGGCAGAGGTCAATGCAAAAAACAACATAAAATCGGGGGTTTCGGATCTGATATATCATATGCCGCACCGCATCCGGATATGAAAGGTTCGAGACGCCAATGCCGACGTAGCAGGATCGCGCCGGGTGTCAATTGCCCATTCCTTTTCTTATAGGGGAACGAAGGAAAATTGTCAACGGTCTCATAGCTTATGGGGTCGGGCCAAGCAACCTGCCTGATATTTAAAGGAAAAATGGTCGAAAATCGCCGTATTTGACCCTTAAACCGCCATTTTCAAGGGTAAAATTGAAGGGTTGAATGGCGAATCGTAAATGGGAGCGGATGTTTCCGGCATTGACGATTCACCGATCCTTAAACGTGCCATTTTGTCCCCAAAAATGACCGTTTAAGACGATATTCAGGGCTCTTTTCAGGCTTTATTTATGTAATAACAATTGGTTGTCTTGGCCCGACCCCAATTAATCCCCCGCCAGCGCCGTCACGATCCGCGCCGCCGTCTTGCCGTCCCACAGCTCCGGGCGGGCGGGGGTTCGGCCCCGCTGCAGCATCTCCCGGCAGGTTTTGCGGATCCGGTCCACGTCGTTGCCCACCAGCACGCTCGCGCCGCCGTGTTCCCGCAGGGTCACGGGCCGCTCCGTGTTCCACCGCAGGGTCAGACAGGGGGTTCCCAGAACGCAGCACTCCTCCTGAAGCCCGCCGGAGTCGGTCAGCACCATGGCGGCGTCCATGTTGAGGCGCAGAAGCTCGTGGTAGCCCAGAGGGGTGAGGAGGACCATATTCCGGGCGGCGGCCACCCGGTCCCACAGCCCGAAGCGCCTGAGCTGTTTTTCGGTGCGGGGATGGACCGTCCAGAGGAGGGTCAGCTCCCGGGTCAGCTCGTTCGTCAGAAAGTCGACGATGGCCCCGAGAATCGCCGGGTCGTCCACGTTGGAGGGCCGGTGAAGGGTCAACAGCGAAAACCCTTGGCCCGGGTCCGGCACCGCCCCGAGACCCCCGCCGCCCATGCGGTTCCGGTTCACGATATCCGCCACATCGAGGGCGGCCGCCTTTTCCCGCTGGGCCTCCAGGGTGTCGATCATGATGTTGCCCACGAACCGGATCCGATCCTCGGGAACCCCCTCGGCCCGCAGGTTCTCGCCCGAGAGCCGGTCCGGGGTGAAGAGCAGGTCCGAGAGGCGGTCGGTCACCAGCCGGTTGACCTCCTCGGGCATGGTCATGTCGCGGGAGCGGAGCCCCGCCTCGATGTGGGCCAGGCGGACATGCTCCTTCTTGGCGGTGATGGAACAGGCGCAGGTGGCGTTGACGTCCCCCACCACCACCACCCAGTCGGGACGCTCCTGCCGCACCACCTTCTCGAAGGCGATCATGGTGAGTCCCACCTGCTCGGCGTGGCTGCCCGAGCCGATGCCCAGGTTGATGTCGGCCTCGGGGATGTCCAGTGCCTCGAAAAAGGCCCGCGACATGTTGTCGTCATAGTGCTGGCCGGTGTGAACCAGAAGATGGCGGATGCCGGGCGCGCCCGATCCCGCCAAAGATTGGTTGTGGGCCTCCACGGCCCGGATGAACGGCGCGATCTTCATGAAATTGGGCCGCGCCCCCACAACAGAAACAATTTTCACGGCTGAACCTCCTTGTAAAGGCTGAAGACTGCAGACTGAAGGCTGAAGGGATGCGCCTGCGACGAACGGGGCGCCGATCTCCTTTCAGCCTTGATTTTAAGGGGTCGGGTCAAGCAAGCTGCCCCAATTTCCCACCCTCAATCCATCTGAAATAACAGCACCGACCGCAAAAAAGCAACCCCCGCGCCATCCTCAGCTCCCCGGGGCGGCAGCTCCCGGCTCACGGCATAGCGGGCTGCCTCCAGGAGGCTGCCCCAGAATTCCACCATCTCGTTGTGGGCGCGCTTGAAGTGGGCTTTCTGCCAATCCATGGGGGAGGCGGGAAAGGGCCCGGGGGCCGTGGGGCAGGGGAGGATCTTCACGTCCGTGCCCCACAGCATCAGCTCCAGGAGCAATCGGGAGCGCGGCATGTGGTACGGGCTGGTCACCAGCAGGCAGGACTTGAGCGCCTTTTCCCGGATGATGCGGGCCGTGAGCAGCGCGTTCTGAAAGGTGGTCTCGGCCCGGTCTTCGATGAGGTGTCGGAAGGCGGGTCTCCTGCCGACCCATTTCCGGTCCAGGGCCGCGGCGCGCCGGACATCGGCCGGAGACAGGATGAGATAAGGCGCAAGCCCCCGGCGGGCCAGGGCGTACCCCTCCCGGGCGCGCCCGTCAGCGCCCATGAAAACCACCACCGCGTCGGCCTTCTCCACGGCGGCGGGCCGCGTCAACAGCGCATAGAAAACACCGGCCTGTGCGAGCCACGCCCCCACCAGCAGCATGAACAGAGATCGAATCATGTTATCCTTCAAATTTCTAAGTATTCATGGGGTCGGGCCAAGCAACCTGCCTGATATTTAAAGAAAAAAGGGCTAAAAATCGCCGTATTTGACCCTTAAACCGCCATTTTCAGGGGTGAAATTGAAGGGTTCAGTGAGAAATCATGAATGGGTGCGGATGCTTCCGGCATCGACAATTCTTCGCTCCTTAAACCTGCCGTTTTGCCCCCAAAAATGACCGTTTAAGGCGATATTCCGGCCTATTTTGAGACATTATTTCGGGAATAACAATTGGTTAGCTTGGCCCGACCCCAATTTCTCAATTTCTCCAAATGAATTGATACACAAATCCCAGCCAAAAACGTCTTGACGGTCGATCATCCCTGTAATACATTTCTGAAAAAAGAGATACAATAAAATAAAGCAGGAGACGGCCATGCCCATCAGTTTAAGAATTCCGCCGGAAACAAATTCCCGCCTTCAGGCATTGGCGGATAAAAAAGGTAAAACCAAAACCGCACTGATACTCGAAGCCCTGGATGAAAAATACAATCTCAAGAAAAGCCGTCGTGAGTTAATCAGGGAGTTGTCCGGATGGATGTCTCCGGATGAAGGGACCGAATTGCGCGAAGCCGCGGCGGTGTTTGATAAGGTGGATGAAAGGGACTGGCCGTGAGGTTGGTGCTCGACACGAATATCTACTGTGATTTTGCCGAAGGCGTACCACAAACCGTAGATATAATGGCGGAGTTGGGTGAATCCATCTATCTCCCGGCCGTCGTCATCGGCGAACTGTTTTATGGGTTTATGAATGGCCGACGGCGGGAGTGGAACGAAATGAAACTGAATGAAATTATCGAGAAACTGCAAATAACGGTCATCGATGTCACACAACCGGTTGCTTCAAAATATGGGCTGATTTACCTTTCGCTGGTTAAAAAAGGCCACAAAATTCCCCTGAACGATGTCTGGATAGCGGCCTGCTGCATGGAGGTTGGGGGGACGCTGTTGACCCGAGACCACCATTTTGAATATGTGGAACAGATAGACAAACTGATTTTATAGATGCGAATGGGTTGAATCCGGCCACACGGGCCAAATATCCTTCGTGTTCACGGATGTTCACGGGGTCGGGCCAAGCAACCTGCCTGATATTTAAAGAAAAGATGGTCAAAAATTGCCGTATTTGACCCTTAAACCGGCATTTTCAGGGGTAAAATTGAAGGGTTTAGTGAGAAATCATGACTGGGTTCGGATGCTTCCGGCATCGACAATTCTTCGCTCCTTAAACCTGCCGTTTTGCCCCCAAAAATGACCGTTTAAGGCGATATTTCGGCCTGTTTTGAGGCGTTATTTCAGGAATAACAATGGGTTGGCTTGGCCCGACCCCAATTTCTCCAGTTCCCATGGGAATGTGTTTTTTTCAGAGGAGGTAGAATCCGGATACGGGGTATGCGATTCACGAAGACGGTAGGATCCGTCGGCTGCTTCAATCCGTCCGTCGGTTTTCCGGATGCCGAGCTTCGCGCGTATATCCTCAACGAAATCGTGGTCTCCTACGGCGATGCACTGTGTCCATCTGGCCTCTCTGTCGCGCTTTTTTTGTTTGAGGACATCGTCGATCCATCGGCGATGAGACTGAACGAGATTGTCGATCGTCGAAATTTGGAGAAAATCCATCAGACGCTGGTAATCGATGAGCGCATACCGCTTTCGCGGCCCTTGAAGTTCATTGTATCCGCTGCACTCCCATTCAGACGGATGCCCCACCGCTCCGGAGCGCACCATGTTCAAATCGATGTAGGCGATGCATTGGGCCAGATGTCGGCCGCTCGATACGGCGGTCGCATGATACCGATCCTCCCAAAACGCTCCCTTCCGGTTTTTTCTCCGGTTGTATTCCTGCGCAGTGCGTCCGGCGATCAACTGAAGCGATTTTGGAATTGCCTGGCGATCCTTGTCGTCGAAGACGAGAAGGTGAATATGGTTTGAGGTGACCATGTAGTTCAATATGCAGAGACCGTATCGTTTTTTGGCTTCGAACAGCCATTGCAGCCATCGACGACGGTCCCTGGCGAATTTTAGCAGGAATTCCTTTTGGTGGCACCGATGCGTGATGTGCCAGATGTTTCCGGAAAGATAATGTCGTTTCGCTCTTGCCATAAGCCATCCTTAAATTTTATTATGGATTCATAGGATTCATGGGGTCGGGCCAAGCAACCTGCCCGATATTTAAAGAAAAAATGGCCAAAAATCGCCGTATTTGGCCCTTAAACCGCCATTTTCAGGGGTGAAATTGAAGGGTTTGGTGAGAAATCATGACTGGGTTCGAATTTTCCCAACATTGACGACTCGCCATTCGTTAGACTTCCCATTTTGCCCCCAAAAATGACCGTTTAAGCCTATATTTCGGCCTGTTTTCAGGCGTTATTTCCGGGATAACAAGGAGTTGGCTTGGCCCGACCCCAATGGCCCAATGGCATTGACATCCCAAAAGGCGCCTCATATAATGCATCATAAAGACTCAAGGAGTGCGTCATGCATCAGATTACCATTCGGGGCATCGACCCGGAAATCGAGCGGGAAATTCGGCGCATCGCCAGGGAGAGCCGTAAATCCATCAATCAGGTGATCAAGGAGATCATCCACAGGGAATTCGGGAAAAAGACCTCTCCGGCATCATCCCTGAAGCGACTCTCCGGGGGCTGGAGCCAAAATGAAGCCGAGGCGTTTCAACTCTCCATCCAATCCTGCGAACAGATCGATGAAGATATGTGGAAATGAAACTCATCCTGGACACGAGCGCCTATGTCGGGTTTAAGCTCGGATATCCGGAGCTTGTCGAATACCTCACCCGGGCGGATTTGATATTCATATCGCCGATCGTTCTGGGTGAGTTGATGTTTGGATTCCGCAACGGTTCCCGTTTTTCCAAAAATATGGAGGAGCTGAACCGTTTCTTGTCGCATCCCGTCGTCGAAACCATCACAATGACGGATATCACCTCGGATCGATATTCACGAATTGCCGCGCAGCTCCGGCGACAGGGAACGCCGATTCCTTCAAACGACATCTGGATCGCGGCGCAGACCATGGAAACCGGTGCCGAACTGATAACGACGGACCGACATTTTGATCATATCGAAGGTCTTGTTTATCGACTTTTCCAATCAAAATGACACATTCCCTTTGCATGCTTCATGGTTTCCTTCATGGGGTCGGGCCAGGCAACCTGCCTGATATTTAAAGGAAAAAGAGTCAAAAATCGCTGTATTTGATCCTTAAACCGCCATTTTCAAGGGTGAAATTGAAAGGTTTAGTGATAAATCATGAATGGGTGTGGATGGATCCGGATGTTCCCGGCATTGCCACTTCACCGCTCCTTAAACCTGCCATTTCGCCCCCAAAAATGGCCGTTTAAGCCGATATTTCGGCCTGTTTTGAGGCGTTATTTCAGGGATAACAAGTGGTTGGCTTGGCCCGACCCCAAATCAATCCCAAAATACCCCTTTGCGTCCTTTTCGCCTTTGCGTGAGAAACCTTTATACAAAAGACTCCCGAAGCAAAAACAGCCTCACGCCGTTCACTACCCTTCGCGCAGGATGGGTTCGAGACGGGAGATCTCGTCCGCGCCCGGACCGTTCATTGCGTGCCAAAGATCCCAGTCTTGCTGGAGCCCAAGCCAGAAGTCGGCCGGCATTCCCAGGACTTGCGCCAATCGCAAGGCGGTATCGGGCGTCACGGAGCGTCGCCCCCGAACGATTTCGTTCAGTCGAGGGTAGGATATCCCAAGACGAATCGCCAGCGCGCTCTGAGAAATCCCCAGAGGTTTCAGGAACTCTTCCAGCAGCATCTCGCCGGGGTGTGTCGGCGGACGGTGCTTCGGCAAACGCCGTCCCGCGCCCGAATTAATGATAATCGACAATTTCGACCTCGTAGGCATGGCCATCCTCCCATATAAAACAAATCCGGAATTGCTGGTTTATCCGAATGGCATATTGATCTTTCCTTTCACCCCTAAGGTGTTCCAGACGATTTCCCGGTGGGATTGCGAGTTCGCCGATTTCTCGAACACGATTGATCTGGTCAAGCTTGCGCCGAACAATCGCCCACAAGTCACGCGGGCAGCAACGCCTCGCTTCCCGAGAGTTCCCGCCGTCAAAAACGTCTTCCGTACCTTGGTCGTGAAAGGACTTTATCATATATCACATTATAACGATTACCGTTATACGCGTCAACGCCTTGGCATTTCTGCTTGAAAGCCGCCAAGCCGCATTGGCCCGACCCCACTGGACCTGGACCCCATGAATTCATGGGGTCGGGCCAAGATTCACGGGGTCGGGCCAACCAACCTGCTTGATATTTAAAGGAAAAATGGCTAAAAATCGCCGCATTTGACCCTTAAACCGCCATTTTCAGGGGTGAAATTGAAGGGTTCAGTGAGAAATCGTGAATGGGTGCGGATGTTCCCGGCATTGCCACGTCACCGCTCCTTAAACCCACCATTTTGCCCCCAAAAATGACCGTTTAAGGCGATATTCAGGCCTGTTTCAAGGCGTTATTTCCGGGATAACAAAGGGTTGGCTTGGCCCGACCCCAATTGCCGCTCCTTAAACCCGCCATTTTGCCCCCAAAAATGGCCGTTTAAGCCGATATTTCGGCCTGTTTTGAGGCATTATTTCCGGGATAACAAGGACTTGGCTTGGCCCGACCCCAAATCATAATTGATAGCAATTGGATAGGCTGAACGCAATATCAAACCGCCACCCCCCCCTGGCGTCAAGCTTATAATACACGCAACGAACGCCCGGCTGACATTCTCGATCTCCTGAAAGGAAATCAACGGCCTCCCCGCAGTTCTGAAACCAATCGGTCAGCAGACGGAACTGGGCCGCGTGCCCCTTTTCGATTTTTGTCTTCAGCCCTTTGAACCGGTTGAATCCGAAGGCCTCGGCGTCCCCGCGCCCGGACCGTTCATTGCATGCCAAAGATCCCAGTCTTGCTGGAGCCCAAGCCGGAAGTCGGCCGGCATTCCCAGGACTTGCGCCAATCGCAAGGCGGTATCTATAACGATTACCGTTATACGGGTCAACGCCCTGGCATTTCTGCTTGGAAGCCGCCAAGCCGCATTGGGCC